>NZ_JBSHHY010000031.1:0-92096 GCF_053618675.1 Streptomyces sp. NPDC055632 | reverse complement strand
GTCTTGCGTTTCCGACTCTATCAGATCTTTCCGATCCGATTTCCCCGGTGCTTTCCGGTCCCATTCGCTTTCGCTCCGGGCCCTTCCGGCGGTTCAAACATTACCAGGCTTTCTCGGTCCCCCTGACCACGTCCCGCTGCGAGCACGCAGAGGTGTAGACCACTGGGGTTAGGATCTGGCTTGATAGGTGCTGCCGACCCGCGACTCAAGGCCGCGTTGGGGTCAGGCAGGAGTACGACAGTACATCCCACCGTCAGTAGACGCAAACCGTCGCCGGTGGTCCCTAGCTCCGTCCAACTGGTACGTCTCGGGCGGAACCGGGACTTCCCATGACATACGCTTCTGAACAGCTCGCCGTCCAGGACAGGTAGTGACGGCGCCACACAATCTCCGCCCCTGGGAGGCTTCCCATGACAACCGTGACCTCGCCGCTCGCCGGCCGTGCCATCGGTCTCGCCGCAGTTCCCGACCCGGTCTTCTCCGGTGCGATGGTCGGCCCCGGTACCGCCATCGATCCCGTACGTGAGCCCTCCGAGGCCGTCTCCCCCGTCGACGGGGTCATCGTCTCCATGCACCCGCACGCCTTCGTCGTCGTCGACTCCGAAGGACACGGCGTGCTGACGCACCTCGGCATCGACACCGTCCAGCTCAACGGAGAGGGCTTCGAGCTGCTCGCGAGCAAGGGTGACACCGTGACGCGCGGACAGGCCGTCGTGCGCTGGAACCCCGCCGCGGTCGAGGCCGCCGGCAAGTCCCCCATCTGTCCCGTCGTGGCCCTGGAGGCCACCGCGGACTCGCTCTCCGACGTCGCCGAGGACGGCGACGTGAAGGCCGGCGACCACCTCTTCGGCTGGAACTAGCCGGTTCGTCCGCTGTGACGACCGCGAGTTCGACATTCAACGCGACGGCCGGGGCCGTCGCTCAATCGGAGACGGGTGAGATGGAGACAACGCTGCGAGGCGTCGGCGTCAGCCACGGAGTGGCGATCGGCGAGGTCCGGCACATGGGCACTGCGGTTCTGGAGCCGCCGGCCAAGTCGATTCCGGCCGAGGAGGCGGAGCGCGAACAGGGGCGTGCCCGTCAGGCCGTGGAGGCCGTGGCCGCGGATCTGATCGCCCGGGGCAATCTGGCCGGCGGCGAGGCCCAGGCGGTGCTGGAGGCCCAGGCGATGATCGCCCAGGACCCGGAGCTCATCGCCGACGTGGACCGCCGGATCGCGGTCGGCAGCACGGCCGAGCGCGGTATCTACGACGCCTTCTCGCACTACCGCGAGCTGCTCGCCGGGGCCGGCGAGTACATGGCGGGCCGGGTCGCGGACCTGGACGACGTGCGGAACCGGATCGTCGCGCGGCTGCTCGGCGTGCCGATGCCGGGCGTGCCGGACAGCGACGAGCCGTACGTGCTGATCGCTCGGGACCTGGCGCCCGCCGACACGGCGCTGCTCGACCCGACGCTCGTGCTCGGGTTCGTGACCGAGGAGGGCGGGCCGACCAGCCACAGCGCGATCCTCGCGCGGGCCCTGGGCGTGCCGGCCATCGTGGCGCTGCCGGGTGCGGGCGAGCTGGCCGAGGGCACGCTCATCGCGGTCGACGGTTCCACCGGTGAGCTCTTCGTGGACCCGAGCGAGGACAAGAAGGCGGAGCTGACGAAGGCCGCCGCCGAGCGCAGGGCCGCGCTGGCCACGTCCACCGGTCCGGGCGCGACCTCGGACGGGCACAAGGTGCCGCTGCTGGTCAACGTCGGCGGTCCGGCGGACGTGCCGGCGGCGGTGGAGGCCGGTGCGGAGGGCGTCGGCCTGTTCCGTACGGAGTTCCTCTTCCTGGACGACAGCAAGAAGGCGCCGTCCGAGGAGAAGCAGGTCGAGGCCTACCGCCAGGTCCTGGAGGCGTTCCCCGAGGGGCGCGTCGTCGTGCGGGTCCTCGACGCGGGCGCCGACAAGCCGCTGGACTTCCTGACGCCGGCGGACGAGCCGAACCCGGCGCTGGGCGTGCGGGGGCTGCGGTCGCTGCTCGACCACCCGGAGGTGCTGCGGACGCAGCTGTCCGCGCTCGCGAAGGCGGCCGAGGGCCTGCCGGTGTACCTCGAGGTCATGGCGCCGATGGTGGCCGACCGTACGGACGCGAAGGCGTTCGCCGACGCCTGCCGCGAGGCGGGGCTGCGGGCGAAGTTCGGTGCGATGGTCGAGATCCCCTCGGCCGCGCTGCGGGCGCGCTCGATCCTCCAGGAGGTCGAGTTCCTGTCGCTGGGCACCAACGACCTGGCGCAGTACACCTTCGCGGCCGACCGTCAGGTCGGTGCGGTGTCCCGGCTCCAGGACCCGTGGCAGCCGGCGCTGCTCGACCTGGTGGCGCTGTCCGCCGAGGCGGCCAAGGCCGAGGGCAAGAGCTGTGGCGTCTGCGGCGAGGCAGCCTCGGATCCGCTGCTCGCGTGTGTGCTGACCGGTCTGGGCGTCACCTCCCTCTCCATGGGCGCGGCGTCGATTCCGTACGTGCGGGCGACGCTGGCCAAGTACACGCTGGCGCAGTGCGAGCGGGCCGCGGCCGCGGCGCGGGCCGCGGACACCGCGCACGAGGCGCGGCTGGCCGCGCAGGCGGTGCTGTCCGGGGAGTGATCCCCTGAGATGGGCTGCGGCGAAGGGGCTTTCCGTCACGGAGGTGGCGGGGAGCCCCTTCGTCGTGTGCGGGGCCGGTGGTCAGTGGTGGGTGGTCCAGTCGTCGTCGGGGCCGGGGGCGAGGGGGAAGCCGGCGCGGTACTCGACGCCGGGTTCCGGGGAGAGGGGTTCTCCCGTGCGGGCGTCGGTGCAGTAGGCGGAGAAGACCTCGGCCTCGGTGAGCGGGGTCAGGGCGCCGTCGGTGAGGCGCCAGCCGTGGAGGCGGTCGGGGGTGTCGGGGGCGGTGGTGCGCAGGACGAGTCCGCCGGGGGCGGAGAGGGCGATGCCGGCGGCAAGGACGGCGGTGAACTCGGGGGCGGATCCGGCGCCGTCGGGGTCCTCGGGCGGTGCGGTGCCGTCGGCGTGGAGGACGGCGAGGAGTTGGTCGTCGGCGGCGGAGACGCTGCAGACGAGGTGGTGGGTGCCGGGGCCGGCGGCTTCGAGGAGGCGGGCGAGCAGGCGGGCGGCCCGCTCGTAGGCGGCCTTGCCGATGTCTTTGCCGCAGCTCGCGCAGTCGCCTGCGGTGGCGAGGACGGTGGTGGCGTACTCCCAGGTGGCCTGGCGGACGGCGGTGTCGACGAGTTCGGGCAGGAGGGCGGCGAGGGGCTGCCCGGTGTAGGTGACGCGGGCTCCGGTGACGGCGAGGTGGGCGGTGAAGCGGCTGCGGCTCGCGGGCAGGTCGGGGTCGGTGGCGGTCTCGGCGCACCAGGCCGCGTACTCCTCGGGGTCGAAGAGGGCGACGGTGGTGTGGCCGCCCTGTCGGGCGAGGGTCTTGAGGAGGGTCTCGATCTGGCGCAGGTAGGTGGTGTGGTCGTCGAAGAGGAACGTGCGGTAGCGGCGCATGGCCGCAAAGTCCTGCTCGTCGGCGAGGAGTCCGACGGTGCTGGGGACTTCGCGGCGCAGTGCGCGGCCGAGGTTCGTCGGGGTGGTTCCGGTCCGTGTCATGTCTCCCCCTGGTGACGGTCCGATCAGTGCTCACTCACCGTAACCTTCGCCACTGACAGTGACGGTTCGGGAGGGTGCCGAACGACGGGCGGGCGTGGTGCGGGGGTCGACGGCGGAACGCGCCGGGGAGGGGTGCCTCCCCGGCGCGTTCCGGAACGGTCGGGTCGTTCAGCGGGTGCGGTAGGCGTCCGTCAGGGTCTGGGTGAGGGTGTTGCCCTTCGTGTCGGTGAGTTCGGCACGGAGCGAGACGGACCGTCCGGCGGCGGGGTTGCGGAAGGCGGCCCGGCCGTCGGTGACGGGGACGCGGGTCCAGGTGGTGCCGTCGTCGGTCGACACCGAGACGGTCAGGGAACGGACGCCGGAACCGGCCGCCGCGCCCTGGACGGTGACCGGCACGCGGACCCGGGCGTCCGCCGGGGCGGTGCCGTCGAGGCCGAGGGCCGGGGCGAAGCGGACGGTGCTGAGGGGGAGCGCGGCCGGGCGGGCGGTCGCGGCCGAGGTGAAGGTCCAGGCCGCGGTGACGCGTCCGCCCGACGACGTGCCGTCGCCGCGGGTCGCGGTGGCGGTCAGCCGGTACGAGGCCGCTCCCGGGGTGGTGGTGAACGTGCCCCGGCCGGGCTCGCCCCGGCGGGTGCCGATCAGGACCCCGTCCCGGTGGAGCGTGGTGGTGGCGGCCCGGAAGCGCGGCGCGCTCGGCGCGTGGCCCTCGCCGTCGGCGAGCAGCGGGACGTCGAGGGAGAGGGTGGCGCCGTCGCGGACGCCGGCCGGGCGGGCGCCGGGCGCGGTGTCGAGGGCGGGGCCGAAGACGGGGTTGTCGAAGGTGTGGGTGGTGGTGGCGCCCGCGCGCACCGCGAACCCGTTCACGGCGTACCGGTTGGGCTTCGTCCCGGGGGCGGCGGGACCTTCGTACTCGACGTTCCACCGGCCCCGCTCGGGGGTGACGAGCACGGTCGCGGTGCCGCGCGGCCGGAGGGGCTGGGAGATGCCGACGGTGGGGCCCGCGCCGGGCTGGACGGAGACGAACGCGGTCCCGGTCTCGCCCTTCGGGGCCGCGCGGCGGACCTTGACGGTGGCGAGGGAGGAGGGGGCCGGGCGGCGGACGAGACCGGTCAGGGCGCGTGAGGAGGTGAAGGTGTAGCCGAGGGCGTAGTCGGTGGTCTCACCGGCCCAGTACGTGTCGAACCACTCCTTGACCGAGCCGGGCTCGGCGTCGGGGCCGAGGTGGGCGATCCGCAGGCCGGGGGCGGCCAGGATGTTCGCGGAGCGGGTCGTGCCGCCGTGGGTGACCTCGACGAAGCCGAGGCTGCTGAGGAAGCGGGCCTTCGCGTCCCGGGGGCGGACGTCCACCGGGGCGGTCGTGCGGGCGTCGACGGTGACCGTGGTGTCGCGGTCCAGGTCCAGGCGGGGCTGGACGATCCAGTCGGTTCCGGAGCCCTCCTCGCGCCCGGCCACGGTGGAGTCGAGCAGGTAGCGGCCCCTGGGGAGGCGGACGGTGACCGTGCCGGAGTCGTCGTGGGGCGTGACCTCCTCGGAGGCGCCGGGGCCCGAGATGCCGGTGACGTGGGTCCGGTACGCGTCGGTGGCGGCGCCCTCGCGGTCGAGGTGACGGATCGTCAGGGTGTACGTCTCGGGGGCGCGGGCCGCCGCCACGGCGGCCGGGGGCGGCGCGGAGAGCGTCATGCCGGAGAGGACTCCGGCGAGGGCGAGGGCGCGGAGGGCCGTGCGGCGGGACATCGCCGTACGGGCGGGGAGCGTGATGCGGGCGGAAGTCCTCATGTGGCCGGGTGTTGTCGTGCGGCCGGGTGTTGTCGTGCGGCCGGAGGTCGTCATAGGAGCGGAAGTCGTCGTGCGGCCGAGTGCCGGGGAATCGTTCATGCTCAGCACTGCTCGCGGCGGCGGGGGCGTTCCCGTGACCTGGGCCACAGCGGTGGGAGGGGTGTGGCCCAGGTCACGGGAACCCGGACGAACCGCCGTCCAGTGCCAGTTGTGGAATCACCTATGAGAGATCGTTTCCGTGCCGGGGACCCCTCGGCGCTCGGGGAGGCGTACGACGAGCACGCACGCGTGCTGTACCACTACGCGTTCCGGGTGTGCGGGGACCGGGCGGCCGCGGAGGACGTCGTCTCCGCCGCCTTCCTGGAGGCCTGGCGCTGTCGCGGGAAGGTGCACGCGGACGGCGGGAGCCTGCGTCCGTGGCTGCTCGGCATCGCGACCAACATCATGCGCGGCGCCGCCCGCGAGGCCCGGCGGCGGGACGCGGCCCTCGCCCGGCTCCCCGAGCGCGGCGTCCTGCCGGACTTCGCCGACGACGTCCTCGCCCGGATGACGGACGGGGAGCAGGTACGGGCCGCCCGTGTCGCGCTCGGCGGGCTCCGGCGGCGCGAGCGCGAGGTCTTCACGCTCGTGGTGTGGGCCGGTCTGGACTACGCCGCGGCCGGTGAGGCGCTCGGCGTCCCGGTCGGGACCGTCCGCTCCCGGCTGTCCCGGGCCCGTGAACGGCTGCGGAAGCTCGCGGACGCCGAGCTGAGGGCGGCGCGGCGGCGGGAGCGGTCCGCCGCCGTGGCCGTGCGGGCGGGCGGGCGCGCCGACGCGGTCGGTGGGCGCGGGCCCACGCCCACAGCCACGCACATGCCCGCGCACACGCCCGCACCCGCACCCGAGCGTCGGTCCGTACCACCGTGCGTACCGGCGGCAGGTCCCCTCCCGTCCCGATCGAATCCGGAGAAGCAGGCATGAACGCCTTCACCCCCCGCCCGCCGCGCGGCGCTGACGCGGACGCGCTCCTGCGGGCCGAGCTCGCCGAGCTGCTGCCCCCGCCGCCGGTGCCCGAACCGGAGCCGGAGCGGATCCTCGACCTGCGGCACGCCGTCCTGCGAACCGCCCTGGCCGCCGGGGACGACGGTCCGGCCGTCCGGTCGCGCCGGAGGTTTCCGCTCCGTCTGCTCGCCGTGCCCGTGGCCGCCTGCGCGGTCCTCGCCGGTGTCGTCGTGCTCGCGCCCGGGGAGGGACCGTCCGGGCCGCCGGGCCGGGTCTCGGCCGGGCCGCCGGCCTCGTCCGACGCCGTGCGGTTCCTGTCCCGCGCGGCGCTCGCCGCGGCCGCCGCGCCCGCGCCGAAGGTGCGGCCCGGGGAGTACGTCTACGTGAAGAGCCTCGTCGCACACGCGGGGCGCGACGCGGCCGGCGGCCCCGCCGTGCTGCCGTCCGCACGCGCGCGCGAGGTGTGGCTCTCGGCCGACGGCAGCCGTCCCGGTCTGCTGCGCGAGGCGGGTTCCGCCGACACTCCGCTCGGGTCGTCGGCTCCCGTGTACGAGCTGGACCGCCCCGGGGCCGTCCCCCGGAAGACCACCCTCGGGGCGGAGGCGCCGTCCGTCACGAACCCGACGCACGCGTACGTGGCGGCGCTTCCCACGGATCCGGAGGCGCTGCTGCGGCTGGTCCGCGAGCAGACGCGGGGGTCGGGGGAGACCGGAGGGCCCGGGGGCGACGCCGACCAGCGGGCGCTCACCGCGATCGGGACGCTGCTGGCCGAGACCTGGGCTCCCCCGGAGGTCACCGCCGCGCTGTACCGGGCCGCGGCCCTGATCCCCGGCGTGGCCGTGCTGCCGTCCGCGACCGACGCGGCCGGACGCGAGGGCGTCGCCGTGGCCCGCACCGCCCACGGCGAGCAGACGCAGTGGATCTTCGACCGCACGACGTCGGCGTTCCTCGGGGAGCGGACCGTCCTCTCCGAGACCACGCCGGCCGGGCGGGCGGGCACCGTCCTCGGGGTGTCGGCGGTGCTCGTGAAGGGGGCCGCCGCCGCACCCGGCGAGCTGCCGAAGGGCTAGGTCCTGTCCGGCGGATCAGGGTCGGACAGGCCCTAGGGGAACACTCGGGGCCCCGATCCGGGTGGATCGGGGCCCCGGGCGTTCGTGGGTCTAGGCGCGGCGGTTGGCCGCCAGGGTCTCGTAGAAGTGGAGGAGGCCGAGGTCGTCGACCGAGCCGGCGTTGACGGCCTTGGCGAGCGGGGTGCCCTGGAGGAGGCGCTTGACCGGGACCTCGATGCGCTTGCCGGTGAGGGTGTGCGGGACGCCCGGGACCTCGATGATCTCGTCGGGGACGTGGCGCGGGGAGAGCTCCGAGCGGATGGTCCGCTTGATGCGGGCGATCAGCTCCTCGTCCAGGGTGGCGCCCTCCACGAGGTGGACGAAGAGGGGCATCCAGTAGCCGCCGTCCGGCTCCTCCAGGCCGATGACGAGGGACTCGCGGATCTCCGGGAGGCGTTCGACGGCCTCGTAGATATCGGCGCTCCCCATACGGACGCCCTGGCGGTTGAGGGTGGAGTCGGAGCGGCCGTGGATGACGACCGAGCCGTGGTCGGTGATCGTGATCCAGTCGCCGTGGCGCCACGCGCCCGGGAACATCTCGAAGTAGCTGTCGCGGTAGCGGCTGCCGTCGGGGTCGTTCCAGAAGTGGATCGGCATGGACGGCATGGGGTTGGTGACGACGAGTTCGCCGACCTCGTCGACGAGGGGCTTGCCGGAGGGGTCCCAGGCCTGGAGGTCGGTGCCGAGGCCCGCGGCCTGGAGCTCGCCGATGTGGACGGGGAGGGTGGGGACGGCGCCGGCGAAGCAGGAGCAGACGTCCGTGCCGCCGCTGACGGAGGCGATCCAGAGGTTCTCGCGGACCTCGTCGTGGAGCCAGCGGAAGCCGTCGGGGGGCAGCGGGGAGCCGGTGGTGGCGACGCACCGCACGGCCGAGAGGTCGAAGTCCCGGCCGGGGTGCACGTCCGCCTTGGCGCAGGCCATCACGTAGGCGGCGGAGGTGCCGTACAGGGTGGCGCGGGTGCGCTCGGCGACGCGCCACTGGGCGGCCGTGTCGGGGTAGCCCGGGCTTCCGTCGTACAGGACGATCGTCGTGCCGGTGAGCAGGCCGGAGACGAGGAAGTTCCACATCATCCAGCCGGTGGAGGTGTACCAGAAGAACACGTCGTCGGGGCCGAGGTCGCAGTGCAGGCCGAGCTGCTTGACGTGCTCGACGAGGATGCCGCCCTGGGACTGGACGATCGCCTTCGGCAGGCCGGTGGTGCCGGAGGAGTAGAGGACCCACAGCGGGTGGGAGAAGGGGACCTGCTCGTAGACCGGCGCGGTGTCGGCGGCGACCAGGTCGTCCCAGGCGAGGGTGCCCTCGGGGGCCGGGGTGCCGAGGAGGGGGATGTGGACGACGGCGCGGAGGGTCGGGAGCTCGGCGCGCAGTTCGGCCACGGTGTCGCGGCGGTCGTGCTCCTTGCCGCCGTAGCGGTAGCCGTCGACGGTGAAGAGGACGACGGGCTCGACCTGCTGGAAGCGGTCGAGGACGCTGCGGGCGCCGAAGTCCGGGGCGCAGGAGGTCCACACGCCGCCGACGGCGGCGGTGGCGAGGAGGGCCACGACGGACTGCGGGACGTTGGGCAGGTAGCCGCTGATCCGGTCGCCGGGGCGCACGCCGAGGGCGCGCAGCTCGGCGGCGAGGGAGCCGACCT
Source organism: Streptomyces sp. NPDC055632 (assembly GCF_053618675.1). Classification (NCBI taxonomy): domain Bacteria; kingdom Bacillati; phylum Actinomycetota; class Actinomycetes; order Kitasatosporales; family Streptomycetaceae; genus Streptomyces; species Streptomyces sp. NPDC055632. Next base: position 83,001 of record NZ_JBSHHY010000031.1, on the reverse strand, counting down.
GGCGGCGGAGCTCGGCCCAGGTCGTCGGCGCGGGCTCATGTGTCTCGTCCACATGGAGCAGGGCCGTGTCGTGGGGGCGCTCGTCGGCGGCGCGCAGGGCGTGCTCGGCGTAGTTGAGGGTGGCCCCGGGGAACCACTCGGCGCCGGGCATCGAGCGGTCGCCGAGGACGCGCTCGTACGGGGTGGAGAAGCGGATGTCGAACCACTCGGCGACCGCCCGCCAGAACGCTTCGAGCTCCTCGACCGACCAGCGGTGGAGGGCCGGGTACCCGCCCTCGGCCGGGGCCCCGTGGTGCTCGGCCGCCCAGGACTGGAAACGGGTGACGGCGGCCGTGGCGATGCGTTCCTCGTCCGGCTGCCAGAGCGGCTCGGTCTGCGCTGATGTCATGGGGCGGCTCCCTGGCTGTACGCGGGGTCTGCGTGTGTCCCGCGCACGTGCTGGGGTGTGCGCGCGACGCGGCTGACAGGACGATGCCATGTGATCGTCTTTCGCACCAGGGCCGCCCGCCCATGGTCCGGTAGTTGAATATGTGCTCCCACCACGGGTGAACGGCAGTTGAACGCGGCTCGTGGCGCCTTTCGCGGGTGGCAGGGTGAGCCGCATGGACGGTCGTGAACTGCTGCGTTCGATGATGGTGTTCGGTTCGGTGGAGGGCTTGCGGACGGTGCGGTCGGCGTGGCGGCGGCACCGTACGGACGCGTGGGGGACGCCGCCGAGGGGCGCGGAGCGGGCCCGGGTGCCGGGGCTCGCGGAGGCGGCGGAGTCCGCGCCGGGCGGGGGGACGATCCGGTTCGCGCGGTCCTCGCTGCGGCTGTGCGTGTCGGCGGGCGGCACGGTGTTCTGGGGGTGGGACGGGGCCGGGCCGCTGCCCTCGTACGCGCTGGCCGGTGAGGCCCCCGAGCCGGACCCCCGGGCGGCCCTGGAGCCGGACACGGACGGCGGCTGGCGGATCGTGTCGGAACGGGTGACGGTGGCGGTCTCCCGGCACGGGGCGGTGGAGGTCCGGACGCCGGGCGGGCTGATGCTCCGGCGGGACCTGCCGCCGCGCTGGTGGGAGCCGGTGGACGCGGGGCCGTCCGGGGCGGCGCGCTGGGTGCAGCGGAGCGAGGTGCCGGCCGACGCGCGGTTCTTCGGGCTCGGCGGGCGGTCGGGCGGGGCGCGGCCGCGGGACGGCTCGTACCGGCTGTGGAACGCGGCTCCCCCGGGGCGTCCCGGCCCCGGGGGCGGGCCGCCGCACCTCACGATGCCCGTGCAGTTCGTCGTCTCGGACGCCGGTACGCACCTGGTGTTCCACGACAACTCCTGGGACGGCCGGATCACCCTGTCCGAGGGCGAGGAGGGCGCCGGGTCCGGGCACGACCGGCCGGGGACCGGCGAGGTCCGCATGGAGGGCGGTCCGCTGCGCTGCTGGGTGGTGGTCGGCACCCCCGCGCGCGTGCTGCACGGCTGGGCGGCGCTCACGGGCGCGCCCGCGCTCCCGCCGTCCTGGGCGCTCGGCCCGCAGCACGCGCGCGAGGGCTCCGGCGGAGCGGCGGAGGTGCGGAGGGCGGTGGAGGCGCACCGGAAGCACGGCCTTCCGCTGTCCGCCGTCCACCTGGGCGCCGGCCACCGGGACGGGCGGCGGGCGTTCACGGTGGACCGGGAGGGGTTCCCCGACCTGCCCGCGCTCGCGGAGGAGCTGCGGGAGGAGGGCGTGCGGCTGGTGGCGGCCGTGGACCCGGCGGTGCGGGCGGAGCCCGGGGACCCGGTGTACGACGGCGGGCGCGCGGTGGACGGCTTCGTCCGGGACGCCCGGGGCGACGAGGTCCGCGGGACGGCCGGGTGCGTCCGTCCGGACTTCACCGATCCGGCGGTGCGGAAGTGGTGGGGCGGGCTGTACGGGGAGCGGCTCCGGCAGGGCTTCTCCGGGGTGGCGCACGAGCTGGACGGGCCGGTCCCCTCCGTCCCGTTCGGCGGTCCGGCGCTGCCGCGCTCGGCCCGGTACGCGCTGGACGGCCGGGGCGGCGACCACCGGGAGGCGCACAACGTGTACGGCCTGGAGATGGCCCGCTCCGGGTACGAGGGGCTGCGCCGGCTGCGGCCCGACGAGCGGCCCTTCCTCCTGTCGCGCTCCGGCTGGGCGGGGACGCAGCGGTACGGGGGCAACTGGGCCGACGGGGTGTCGGAGGGGTGGCCGGGGCTGCGGGCCTCGCTCTCCCTGGTCCTGGGCCTCGGGCTGTGCGGGGTGCCGTACTCGGGACCGGACGTGACGGGCTCCGGCGGCGGGGCGTCCGACGGGGTGTCGCCGGAGCTGTTCCTGCGCCGGTACCAGCTGTCGGCGTGGCTCCCGCTGTTCCGTACGCGCGCGGGGACCGGCCCCGGGCCGCACGAGCCGTGGGAGTTCGGGCCCGACATCGCGGAGTACGCGCGCGTGGCGCTGGCCGAACGGGAGCGGCTGCGGCCGTACTTCACGACCCTGGCGCGGCTCGCCCGGATGACGGGCGCGCCGTACGTCCGGCCGGTGTGGTGGGGGACGCCGGAGGACCGGGCGCTGCGGGACTGCGAGGACGCGTTCCTGCTCGGTGACTCGCTGCTCGTGGCCCCGGTCCTGACGCCCGGCACCGACCGGCGGGCGGTGCGGCTGCCGCGCGGACGCTGGTACGACACGGCGACGGGGCGGGCGTACGAGGGGCCCGGGCAGGTGCTGCTCGACGCGCCGCCGTCACGGGTGCCGGTCCTGGCCCGGGCGGGCGCGGTGCTCCCGGTGCGGGGCGAGGAGGGCGGTCCGGTCCTGGAGGTGTGGGCGCCCGCCGCCGGGCGGACGGGCGGGGGGCTCGTCGTACGGGACACGGGGGACGGCTGGGAGCCGGCCGAGATCGAGCGGTACCAGTCGCGCCTGGTGGACGGGCGGGTGGTGGTGGAGCGGTTGACGGACGACGGGACGGCGGAGGCGGGGCTGCCGGTGCGGGTCAGGGGGCTCTGAGGAGGGACCGCCGCGTTTATGGATGCGGGACTCCGAGGCGGGACCGCTGCTACGGGTGCGGGGGCTCTGAGGAGGGACCGCCCCGGTGCGGGACCGAGCGCTCCCCGCCCCCTCAGCCGTACTCCCCCGCGAACCACTTCCGCACCGCCTCGGTGTGGAGCGGGAAGGCCAGGTCCCCCGGGGCCCGGAGCAGGTGGTGGCCGCTGGTCTCGTCGGTCGGGACCGAGGCGGGCAGGGAGGAGGCCGGGCGGGGCGGGAGGAGGCCGAAGACGAGGAGGTGCCCGGCCGGGGAGCTCAGCGCGTCGGCGAGGCGGACCTCCTCGGCGGCGGCCTCGATGCCGGTCTCCTCGCGCAGTTCGCGGACGACGGCGGCGCGCCAGTCCTCGCCGTGGTCGATGAAGCCGCCGGGGAGCGCGATCCCGCCCCGCCGGGGCTCGATGGTGCGGGTGATGACGACGAGCCCCGTGCCGTCCGCGTCCGTGACGGGCAGGAGGGCGACGGCGACGGGCAGCGGATTGCGGTAGGCGGTGCGGCCGCAGCCCGGGCAGGTGCGGGGCCAGCCCGCGCCGGCGGAGTGCGCGGCGCCGCAGAAGGAGCAGTGGGAGTCCTGCACGGTCGAGTCGGTCACGCCACGACCGTATGCGATCGCCCTTTCCCGGCGCTGCCGGAACTGGTAGACGGTGCCCATGACAGGACTCGTCTCCGCTCTCCGTACCCTCACCGTCACGGCCGCCGCCGGGCTGCTCGCCCTCACCGGCTCCGTCCTCGCGGCCCCTCCCCCGGCGTCGGCCGCGCCGGAGCCCCGGGCGCCCCGGGAGTTCGTGGCCCTCGACTCCGTGGACCGGACGATCGTCCAGGAGATGCGCTACACGACGGCGCACAACTTCACCGGCGAGCGGGTGGACGGCTACCGGCAGCCGCTGTGCGTCCTGACCCGGCAGGCGGCGGAGGCGCTGCACCGGGCGCAGGTGCGGCTGCTCGCCCGGGGATACACGCTGAAGGTGTACGACTGCTACCGGCCGCAGCGGGCCGTCGACCACTTCGTGCGGTGGGCGAAGGACCTGGAGGACGAGCGGATGAAGAAGGAGTTCTATCCGCTCGTCGACAAGTCCCGGCTGTTCGCGGACGGTTACATCGCGGAGAAGTCCGGGCACAGCCGGGGCTCGACCGTGGACCTGACGATCGTGCGGCTGCCCGCGCGGCCCACGCGCCCGTACCGGCCGGGCGAGAGGCTGGTGGAGTGCTACGCGCCGAAGGCGGAGCGGTTCCCCGACAGCTCCGTGGACATGGGGACGGGCTACGACTGCTTCGACACGCGCTCGCACACCGACGACCCCCGGATCACGGGCGTGCAGCGGGCCAACCGGCAGCTGCTCAAGGGGGTGCTCGCCGAGCAGGGGTTCGTGAACCTGCCGGAGGAGTGGTGGCACTTCACGTTCAGGCCCGAGCCGTTCCCCGACACCTTCTTCGACTTCCCGGTGGCGCGGAGGTCGGTGGCGGGGCACTGAGCCTCCCGGTGGAGGGCCCCTGCCGGGCCCTCCGCCGGAGGGTCAGGAGGTGACGGCCGCGTGGGTGCGGTCGGCGAGGATGAGGGCGTGCTCGACGACCGCCACGAGGACGTTCTTCACGGACTCGCGGTCCCGGGCGTCGCACATGACCAGCTCGACCTCGGGGTCGAGGTCGAGGGCTCCGCGCACGCTCTCGGCGGGGAACCGCTGGGCGCCCTCGAAGCAGTTGACGGCCACCGTGAACGGGATGCCGCGCCGCTCGAAGTAGTCGATGGCCGCGAAGCTGTCCTCCAGGCGGCGGGTGTCCGCGAGGACGATCGCGCCCAGGGCCCCCTGGGCCAGCTCGTCCCAGAGGAACCAGAAGCGGTCCTGGCCGGGTGTGCCGAACAGGTACAGGACGAGGTCCTCGCGCAGCGTGATCCGGCCGAAGTCCATGGCGACCGTGGTGGTCGTCTTGGTCTCGACGCCGTGCAGGTCGTCGACGGGCCGCCCCGCCTCGCTCAGCATCTCCTCGGTCCGCAGGGGCCTGATCTCGCTGACCGCGCCCACCAGGGTCGTCTTGCCCACCCCGAACCCGCCGGCGACGAGGATCTTCAGGGTCACCGGTTCGACGAAGGGCTTGGTGCGGCTAGAGCGCCCGAAGGCCATTGATCACCTCGCGGAGGATGTTCACGTCCGGCAGCTCGGCCGGCGGAACGGGGCGGGTCACGTGGACGAGTTCGTCCTCGACGAGGTCGCCGACGAGGACCCTGACCACCCCTACGGGGAGGTCGAGTCCGGCGGCGAGCTCGGCGATCGACTGGGGCTGCTCGGAGCAGCGTTCGACGATCTCCACGTGTTCCGGGGAGAGCGTCTGGTCCCGGCCGGGGTCTTCGGCGGCGGGCTCGGGAACGACCACCGCGATCAGGTCGAGCCGGTGGCGGGTGGCGGCGCTCGTCCGGCCGCGGGTCATCGCGTACGGGCGGACCACCGGTCCGGCCTCGTCGTCGAACCAGTGGTGGGGGCGCGGGGTCCGCTCCTCCGCCGTCGGGTTCCGCTCGGCTTCGTCACTCATGCCGTCCCACTCACCCTCCCGAGGGCAGTCCGGTCCGGGGGGCCGTCGCGAGGTGGGCCCCGACCCGCTTCACCATCAGCGTCATCTCGTAGGCGACCTGGCCGACGTCGGAGTCGGCGTCCGCGAGCACCGCCAGGCAGCTGCCGTCGCCGGCGGCCGTGACGAAGAGGAAGGCGTCCTCCAGTTCGACGACCGTCTGGCGGACCTTGCCGGCCTCGAAGTGGCGGCCGACGCCCTTGGCGAGGCTGTGGAAGCCGGAGGCGACGGCGGCCAGGTGCTCGCCGTCCTCCCGGGTCAGGTCCTGGGAGGCACCGGTGGGAAGCCCGTCGCCGGAGAGCACCAGGGCCTTCCGGATGGAGCCGACGCGCTGGACGAGCTCGTCGAGGAGCCAGTTCAGTTCGCCGTTTCCGGAGGTCGTGCTGGTTGCTGCGGCGTTCGGTGCGGTCATCGACCGTCCCCCTCGGGTGTCGTTCCTGGTGCTGTCGGGTCGTCAGGGTCGGTGGTGTCCCGCCGTCCGCGCTGCCAGCCGCGCTGCATGGCGGCCATCCGGGCGCGCACCTCCTCGGCGTCGCGCTCGAAGGAGTCCCGGCCTTCGGGCGCGGTCCGGGGCCCCTCGTCGCGGCGGGCCGGGCTGTCGGCCCCGCGGAGCTGGGGCGCGAGGCTGGCCTGGCGGACGCGGCGGGGCAGTCCGTCGAAGAGGGCGGGGGCCGGGGCCTCCGGCGGGGCGGGATCGGCCGCGGGCGGCACGGAGGCCTGCGGGCGTCCGGAGCCTTCCGGCCGGCCGGGGCCCTGCGGGCGACCGGTGCCCTGCGGTCGTGCCGGGCCTTCCGGCTGTACGGGGCTTCCCGGGCGGGGCTGTACGGGGCTTCCCGGGCGGGTAAGAGGCTCCGGGCGCGCGGGGCCGTCCGGGCGGGCGGAGCCCTGCGGGCGGACGGGGACGAGGGTGGGGCCCTGGCGGTCCTCGTGGGCGGTACCGCCGTTGCCACCGGGGCCGGTGGCCGGGCGGCCCGGGGTCGGGTGGGACCGGCCGGGTGCCGGATGGGCGCGGTCGGGGCCGTCGAGGCGGCGGCCGTGGTCCACGACGAGCGTCGGGGTGTGGCGGCGCGGCAGCGGTACGGGGCGGCGGGCGGCCCCGTCGGCGGAGGCGTCCTCCGCGTCGCGGCCGGCGGCGGCCCGGTCCGGGGCCTGGTCGTGCTGCTCGCCCGCGGGGGCGAGGCCGGCGCGGCGCCGGTCCCGGGGCTTGAAGAGGCCGCCGCGCTCGCTCTCGGTGTCGTCGAGGAGGTCCGCGGACCGGTCGAGGAGCGCGTCGAAGTCGTCGCCGTCGAGCGGGGCCTCCAGCTCGACGGGGCCGTCGAGCGGGGCGTTGGCGACGTCGGGGACCCTGGCGAGCGCCGGGCGGCGGGTGGGCAGGGCGGCGGGGTCGTCGTCGGCGCGGTCGGAGACCTTGCGGTCCAGGCGGAAGCCGGCGCCCTCCGTCTCGGGCGCGTCGGTGAGCAGCGCGGCCGGGATGAAGACGACCGCGGTGGTCCCCCCGTACGGGGAGGTCTGGAGCGAGACCCGGACGTTCTGGCGCTGGGCGAGGCGGCTGACCACGAAGAGGCCGAGGCGGTCGGTGTCCGAGAGCTCGAACTCGGGGGTCTCGGCGAGCCGGAGGTTGGCGTCGAGGAGGGCGTCGGGGTTCATGCCGAGGCCGCGGTCGTGGATCTCCAGGGTGAAGCCGTTGGCGACCCGCTCGCCGAGCACCTGGACGGCGGTGTGCGGGGGCGAGAACACGGTGGCGTTCTCGAGGAGTTCGGCGATGAGGTGGGTGAGGTCCGCGACGGCGGGGCCGCCCACGCCGAGGCGGGGCAGCCGGCGCACCTCGATGCGCTCGTAGTCCTCGACCTCGGCGACGGCGGCGCGGACGACGTCCATGAGCTGGACGGGCTTGCGCCACTGGCGGGAGGGGGCGGCGCCGGACAGGATGACGAGGCCCTCGGCGTGCCGGCGCATGCGGGTGGTGAGGTGGTCGAGCCGGAAGAGGTCGGCCAGTTCGTCGGTGTCCTCGGTGCGCCGCTCCATGGTGTCGAGGAGGGTGAGCTGGCGGTGGAGCAGGACCTGGTTGCGGCGGGCGAGGTTGACGAAGACCTCGGAGACGCCGCGGCGCAGCTCCGCCTGCTTGACGGCGGCCTCGACGGCGGCGCGCTGGAGGGTGTTGAGGGCCTGGCCTACCCGGCCGACCTCGTCCTCCCCGTAGCGGAGGTGGGGGACTTCGGTGGTGATGTCGACGTGTTCGCCGGCGGCGAGCCTGCGCATGACGCTGGGCAGGCGCACTCCGGAGACCTCCTGGGCCTCCTTCTGGAGGCGGCGCAGGTCGCGGACGAGGACGCGGCCGATGCGGACCGAGATGACGATCGAGGCGAGCAGGGCGAGGAAGCCGAGGACTCCGGCGACGCCGACCTTGAGGAGGACGCTGTAGGCGGCGGGCTGGACGCGTTCCTGGTAGCGGTCGCCCGCGGCGGTGTTCTCGCGGGCGAGGACGTCGAGGACGGGGCTGGCGTTGTCCTGCCAGTGGGCGGCGGTGACGGCGCGCGGGTTGTCGGTGGGGCCCTGTTCGACGAGGGCGTTCTCGGCGGTGCGCAGCGGCAGGGTCTCGGGGCCGCGCCAGAACTTCTCGAAGCGGTCGCGCTCGGCGGCCGGCAGGAGTTCGAGGTTGACCTCGTAGAACTGCTTCCGGTTGGCGATCAGGTCGGATATCGCACGGATCTCCGGGGCGGTGACGCGGTCCGCGACGAGCGCGGAGAGCACGAGGGCGTCCTCGCGGGAGAGGAGTTCGCGGGCGCGGGTGATGCCGACGAGGGCGCGGCCCTGCTTGTCCATCTCCACGTTCTCCAGGGCGTGGAGGGTGATGAGGAAGCTGTAGCAGGGGTCGACGAGGCGGTTGTAGAAGTCGAGGGCCTGCAGACGGCCGATGCCGCGGCTCTCCACGGAGCGGCGGATCGATTCGAGGCCGTCGAGCGCTTCGAGGAGGCTGTCGATCCGCTGGGCGGTGACGGGCCGCATCTCCTCGCGGACGCCGGGTTCGGCGGCGTTGGCGCGGATGCGGGCGATCTGCCGGTCGGTGGCCCGGCGGATCTCCTGGAGCCGGACGAGGGCGTCGGAGCCGCGGGGGTCGGCGAGGTAGACGAGGGACTGGCGGCGTTCGAGCTGGATGACCCGGGCGGTGTCCTCCAGGGGGTAGCCGACCTTGTCGACGATGTAGCCGACGTCGAGGAGCTGGTCGGCCTCGCGGCCGGTGAGGACGGTGGCGAAGCCCCACAGGCCGGTGAGGGAGACGAGCGGTACGAGCAGCAACGCCACGATCTTCCGGCGGATGGACTTCCCGCGAAAGCGCATGGCCTCCCCCAGCTCGGCCCCCGTTCGTCGCGAGGGTCCTTCACTTCGTGACGTCGGGCGTCAACACACGGCGTCAACCTTGAGTTTCAACAAACGGCGGCGCGAGCCTACTACTGCATCGCGACCATCCCGAAGGTGTGTCCGGGCTATTTTCAGCCTGTCGAGTGAGCGTCGATCATGAGATGTCCTGTTATTCGGGGAGTTGGGGTCGGCCACTGTGGCGCAGGACACCCGATGACGTGCGGCTCCGCCGGCCTGGGGAGATGGCTGGAACTGTGCGTTCCGCCCGTACGGGGTCTCGCGTTTCACCCGGGGCGGGGCGAAACCTTTTCCCTCTGGCGTGCGTCAATAGGTACGGGGAGGGTTCTGTCCGCGTAAAGGCGCTCACAACGGGCAGCCGTCCCTGAAGTCGTTCAGTGGTGGGGAGTGACAGGGCAATGGAACACGAGGCGCGGTCGGCAGGACAGTTGTGGGTGGAGGACGAGCGGGGCCGGCGGCGGATGCCCGATCCGGTGCGCGACGCCGCCGTACGGGCCGTGATGATCACATCGGTGACCCTCATCCAGGCGGTGGTGGCGTTCTTCTGCAGCCTCGCGGGGTCGTGGCTGGCCTTCCCGATCACCATCACCGCGGTGGCCTCGACGATCGTGGCCACCTGGAGCGTCCTCGACGTCTGGATCACCCGTCAGGTGTGGCGCCAGCGCAACGGGGTGGTGTCGGAGCCGAGCAGCACGGCGCGTCCGTCGCTGCGGGCGCGGCGCGGTGAGGGCCGGGTGGAGACGGCACCGCTGTCCGAGGCGGCCTGACCGAGGAAGAGCGGTGAAGGGCCCGGCCCCCTGTCCAGGGGGCCGGGCCCTTCACTCGTTTCACGGACGGGCCGTGCTCACGCGGTGCCCGTCGGGGCCGGGTCGTCGGACCGGTGGCGGCGGAACATGCGCGTCGCCGTGATCTCGCCGTGGATCGCCTCCCCCTCCGGGTCGGTCTGCGGAAGGCCGGGGCGCAGGTGCTCCTCCACGCTGATGTACTTCAGCCCCGCCCGCAGGTCGGCGTCGTTGCGGAGCCGGATCACCAGCGGGAACTCGGCGAGCGCGGTCGTGTCGAACAGGCCCGTCGTGTAGAGGAGCTGGACGCCGAGCGCGTCCGACACGGCCCGCTGGAGCTCCAGGAGGTACGTGGCGTTGGCGCGGCCGATCGGGTTGTCCAGGAACAGCGTGCCCGCGTGCCGGTGCTTGTCGCGGCCCCGGTCGTTGGAGCGGAGCGCCGCCATCGTGCAGTACAGGGCGATGGCGGCGGTGAGGAGCTGGCCGCCGGAGAAGACGTCGCCCATCTGCCCGACGGGGACCCGCTCGGCGCGCAGCACCGCGTCCGGCTTGAGGATCTCGACGGAGACGCCCCTGGGTTCGAGGGCCGCCTGCACGCCCCGCAGGAGCAGGGACATGCCGTCGCGGCGCAGGTCGGAGTTCTTCTTCACGGCGGCGCGGGTGGCCTCGTCGACGACCTCGCCGAGCCGCTCCGCGAGGGTGGCCTGGTCGGGCTCCTCGAAGCGGATCCGCAGGAACTCCTGGCCCGACCACTCGCCGAGGCCCTCGGGGAGCCGGGAGAGCCGCTGGGCCGAGCGGAGGGTCGCGAGGGAGGACTCGACGAGGCCGCGGAGGCGGTCCACGATCGAGTCCCGGTTGCGCTCCAGCTGCTCCAGCTCGTCGGTGAGGACCCGCAGCCGGGGCGCGAAGGCCTCGGCCCACTTGGCGGCGTGCTCGGGGAGCGCGGACGCCGGGAGTTCGCGGATCTGCTGGCGGGCCGGGGTGCGGACCTGCTCGTAGCGGGTGGAGTTGGCGTGCCGGACGAGGACGTCGCTCGCCTCGCGCACGGCGGCGTCGGCGGCGGACAGCTCGCCGGTCCGGCCGCGCAGCGTCCGGCGCGCCTCGGTGGCCGCCGTACGGGCCTCCTCCAGGGTGCCGGAGTACGGCTCGGTGTCCTCCTGCTCCTCGTCCGCGTGGTCGCGGAGCAGGTCCCGGAGCAGGGCCGCCGTCTCGTCGAAACCGCCGGCCGCGTCCTCTGCGGCCCGGTGGTCGCGGAGCAGTCCGGCGTGGGCGGCGCGGGCCGACTCCAGGGCGGCGCTGCGGGAGGCGAGTTCGGCGGTCGCGGTCCGCAGGAGGGCCTGGGCGCGCTCGGCGTCGGCGGGGACGAGCTCCTCGGGCAGCTCGGTGTGCGCCCCGCCGTCCTCGGGGGCGAGGCGTTCGGCCTCGCCGCGGAGCCGGCCGAGCTTCTCGCTCGCCTCGGAGGCGCGGGTCTCCAGCATCTGGACCAGGGACTCGGCGCGGGCTGCGGCGGCCTGGCGGGACGGGCCGTCGGCGCCGTCGGTGGACTCCAGGAGCTGTTCGGCGCGGGTGCGGACCTTGTTGGTGAGGCGGTTCAGCTCGGCGAGCGCGGCGGACTCGTCGCTCTCGGCGCGGGCCTGCTCGGCGCGCAGGTCGGCGCCGACGCCGACCTTCTCGTAGAGCTGGGACGCGGCCCGGTAGGCCTCGCGGAGGGTGGGCAGGGCGGTGCGGGGCGCGGCCGGGTCCGCCTCGGGGAGCGGGTCGGGGGCGCCCGCGATCTCGGCGCGCTCGGCCCGCAGGGCGCGGGCGGTGCGGTGGGCGTCGTCGGCGGCGCGCTGGGCGGCGCGGCGGTCCTCGTCGGCGGCCCGGGCGCGCTCCAGGCAGGTCTGGGCGCGGGCCTCGGACTCGGCGGCGTCGTCGGCGAGTTCGCGGAGCCTGGCCTGCCAGGCGGACCGCTCGCGCAGCCGGAACGCCAGGCCCGCGAGGGCGTCGGCGACGCGGCGGGCGCGCTGGGCGGCCTCCTGGCGCTCGTCGCGGACGCGGATCGCCTCGGCGGCGGTCTCGTCGGCCTCCGCACGGGCGGTGCGGGCCTCTTCGAGGGTCGCGGCGGCGGCTTCGGCGCTCTCGCGGGCGGCCGTGGCGGCGGCGGCGAGCTCGGCGAGCATGCCGGGCGGGCAGTCGGCGCGCCAGGCGCCGATCCGGGCGGCGAGGGAGCGGTCGCCGGCGAGGCGGCCGGCGAGGGTGCGGATCTCCTCGTCCCGTGCTGCGGCCCGCGCGCGCAGGGCGTGCCGCTCCTCGTCGGCCGCGTGCTCGTCGTGCATGGCCGGGTTCGGCGGTACGAGGAAGACGCCGGGGTCCTCGTCCCCCGACCGGGCCGGTACCGGGGCGAGCAGGGCGGCGGCGGTGCCGACGGCGACGGCGGAGCGGGGCAGCAGGGCGGCGGCGGCGAGGACCTCGCGGGCGCGCCCGTACGAGACGGGGTCGGTGATCACGACGCCGTCGACGAGTTCGGGGCGGGCGGCGAGCACGCGCGCGTGGTCGGCGGGGTCCACGGCCTGGGCGAGGTAGCGCCAGCCGGGGAGGGCGGGGATGCCGTGCTCGCCGAGGTGCTCGACGGTGGCGAGGACGTCGGGTCCCGGCGGCAGCAGGCCGCCGTCGCCGAGGGCGCCGAGGATGCGGGAGTCGTCGGCGGCGGCGGTGCGCAGTTCGAAGAGCTGCCGCTCGGCGGAGGCGACGGCCCCGTCGAGCAGGGAGCGCAGCTCGTCGGCGTACCGGTCGAGGTCGGTGGCGGTGAGCGGTCCCCCGTGGATCGCGCTGTCGTCCCCGGCGGTGTGCGCGCCCGAGGGCAGGCTCAGGAGTTCCGCGAGGCGCTCCTCGGCGGCCAGGGACTCGGCGGCGCGGCGCTCCGCGTCGTGGGCGTTGCCGGCGGCCTCGGCCGCGTCGGCGGCGCGGGCGGCGGCGAGTTCGGCGCGGGACTCGGCCCCGGCGGCCTCCCGCGCACGCTCGACGACGGCGGCGGCGGTCTCGCGGGCCGTGTCCCAGGCGGCGACCGCGGTCTTCTCGGCGTCGCTGGCGGCGAGCGCGGCGCGGGCCGGGTCGGCGTCGGGCGCGGTGTCGTCGAGCCAGCCGGCCCGTACGGCCTCGGCGGTCTCCTGCTCGACCTCGGCGAGCCGCTGGCGCAGGTGGCCGGACTCGCTGCGGGCGCGCTGGGCCTCGGTCGCGGCGGCGGTGGCGTCGCGGTGGGCGGTCTCACCCGCCTCCTGGAGGGCGGTGGAGCGCTCCTCCTCCTCGGCCGCGTGCCGCTCGCCCTCCTCGGCGGCGGCGGCGAGGGCCCGTACGAGGTCGGCGGCGGCCCCGGCGCGGGCCGCGAGGGCGGGGGCGGCGTCCCGCTCGGCCTCGCGGATGGCGGCGGCCACGCGCGCGGAGCGGTCGCCGGCGGCGCGGTGGCGGAGCACGGCCTCGGCGGCCTGCCAGGCGGAGTGCAGGGTGCGGGCGTCGGTGAGTTCGCGGCGCTGGGAGGCCGCGCCCTTCTCGGCGGCGGCCAGGGCCAGGGAGGCGTGCCGGTAGGCGAGTTCGGCGGCGATGAGGGCGCTGCGGCCGCGGGCGTCCTCGGCCTCGGCGACGGCGTGGGCGGCGGAGGTGACCTGCTGGGCGAGTTCGGCGCCCCGGCCGCGCTCCTCGGCGGCGCGGGCGGAGAGCCGGCGGGCGAGGCCGCGGGTGCGGCGCTCGGCGGCGGTGTGGACCTCGCGCGCGTGGGTCCGGATTCCGGCGGCCTCGACGATCCGGTTCAGGAGGTCCACGGAGCCGGCCGTGAAGTCGCGTTCGGCGGTGAGTTCGGCGCGGCGGCCGAGCTTGCTGCCGAAGCCGCCGACGAGGTCGGCGAGGCCGTCGGTGTCCCGGGTGTCGGTGACGGCGCGCAGCAGCAGGTCGGTGAAGTCGGAGTCCTTCTTGACCGCGAAGAGGCCGGCGGCCTCGCCCTCGTCGGCGTTCATCTCGCGCTGGTAGCGGAAGAGTTCGGGGTCGAGGCCGAGTTCGCCGAGGTGCTCGTTCCAGCGGTCGTGGATCTCCTCCCAGACCACCTCCAGGTGCGGATAGGCCTTGCCGGCCTCGGTCAGCGCGTCGCGGAAGCCCTTCATGGTGCGGCGGCGGCCGCGCGCGCCGGAGGCGCCCTCGACGGGCGGGCGGACCGAGGTGGCCTCGGCGACGGGGAGGTTGTCCAGGCTGAGGCCGGGGCCGGGCCGGAAGGAGTACCAGGCCTCGGCGAACTTCCGGGGGTCGTTGGAGACCTGGCGGCCGCGCCACTCGCTGGCCTTGCCGACGACGACGAGTTCGCCGGTGAGGGTGTGCTGCCACTCCAGGGCGACGTGGCCGCAGTCGTCGGCGAGGAGGAACTTGCGCAGCACGCCGGAGCTGGCGCCGCCGAGGGTGTTGCGGTGGCCGGGGAGCATGACCGAGAAGATCAGCTTGAGGAGGACGGACTTGCCGCCGCCGTTCTCCAGGAAGAGCACGCCCGCGGGGGCCGGGCGGCGCGGCGGGCCGACCGGCTCGTCCTCGAAGAACTCCGCCTGGGTGGGGGCGGGGTGGGGCACCGGGGCGCCGACTCCGCGCAGGTCCAGGACCGTGTCGGCGTAGCGCGCGCCGGCGGGGCCGATGGAGTAGAGGCGGACCCGGGACAGCTCGTACATGGCGGGGACTCTCGTGCTGGGAAGGTCGGCGGGGCGGCGGGACCGCGCGCGGGGTGGACGGGGTCGGCGGGGTGGACGGGGTCGGCGTGGCCGACGGGATCACGAGTGGAACGGGAGGCCCGCGTCGGCCGCGAGCTCCAGGTCGTCGCCCTCGGGCGGCGGCAGGAGGGTCGCGGAGCCGTCGCTGACGGGGACGACGCCGAGTTCGAGGAGTTCGGCCATGGCGGCGGAGCCGGCCATGTCGCGGACCTGGAGCTGGTAGCGGGCGGTGGTGCGGTAGGAGCCGCCGCCCTCGTCGCCGGTGCGCTGGAGGAAGCCGGAGTCGGTGAGGAACGCGGCGGCCTTGCCGACGATGCCGGTGGTGGATCCGGCGAGCCTGCGGGCGTCCTTGGTGGCGCCGGTGGCGCTGCGGCGGGCGTAGGTCCGCCAGGCGGCCTCCAGGCCGGGGGCGTCGGAGGCCGGGTCGGTGTTCTCGCCCTCCTCCTCGGCGCGCTGCTCCAGGCGCAGGCAGGCCTGGCGCACGAAGGCGTCGACGCCGTTGACGGTGAACCGGCCGATGTACGCGTCGTCGGCGAGGTCCTCGGGGCGGGGAAAGGCCATGGCGGCGACGGCGAGGTGGGCCAGGCCGTGCAGGAAGCGGTCGGCGGAGTCCGTGGAGGCGCGGCGGGCGTAGTCGCCCATGCGGACGGCGAAGACGGAGTCCTCGGCGGCGGTGACGGCCATCCCCGCGCGCGGGGAGACCTCCAGGACGACGAGGCCGAGGCCGGTGGCGACGGCGTCGGCGAGGCGCGCGAAGGCGGGGTCCTCGCGGTAGCGGCGCAGGAGTTCGGCGTATTCGGCGTCGCGGGCCGGGAGCAGCTTGGGCTGGAGCCCGAAGGAGACGAGCCGGGCCGCGTCGGCGGCGTCGGCGGGGGTGACCGCGGAGCCGCCGGACGCGGCGGGGGCGGCCGGGGCCTGCGGGGGCTCCTGCCTGCTCCACGCGTCGGCGTGCGGATGCTCCTGCTCGCTCCACGCGTCGGCGTGCTCGGCGTGGGTCTCGCTCACGGCTGGGGCTCCTCGGGACGGTTCTCGGTCGGTACGGCGCGGACGGCGGGTCGGGGCACGGGCAGCGGTACGGGGGTGACGGCGGCCGGGGCCGGGGCCCGCTCGGCGGGCGCGGGCGGCTCGTCCGTGAGCCGCACGGCCCGCACGGACGGGACGTCGCCCCGCCGCCGCGCGGCCCCGGGCCGGGACGGCCCGGACGCCAGGGGGACGGTGCCGAGCCGGGGGCGGGTGCGGGGGGCCTGCGCGGCGGCGGGGTCGGGGGCGGGGGCCGCCGGGGCGGGCTCCGGTGCGCGGGCGGGCGCGGGGTCGGCCACCGAGGCCGCCTCGGGTTCCGTTCCGGCCTCCGGCTCCGGCTCCGGCTCCGGCTCCGGCTCCATTGTGGCTTCCGGTCGCGGCGCGGGCACGACAGTAATTCCGAGTACGACGCTGTCGGCCGGACCCGGCAGGTCGGCCGGACCCGGCAGGTCGGCCGGACCCGGCAGGTCGGCCGGACCCGGCAGGTCGGCCGGACCCGGCAGGTCGGCCGGACCCGGCAGGTCGAGCGGGCGGGCCGGGCTCGGCTGATCGGCCGGGTCCAGCAGGTCGGCCGGGTCCAGCAGGTCGGCCGGGTCGAGCGCGTCGGTCGCGTCCGGCTCGTCGGCCGGAGCGGGGTCGGCCCCGTCGGTACAGGAGGTCGGGGCGGGGGGTACGAGGGTCACGTCGCCTCCGTGCGGTCGGCGGCCATGCCCGCCGCGTCGAGGAGTGCCGTACCGACGATGAGGTCGGCGCCGCCGAACTCGGGGTCGTCGAGCGGGGTGCCGTCGTCGACGGCGAAGAGCAGCCGCTCCTCGCCCTGGCGGTAGGCGGTGCCGACCGGGGGGCTCGCCGCGTGGACGGCGAGGAGGGCGACGAGGTACGGCAGGTCGGGGTCGGTCGCGCGGGCCTCGGCGAGCAGTCCGGAGAGGCGGCGCGGGGCGTCGTGCTCCAGGTCGAGCAGGCGCATGGCGTGTCCGAGCTGCTCCTCGCTGAAGCGGGAGTCGTCGGGGGTGGCGATCAGGTCGGGCTCGGGCATCTCCGCGCCGAGGTGCTCGCGCTCGACGGGCGGGGTGAGCAGCAGGTCGACCAGGTCGCCGAGCCGGACGGACGCGGGGGTGCGCAGTCCGGTGCCGTGGGCGAAGAAGGCGTCGGTGGCGCGGGTGGCCTGCTCGACGGGGAGCGTGAGGAGCGGGGCGACCAGCTGCCCGTACAGGTCGAGTCCGGTGTACGCGGCGGGGGCGGCGAAGGCCTGGCGGTCCTGCTCGGCGCGGAAGAGCGGTCCGGCCTCCAGGAGGCGGGACTGGAGCTGGGTGTGGCGCCGGATGCAGTCCTTGACGATGTCGACGAGTTCGGCGGCGCGCCGCTTGTGCTCGGCCGTCTTCGCGTCGGTGGCGGCCTCGGCCTCGTCGCGCGCCCTGCGGATGTTGGTGAGGATCGCGTTCTCGTGGCGGTAGCGGTCGGCCACGTGGTCGAGCGCCTCGGCGATCATGTCGGGGACCGTCTGGAGCCAGTCGACGGCGCGGACGTTGCGCCGGGTGGCCTCCAGGGTCCTGCGGAGGGTCTCGGCGTACTGCACGGTCCGGTAGCGGGCCTGCTCGGCGGCGAGTTGCGCGTCGGCCAGGCGGCCCCGGTTGATGAGGACCTCGAGCTTCACCTCGGCGGCGATCTGGGCGCTGGTGACGTCGGTGTCGAGGGCTCCGACGAGGACGTTGACCGCTTCGTCGGTGGTGCGGAGGTAGACCCCGCCCCCGTATCCCGGGACCTCCTCGACGAGTTTGAAGTCGTAGTCCCTGCGGACGTAGACGCCGTCGGTGCCGAAGGTGCCGTAGACGGCGCGGAAGCCGCGGTCGACGCTGCCGACGTTGATCAGGTTCTCCAGGACCCAGCGGGCCACGCGCTCGTGCTCGGCGGCGGGCCGCCGCGGGGCCTGGGCGGCGACGCGGGGCAGCAGGCGGGCGACTATCTGCTCGTGGTCGGCGCCGGTGTCGAAGTCCATGTTGAGGGTGATCAGGTCGATCGCGGCGAGGGCCACCTCGGCCATCGCGTAGACCGTGTACTCGCCGGCCAGGTTCGCCTTGCGGGCGTCCAGGTCGTGCAGCGGGGCGGTGCACGCGAGCGCGCGGAGCCGCCGCGCGAGCCCTTCGTCGGCGGCCGGGCCCTGCGCGGGCCGCGGCCCCGCGCTGAGCTGGGGCGGAGCGAGGTCCGTCGAGGCAGGCGAAGTCACGGTGCACAGATTAGGTCCTCACCCTGACAACGGTCGAAACAGTGCGGATGCGACCGGGTCCGGAGGTTCAGCCGCGGGCGCCGGCGGCCCGGGCGCAGGCGTCGGCGACCCTGTTCCGGGAGTCGTCGAGGTAGCGGGCGAGGAGGCGTTCGGCCGTGCCGCGCTCGCCGGCGCGCAGGGCGCCGAGGATCTCCCGGTTCCGCGCGAGGAACGGCTCGTGGAGGGCGCGCGGGTCGTCGACGAGGTGGAGGGCGAGGCGGAGTTCGGCGAGGACGCCGCGCATCAGTTCGTCGGTGCGGGCGCTGCCCGCGAGGGCGACGAGCGCGCGGTGGAAGTGGATGTTGGCCGTGGAGACGCCGTTCCAGTCGTCGGCGCGGGCGGCGCCCTCGCCCTCAGCGACGGCGGCGGCGAGGCCGTCGAGGGCGAACGGCGGCCGCCCCAGGCCCCTGACGACGGCGCACTCGACGAGCCTGCGGGTGCGGTAGATGTCGGCCACGTCGCCGGCGTCGAGGACGCGGACGAAGACGCCCCGGTTCAGCTCGTGGACGAGGAGGCGCTCGTGGGTGAGGAGGCGGAAGGCCTCCCTCAGGGTGTTGCGGGAGACGCCGAGGGCGCCGCCGATGCCGTCCTCGGAGAGCCGGGTGCCGGGCGGGAACCGGCCCTCGGCGACGCGGGTGCGCAGGATGTCCGCGACCCGCTCCGCCGTGCTCGTGCGCCCGAGCAGCGCGCGGTCGTCCGCCAGGTCCCCGGCCCCGTCCTCCGCCTGCCCCGTCACGGCGCCTCCTTCCTCTTCCCTCTTCGCCGCCGATGCGCGCGACTCCCTCTTCGCCGCCGGTGCCCCGCGGCGTCCGCCGCCGGGCCGGCGCACCGAAGTCAACCGCACGGAGGGGCCGGGGCGACAGACTTGTTGTCGGATCGTTCAACGATCCTCTACGTTGAGAGCGTCCCATGGTCCCGCCGTGCCCGCGTGGGCACGCCCTCCCCCCGCGAGGCGCAGATGAGCACGAGCCGGGCGTCGATCGATCTCAACGCCGACCTCGGCGAGGGCTTCGGCCGCTGGACCCTGACCGACGACGAGGAACTCCTGTCCGTGGTCACCAGCGCCAACGTGGCCTGCGGCTTCCACGCCGGGGACGCGGCCACCATGCGGCGCGTGTGCGATCTCGCGGCCGCGCGCGGGGTCCGGATCGGGGCGCAGGTCTCCTACCGGGACCTGGCCGGCTTCGGGCGGCGGTCGATGGACGTCCCGGCGGCGGAGCTGGCCGCCGAGGTGGCGTACCAGATCGGCGCCCTGGAGGTCTTCGCTCGGGCGGCGGGCTCCCGGGTCGCGTACGTGAAGCCGCACGGGGCGCTCTACAACCGGGTGGTCGGGGACGGGGAGCAGGCGGCGGCGGTCGTCGAGGGGGTGCTGCTCGCGGACCGGACGCTGCCGGTCCTGGGGCTGCCCGGCTCCCGGCTGCACGAGGCCGCCGCGGCGGCCGGGCTCCCGGTCGTCGCCGAGGCCTTCGGCGACCGGGCCTACCGGGCGGACGGCTCCCTGCTGCCGCGCGGGCGGGAGGGGGCGGTCGTCACCGATCCCGCCGAGGTCGTGGAGCGGTCGCTGGCCCTGGCCCGGCTCGGGACGGTCACCGCGCACGACGGGGCCTCCGTGGCCGTCCGGGCCCGGTCGCTCTGTCTGCACGGGGACACCCCGGGCGCGGTGGAGCTCGCCCGGCGGGTCCGGGAGGGCCTCGAATCCTCCGGGATGCGGGTGGAGGCCTTCGCGTGAGCGGGGACGGGAGCCCTTCCACGGACGTACGCGTGCGCGTGCTGCGCGTGGGCGAGCGGGCGCTGCTCGTGGAGCTGGACGGCGGCGCCGAGGCGGAGGCGTTCCACGCCGAGGTGCTCCGGCGCCGGGCGGCCGGCGCCCTCCCCTCCGTACGGGAGGTCGTACCGGCGGCGCGGACCGTGCTGCTCGACGGGGTGGCGGACCCGGACCGGCTCGCGGCCGAGCTGCCCGGGTGGGAGGTGGCGCCGCTCTCCGCGCGCGCGGGACGGGTGGTGGAGGTGCCGGTCCGCTACGACGGGCCCGATCTGGCGGAGGTCGCCGCGTGCTGGGGCGTGTCCGCCGAGGAGGCGGTGCGGATCCACACGGCGGCCGAGTTCCGGGTCGCCTTCTGCGGGTTCGCGCCGGGCTTCGGGTATCTGACGGGGCTCGGCGAGCGGTACGAGGTGCCCCGGCGGGCCACTCCGCGCACCGCCGTCCCGGCCGGTTCGGTCGCCCTGGCCGGACCGTACACGGGCGTGTACCCGCGCTCGTCCCCCGGCGGCTGGCAGCTGATCGGCACCACGGACGCGGTCCTCTGGGACACCGGGCGGGACCCGGCGGCGCTCCTCTCCCCCGGCACCCGGGTCCGGTTCACGGTGGAGCGCCCCGGCGCGGGAGACGGACGATGACGGGCCGGACGGTGGCCGTGGTCCGGCCGGGGGCGCTGACCACCGTGCAGGACCTGGGGCGGCCGGGATACGCGCACCTGGGCGTGGTCCGCTCGGGCGCGCTCGACCCGGCGGCCGTACGGCTCGTCAACCGGCTCGTGGGGAACGCCGAGGGGGCGGCGGTCCTGGAGACCACCGTCGACGGGTGCGCGGTGCGGCCCCGGTGCGCGGTGACCGTGGCGGTGGGCGGCGCGCCCTGCCCGGTCCGGGTGGACGGGCGCCCCGCCGCCTGGGGCACGGCGGTGCGGGTGGGGGCCGGATCGACCGTCGAGGTCGGGACGGCTTCGCGGGGGCTGCGGGCGTACGTGGCGTTCGGCGGCGGGATCGGGGTCGAGCCGGTGCTCGGCAGCCGCTCCACCGACCTGCTGTCCGGCCTCGGCCCGGCGCCCCTGGGACGGGAGACGGTCCTGCCGCTGGGCGCGGACACGGCGGTACGGGGGCCGGTCGACGCCCCTCCCTGGCCCGGGCCGCCGGACGTGCTCGTCCTGCGGGTCCGGCTCGGGCCCCGCGACGACTGGTTCACCCCCGACGCCCTCCGCGCCCTCGCCACGCGCGCGTACCGGGTGTCCCCGGCGAGCAACCGGATCGGGCTGCGGCTCGAAGGACCGGCCCTGGAGCGGGCCGTGCCCGGGGAGCTGGCGAGCGAGGGCATGGTGCTCGGCGCGGTCCAGGTGCCGCCGGACGGGCGCCCGGTGGTCTTCCTCGCGGACCATCCGACGACCGGCGGCTATCCGGTGGTCGGGGTGGTCCGGGAGGCCGATCTGGGCGCGGCGGCCCAGGCGGTGCCGGGGACGGCGGTGCGGTTCGTACCGGTGCGGTGAGCGGGGGCGCCGGGGTCCCGGCGGCCGCCCGCCGTGGCCGCGAGCGCGGCGGCGAGGGCGTCGTCCGCGCGTGCGTCGAGGGGCCCGGTGCCGGTGCCGTCGGTCCAGTGGCGCAGCTCGGCGCCGGCGAGCAGGAGGAGCTGCGGGAGCAGGTCGCGGCTGCGGCGGAGGACCCAGCCGGTACCGGCGGTGGCGAGCCACAGCAGGGACTCGGCGCGGGTCGGCGGCGGCCGGTCGGGCTCCGGCACGGGCGGCGCGCCGTGGGCGAGCCCCCGGTCGGCGAGGAGCCGGTGGAAGCCCGCCGCGACGGCGCGGTGGCCGCGCTCGCCGGGGTGGAGCCGGTCGGCGCTCCACAGGGAGCGGTCGTCGGTCCAGGCCCGGTCGTCCAGGTGCAGGTGGACGGCCCCGTACCGGGCGGAGAGCGCGTGCACGACCGCGTTGACGGACCGCTGGCGGCGGGCGAGCGGGCGCGCCAGGGGCGGGGGCAGGCCGAGCATCCGGCCCGGGTCGGGCAGGCAGGCGGTGAGGAGTACGGCTCCGAGGGCGTCGAGGTCGGCGCAGACCCGGTCGAGGCGGCGGGCCAGGAGCGCGATGTCGAAGGTGTGGCGCAGGGTGTCGTTGACCCCGACGACGACGGAGGCGAGGTGGGGCCGGAAGGCGAGGGCGCGACGGGCCTGGTCCCCGGCGACGTCCCCGCTGAGGGCGCCGCTGACGGCCAGGTTCAGGAGCGCGGTCTCCGCCCCGTCGGCCGCGAGCCCGTCGGCGAGCAGCGCCGCCCATCCCCGCCAGGCCCCGTCCACCCGGTCCCCGACGCCCTCGCTGAGCGAGTCCCCGAGCACGGCGAAGCGGAGGGGGCCGGGCTCCTGGGGCCGGGGCGCGGGGTGACGGAACTCATGGTGACGCGGCTCCGGATGGCGCGGCTCAGGATGGCCCGGCTCCGGATGGCGCGGCTCAGGCACCCGGGGCAGAAGCGCCGGGGCCGGGAGCGGATCGGGGTGGCTCCGCCCGGCTCCCGGCGGCACCGTCCCCGTGCGCGTGGCGTCCCCGGTCATCGGCCGCTCTCCCCGGTCATCTGAGGGTCTCCTCAGGGGCGACCGGTCCGGGGCCTCCGAGGGCTCCAGGGACTTCGGGGATGCCAGGGATGCCAGGTACTCCGGGGACACCTGGCACTCCGGCTACTCCGGGAACGCCAGGCACACCGGGCACACCGGGCACACCGGGCACACCGGGAACACCGGGAACGAACGGCTCCGAGACCGGCAAGGGGGCCTCGTGGGCCCGGAGGAAGGCGGCGACCGAGCGGTCCCAGGCGAAGCCCTCCGCACGCGCGCGTGCGGCCCGGCGGCGGACGGCCTCCGGGACGGCGAGGAGGCTCTGGACGCCCGAGGCGAAGGCCGCCGGGGTGTCGGCGGCGGCCGCCCCGGCCGTCCCCACGACCTCGGGGAGGGCCGAGGAGGCGCTGACGACGACCGGGGTCCCGCAGGCGAGGGCTTCGAGGGCGGAGAGCCCGAACGTCTCGGCGGGACCCGGCGCCAGGCAGACGTCGGCCGCCGCCTGGAGGTCGGCCAGGGCCTCCCGGTCGGCGAGGTGCCCGACGAACCGCACCGGGAGGCGCCGCTCGCGCGCCCGCCGCTCCAGGGCGGCCCGCAGCGGCCCGTCGCCCGCGACCACGAGCGTCGCCGCGATCCCGGCGCCGCGCAGCTCCTCCAGGGCGTCCAGGGCGGTGCCGGGCCGCTTCTCGACGGAGAGGCGCGAGCAGAGCAGGAGCAGCACCCGCGCCCCGTCCGCGTACCGGGCCCGTGTCCCGGCGGCGCGGCGGTCGGGCCGGCAGTGGTCCAGGTCCACGCCGAGCGGGGCCCGTACGACGTTCCGGGCCCCGATCCGTACGAACTCGCGCTCGGCCCACTCGGTGGTGCAGACGATCCGCGCGAACGCCCAGGCGGTGCGGCGGTTGAGCCGGTCCGCCGCGCGGGCCGCGAGGGCGGGCGGCACGCCCCAGGTGCGCAGGACCCCGTCCGCGGTCTCGTGGGAGACCATGACCGACGGCACGCGGGCGCGTCGCGCCCACTCGCCCGTCCAGCGCAGGGTCGTGCGGTCCGAGACCTCGATCCGGTCGGGGGCGAGACCGTCGAGGAGGCGGGCGACCCGGCGCCGGTCGGCGAGGACCCGGTAGCCGCCGGTGCCGGGCAGCACGGGTCCCGGGAGGGTGACGACCCGGCCCTGTTCGGTGCGGCGGTCGCTCGCGGTGGCGCCGGGGACGACGAGGACCGGCTCGTGTCCGGCCGCCAGGTAGCCGCGGCCGAGCCGGTCGAGGGCGGTGCGGAGGCCACCCGAGGTGGGGGTCACGAAGTTGGCGAGCCGGACGATCCGGAGCCCGCCGTCCGTACGCGCGCCCGTGCCCCTCCCCGTGTCCGCGCCGGTCGTACGGGTGCCGTTCACGCCGCCACCGCCGTCCGCCCGTGCAGGACCTCCCGGTAGTGGCCGATCAGTTCGTCGCCGAGGGCCTCCCAGGTGCGCCCCTCGACGGCGGCGCGGCCGGCCCTGCCGAAGGCGGTGCGCCGGTCCGGCGCGGCGGCGAGCGCGGCGACGGCGTCGTGCAGCGCGTCCGGGTCGTTCGGGGGCACGAGGAGCCCGGTGCGGCCGTGGTCGACCAGGTCCAGGGGCCCGCCGGCGGCCGGGGCGATCACCGGGACCCCGCTCGCCATGGCCTCCTGGACGGTCTGGCAGAAGGTCTCGTACGGACCGGTGTGGGCGAAGACGTCGAGCGAGGCGAAGATCCGGGCGAGGTCGGTACCGGTGCGGCGGCCCAGGAACCGGGCGCCCGGCAGGGCGGTGCGCAGCGCGGGTGCGCTCGGGCCGTCCCCGACGACCACGACCCGTACGCTGGGGAGGCCGCACGCTCCGGCGAGCAGGTCGACGCGCTTCTCGGGGGCGAGGCGGCCCACGTAGCCGACGAGGAGCTCGCCGTTCGGGGCGAGTTCGCGGCGCAGGGCGGCGTCGCGCAGCTCGGGGCGGAAGCGGGCGGTGTCGACCCCGCGGCCCCAGAGCCGGACGCGGGCGATGCCGTGGGCCTCCAGGTCGCGCAGGGCGGCGGAGGACGGGGCGAGGGTGCGGTCGGCGGCGCCGTGCACGGCGCGAAGGCGACGCCAGGCGGTGCCCTCGCCGGTCCCCACGTACGTGCGCGCGTAGCCGGCGAGGTCCGTCTGGTAGACGGCGACGGCGGGGATGCCGAGCCGGGCGGCGGCCGTCATCCCGCGCACGCCGAGGACGAACGGTCCGGCGAGGTGGACGAGGTCGGCGCGGTGCGCGGCGATGGCCGCGGCGACCCGGCGACTGGGCAGGGCGACCCGTACCTGCGGATAGCCGGGCAGGGGCAGGGAGGGCACCCGGACGACGGCGCAGGGGGCGTCGGCGTCCGCGGCCGGGTCGGCGACGGCGGGGGCGATGACGAGCGGGGCGTGGCCCCGCCGGGCGAGGTGGCGCGCGGTCTGCAGGGCGCAGTGCGCCACACCGTTGACGTCGGGAGGGAAGGATTCGGTGACGATGACGACACGCATACGGGTGTTGTCCTCGCGCCCGGCGTGTCCCCGTCAAAGTCGATCTGGACGGGGAGGGAACGTCCCGTGAGCGTTTCCCGCGCGGGGCCCCTCCGGGGCCTGTGGGGGCGGGGCGACTTCGACGTCCCGGCCCGGCGGCTCCGGCGTCCCGGCCCGGCGGCTCCGGCGTCCCGGCCCGGCGGCTGCAACGTCCCGGCCCGGCGGCTCCGGCGTCCGGACGCGTCCACCGCGCGGATCCCGCGCCGGGTGGTCCGGCGCGGGCGGCGTGGCGGGGCCGGGCCCCGCCCGCTTCCGGCGTCGCGCCGTCCGGCCGGCGTCGCGCCGGGGCGGGAGGAAGGGCGACGCGGGGGCCGGGCCGCGGCCGTGTCACGCCGCCGTCGTGCCGGACGGGCGGAAGGGCGACATGGCGGGGCGGGGCCGCGGCCGTGTCACGCCACCGCCCGGCCCGGCCCGACCCGACCCGGGCGCCCCCAGGCGCCCAGAGCGTCCCCGGACCTCAGACCTGCAGGTCCGGCCCTATCCGGTTGCGCACCGCGAGCTGGACCTCGACCTCCTCGGCCGGATCGGCGGCGAGGCGGCGCAGCCGTTCGGCGACGCGGATGTCGCCGGTCTCGGCGTGCTGGGCCGCGACCTCGCGGGTGGTCTCCTCGCAGTCCCAGAGGCATTCGACGGCGAAACCGGTCGCGAAGGCGGGATCGGTGACGGCGAGGGCGCGGGCCGTGCGGCCGCGCAGCTGGGAGGAGGCCGTCTCCCGGTAGACGTGGCGCAGCACGGGGGCCGCGCAGGCGATGCCGAGGCGTCCGGCGCCGTCGACGAGGCAGGCGAGCTCGGGGGCGTCGGGGCCCTGGGTGCGTACGGTTCCGCGCAGCGCGCCGAGGACGGAGGGGGAGTCCTCGGCGGTGCCGCGGCAGGCCAGCACCTCGGCGGCGGCGGCGCCGAGCGCGTCGGTGCGCCGGACCCACGCGCGGGCGCGGGCGACCGCGTCCTCGCCGCACATGCGGCGGTAGGCGGCGACGGCGGCCTCGGCGACCTCGCGGGAGTCGCCGTCGGCGGCGTGCTCGACGAGGTCGAGGACGGCGGGGTCCCGCGACTCGGCGAGGTGGTGGAGGGCGGCGCCCCGGGCCCCCTCCGCGCCGTGGCGGGCGGCGGCGAGGATGTCGGGCCGGTCCTCGGGGCCGGCGACGGCGGTGAGGCAGCGGGCGGCGGGTCCGTAGAGGACGGCACCGCGCTCGTACCCCTCCTGCGCCCAGTCGAGGACGGCGCGCACGCTCCAGCCGGGGCGGGGCCCGGTGGGGCTCATCTGGCGCTGCCAGCGGTCGAAGGAGCCCTGCTCCATGGCGGCCCTGACGCGGGGGCCCACGGTGTCGCGCCGGTCCTCGGCCCACAGCCGCCAGGGCCGGGGCTCGAAGGCGTCGCGCACGGTGCGGCCCAGCTCGGCGTCGCCCTCGGCGTCGGCCGGGAAGCGGGCCAGCACGGACGGGGCGAGCGCGCGGAGTCCGGCGTCGTCGTCGCGGAGGGCCAGCTCGTCCAGGGCCCAGGCCCAGTTGGTGCCGGTCGCGGCGTAGCGCCGGAGCAGCAGCAGGGCGTCCTGGCGTCCGTAGGAGGCGAGGTGGCCGAGGACGGCGAGCGCGAGCCCGGTCCTGGACTCCTCGGTGTCGAGGTGGTCCTCGGCGCCGAAGAGGTGCGCCTCGATCTCGTCGAGGCCTCCGTGGAGGTCCAGGTAGAGACGGGCGTAGTAGAGGGAGCGGTTCTCGACCTGCCAGTCGTGGCGGGGGTCGTCGAGAACGCAGTGGTTCAGGGCCGCGAGGGCCTCGGCACGTGGCGCGGCGAGCGCGTGCAGGGTGCCGTCGCCGCGGCCCCGCTGCAGCAGGCCGAGCAGGGTGCCGCTCGGCGCTATGACTGGATCGAACATGGGGAGACGCCTCACATCAAGCTGTCGACACGACCGGGGGATGCCGGGATGACCGGGATGAACCGGGTCAGGCGGTACATCGGTGTACGCCTAGGCCGTGCGGCGACATGTCGGGCCGCTCGTCGTCCTGCGCTTGCCAGTGATCATCTTCCTCTGCCTCTCGTCGGTGGCCCGTTCTGCCGGGTCCGACGTCATGATGACCCACCCATTTCGCCACCGCGACCACATTTACGACGCCGCCTCACCTGGGGTTCAGCGTCCGTTCACCGGGTTCCGAAGAGTTCCAGGAGCTCGGCCTTGCCGAACATCCGGGCGGTGTCGACGGCGGACGGAGTCCCCGCCTCCGGATTCGCGCCGCCGGCGAGGAGGGCGCGGATCACGTCGTCCTCGCCCTTGAAGACGGCGCCGGCGAGCGGGGTCTGGCCGCGGTCGTTGGCGCGGTCGGCGTCGGCGCCCCGCTCCAGGAGGGCGGAGACCGCGGCGGCGTGGCCGTGGTAGGCGGCGAGCATGACGAGGGAGTCGCCCCGGTCGTTG
This sequence comes from Streptomyces sp. NPDC055632, assembly GCF_053618675.1. Classification (NCBI taxonomy): domain Bacteria; kingdom Bacillati; phylum Actinomycetota; class Actinomycetes; order Kitasatosporales; family Streptomycetaceae; genus Streptomyces; species Streptomyces sp. NPDC055632. Next base: position 56,016 of record NZ_JBSHHY010000031.1, on the reverse strand, counting down.
GTGAGGTTCACGGGGACGCCCGCGTCGACGTAGGCGGCGAGGGCTTCGGCGCCCCCCGTGCGCGCGAGGTCGAAGACCTTGGACGCCAGCTCGATGACCTCGGGGTCCGGAGTCTCGCTCATCGGTGGGACCGCCTCTCTCCTACGGTGTCGGGCCGCGCACGGCGAGCGGGGCCGTACGGGTGAATCGACAGGGTACTGCCCGTCCGGGGACATGACCGTGCGCGACCGAGGCAAAGATCACGGCGTTCCGCCCGCTCCCGATCCGCCTATAGCGCACCCCGGGCGTTTCGCCACCCGGCCGTGCGTCCGCCGTCCGCCGGTCAAGTGAAATCGCCGGTTTTTCACTCCAATGCACCTTTAGTCACATCGATACTTGCCGTGAACCTGGAAGAACTCATGGTGACTGTCCCCTCAACCAGGAGAACAACCAATGATCCTGTCCATCTCAGGCGTGGTCCTGCTCGGCATCATCTGCTTCCTGTTCTTCAAGAAGGACGGCCTGAAGCCCTCCCACGCCATCGTCAGCTCGCTGTTCGGCTTCTACCTCGCGGGCACCGCCATCGCCCCGAGCATCACGGCGGGCGGGCAGAGCCTCGCCGGTCTCCTGGGCGGGATCAAGTTCTGACGCCCCTCAGCCCCTTCCACCACTTCAGGAGTACGACGTGGCCCGGCGACCACTCCCCCGCATTCTGAGCAGCGGCAGCGCGCAGATCGCCCGCAGTCGAGAGATCGCGCGCACGGCCGCCGACAGCGCCACCGACGTGCTCCATCCGCTGATCACGGTCTCCCGCGGTCTGCGGAAGCTGGCCGCGTCCGCGCGCGCCAGGTGGGCCGCGACCCCCAAGGAACGGCGTGGTCCCACGCTGTTCCTGGTCGCGGCCTGCGTCCTGGTCGTCGCCCTCCTGCCGTACGGGCCGCTCCTCGCGCTCGTCACGCTGATGGGCGCCGCCGCGTGGAAGGGGCGCGAGCGTCCGGTCGTCAAGACCGGGCCCGACGAGGCGGAGACCGCCCGCCTCAAGGGCCTGTACGAGGCGCTCGTACCGCACTTCTCCGTCCCCGAGGACCCCTCCCCGCTCTTCTCCCACGGGGGCGACTGGAGCGAGGCCTTCGGGGAGCACGCCTTCGACGCGGACGGGCGTCTCACCCGGCTGCGGATCGCGTACCCCCCGTACTTCGCCGACGGCGAGCCGGCCGCGCGCGCCCGCGTCGAGCAGGTGCTGCACGCCAAGTCGGGGCGCGGCCGCGAGTACCGCTTCGACTGGGACGAGGAGGACAACACGCTCGTCCTGAGCGTGCTGCCCGCCCTGCCCACCACCATCGCCGCCCAGCGCTTCGTCACCGTGCCGGGCGAGACCGTCCTCGGCTTCACCGACGCCGACGCCGTGCAGCGGACCGTGCCGGTGGTCGCGGCGGACGGCACGGAGGACGCCCCGGCCGTGGTCTGGCGCACCGGTCCCCGCTCCACCGAGCCGCACCTGCTGGCCGTGGGCCGGCCGGGCAGCGGCACCACCTCCCTGCTGCGCTCGATCGCGCTCCAGGCGCTCCCCCACGGCGACGTCCTGATCGTCGAGGGCGGCGGCACCGGCGAGTACGCGTGCCTGACCGGCCGCGCCGGGGTCCTCGCCGTCGAGTGCGGGCTCTCCGGGGCCCTGGCGAGCCTGGAGTGGGCGGCGCACGAGACCGAGCGGCGCCTGATCGCCGCGAACCGGGCCCGGCAGTCCGGTCTGCCCGCCCCGGAGGACACCCGGCGGCCGCTGTGGATCCTGCTCGACCGGCCGAGCGTCCTCGGCCACCTGGCCGCCGCCGACGGCCGCCCCGACCCGCAGGAGCTGCTCCAGGTGCCGCTGCGGCACGGGCGGGCGGCGCAGGTCACGGTGGTGGTGGCCGAGCAGTTCGACGACATGGACACGCTGAGCGAGGCGGTACGGACCCACACCAGGGCCCGGATCGCCCTCGGCCCCGCCGCACCCGGACAGATCGCGGCCGTCCTCGGCGCCGAGCCGCACACCACGCCGACGCCCGACGTCCCCGCGGGCCGCGGCTACGCGCGCCTGGGCACCGGCCCGGTCCTGCGGCTCCAGGTGCCGGCGACGCCCGACCCGTACGACGACGCGACGAGCGACGCGCACCGCCGGGCGGTCCTGGACCTCCTGCCGGAGCGGGGCCCGGGCGCGCCGGCGACGGCACCCGCGCCGACGGTGGTGATCGAGAAGATCCCCGTCACCGCCCCCGACCCGGCCCCGGTGCCCCGCGCCGAGCCGGCCCCGGCACCCGGCCCGGCGCCGCTCCACGCCCCGGTCCCGGCGGAGGGCTGAGCATCCGGGAAGCGCCGAGGGGCGGGTACGGACACCACGGTCCGTACCCGCCCCTCGGCACGTTCACGGGAGACACCGGCGGAACTACGCCACGAACGACCGCGGCGGCTCCGTCCCGCCGCCCGCCGCGCCCGACTCGACCAGGCGGGCCGCGGCGGCGAGGCGGGCGGCCGCCTCGTCCGCGACCGGGCCGCCGACCGTGAAGGGCAGCCGGACGAAGCCCTCGAAGGCCCCGTCGACGCCGAAGCGCGGGCCGGACGGCACCCGGACGCCGACCCGCTCGCCCGCCTCGGCGAGCCGGGAGCCGGAGAGGCCGCCGGTGCGCACCCAGAGGGTCAGGCCGCCGCGCGGGACCGTGAACTCCCACTCCGGGAGCTCCCTGCGGACCGCGGTCACCAGCGCGTCCCGGTTCTCCCTGGCCTGGGCGCGCCGCAGGCTCACGGCCTCCTCCCAGCCGCCCGTCCGCATGAGCCAGTTCACGCCGAGCTGCTCCAGGACGGGGGTGCCGAGGTCCGCGTAGGCGCGGGCGGCCACCAGGGAGCGGATGACGTCGGGCGCGGCCCGGACCCAGCCGATGCGCATGCCCGCCCAGAAGGCCTTGCTGGCCGAGCCGACGGTCAGGACGGTGGAGCCGGCCGGGTCGAAGGCGCAGACCGGGCGGGGCATCTCCAGGTCGTCCTCGAGGTGCAGCTCGGTCATGGTCTCGTCGACGACGAGCACCGTGCCGGCCGAGCGGGCCGCCTCCACGAGCTGCCGCCGCTGGTCCTCGTCCGCGAGCGCGCCGGTCGGGTTGTGGAAGTCGGCGACGACGTACGCGAGGCGGGGCGCCGCGTCCCGCAGGACCTGGCGCCAGCGGCCCAGGTCCCAGCTGCCGAGCCCCTCGGACATGGCGACGGGCACGAGCCGGGCCCCGGCCTCGCGCATCAGCTGGAGGATGTTGGCGTACGAGGGGGACTCGACGGCGATGCGCTCGCCGCGCCCGGCGAAGAGGTGGCAGATCGCGTCCATGGCGCCCATCGCGCCGGTCGTGACCATGATCTGCTCGGGCATGGTGGGGATGCCGCGGGCGGTGTACCGGTCGGCGAGCATCTGCCGCAGCGCGGGCAGGCCCGCCGGGTAGTCCCCGTGCGTGTGGGCGTACGGCGGCAGCTCCTCCAGGGCGCCCTGGAAGCCCCGGGACAGCCAGGGCTCGGGGGCGGGGAGGGCGGCGCAGCCGAGGTCGATCATCGAGCCGAGGGACTCGGGCGGCAGCGGTTCGAGGCCGCGCGCGGGCAGCGGGTTCCCGGCGGGGACGGCGGTCCAGCTCCCGGCGCCGCGCCGGGACTCCAGGAAGCCCTCGGTGCGGAGGGCCTCGTAGGCGGCGGCCACCGTCGTCCGGCTGACGGCGAGCGCGAGGGCGAGCTCCCGCTCGGCGGGCAGGCGGGCGGCGACCGGGACGCGTCCCTCCAGGACGAGCAGCCGGATGCCGTCGGCGAGGGCGCGGTAGGCGGGCGGCTTGCGGGCGCCGGACACGGCGGGCCGGGGCTGTTGCGCCCCGAGCTGCCGGGCGAGCTGTGCCGGTCCCACCGCCGAGGTCCACTGAGCCATGGAAATCAGTCCACCTTCCTCGAATTGGCCATGGTTGGCCTTCGATCCCCTGCCACAGAGTGGCACGAGTCAGTCCACTACCACCACCCTGGGGGGCAGCACCTTGTCCATCGCCTCCGGCCTCCGCGGCCGGCACCTCACCCGTCGACTGGTCCAGCTCTACGTGGGGCTGACGCTGTACGGCGTCAGCTCGGCACTGCTCGTGCGCAGCGCGCTCGGCCTGGAGCCCTGGGGCGTCCTCCACCAGGGCCTCGCCGGGAAGACCGGGCTGACGATCGGCGTGGTGTCGATCGTGGTGGGGGCGGTGGTGCTGCTGCTGTGGATCCCGATCCGGCAGCGGCCCGGACTCGGCACGGTCTCCAACGTCTTCGTGATCGGCCTGGCGATGGACGGCACCCTGGCCCTGGTCCCGGAGTCCGACGGCCTGGCCGTGCGGGTGCCGCTGCTCGCGCTGGGGATCGTCCTCAACGGGGTCGCGACCGGCCTGTACATCGCGGCGCGGTTCGGCCCCGGCCCGCGCGACGGCCTGATGACCGGTCTGCACCGGCTCACCGGCCGCTCCCTCCGCCTGGTGCGGACGTTCCTCGAAGTGGCCGTGGTGGCGACCGGCTTCCTGCTCGGCGGCTCGGTGGGCATCGGCACGGTCCTGTACGCGCTCTCGATCGGCCCGCTGGCCCAGTTCTTCCTGCGCCGGTTCGCGGTCCCGGAGCGGGAGGGCGCCATCACCATGGCCTCCTCGGGCCCCGCCCCGGCGGAGGACGCCGGCCCGGCCGGGGACCCCGCTCCGGCGGAGGACGCCGGCCCCGCGACGGCCGCCCGTCCCCCGGCGGTCGCCCCCGGGACACCGGAACAGGCCATACTGCGGCGGTGACTCGCGTACGCCACCCCTACCTCGACCACCCCTCCCCCCTCCCGTTCGCCCACCGCGGCGGCACGGCGAACGGCCTGGAGAACACCGCGGCCGCCTTCCGCCGGGCCGCCGCGGCGGGCTACCGCTACTTCGAGACCGACGTCCACACCACCTCCGACGGGGTGCTCGTGGCCTTCCACGACGCGACCCTGGACCGGGTGACGGACGCCTCGGGCCGGATCCGCGACCTGCCCTGGGAGGCGGTGCGCGAGGCCCGGGTGGCGGGCCGGGAGCCGCTGCCGCTCTTCGCCGACCTCCTGGAGGAGTTCCCGGAGGCCCGCTGGAACGTGGACCTCAAGACGGAGTCCGCCCTCGCCCCGCTGGTCGACCTGATCCGCAGGACCGGCGCCTGGGACCGGGTCTGCGTGGGCTCCTTCACCGAGGCCCGGGTGGCCCGGGCGCAGCGCCTGGCCGGTCCGCGGCTCGCCACCTCGTACGGGGTGCGCGGGGTGGTCGGGCTGCGGCTGCGCTCCCTGGGCGTCCCGGCGGCGCTGCGGGCCGGGGCGGTGGCGGCGCAGGTCCCGGAGCGCCAGGGCGGGGTCACGGTGGTCGACCGGCGGTTCGTCCGGGAAGCGCACGCGCGCGGGCTCCAGGTCCACGTGTGGACCGTGAACGATCCGGCCCGGATGAACTCCCTCCTCGACCTGGGGGTGGATGGCATCATGACCGATCACCTGGAGACGCTGCGCTCGGTGCTGACCGAGCGGGGCGCGTGGAACTGAGCGCGCGCCCGGGCGGCACGGGGACGGGACACCAGGGGCACGGGCCCACGGGGACGAACGAGGGGGCGCGGCCGTGACCGCTGACACCACCGAGCCGGAGGAGTACGCCACCGGCCCCGCCGAGCGGCGGCGCGAGCAGCGGGGCTGGTACTTCTACGACTTCGCGTGCTCGGTGTACTCGACGAGCGTGCTCACCGTCTTCCTCGGCCCCTATCTGACCTCGGTGGCGCGGGCGGCGGCCGACCCGGAGGGGTTCGTCCACCCGCTGGGCATACCCGTGCGGGCGGGCTCGCTCTTCGCGTACGCCGTGTCGGCCTCGATCGTGGTCGCGGTGATCGTGATGCCGCTGGTGGGGGCGGCGGCCGACCGGACGGGCCGGAAGAAGCCGCTGCTCGCGGCGACGGCGTACCTGGGGGCGACGGCCACGGCCGGGATGTTCTTCCTGGACGGCGACCGCTACCTCCTGGGCGCCTTCCTGCTGATCGTGGCGAACGCCTCGCTCTCGGTCTCGATGGTGCTCTACAACGCCTATCTGCCGCAGATCTCGGAGCCGGAGGAGCGGGACGCGGTCTCCTCGCGCGGCTGGGCCTTCGGCTACACGTCCGGCGCGCTGGTCCTCGTCCTGAACCTGGTCCTCTACTCGGGCCACGACTCCTTCGGCCTGACCGAGGGGGAGGCGGTCCGGATCTGTCTGGCCTCGGCCGGCGTGTGGTGGGGCGCGTTCACCCTCGTGCCGCTGCGGCGGCTGCGCGACCGGCGGCTCCCCCCGGAGGACCGGGAGCGGGCCGGCGGGGGCGCGGTCGGCAGCGGCTGGCGCCAGCTGCGCGCGACCCTGAAGGACATGCGCCGCCACCCGCTGACGCTCTCCTTCCTCCTCGCGTACCTGGTCTACAACGACGGCGTGCAGACGGTGATCTCGCAGGCCTCCCTGTACGGCTCGGAGGAGCTGGGCCTGGACCAGACGACGCTCATCACGGCGGTCCTGCTCGTCCAGGTGCTCGCGGTGGCGGGGGCCCTCGGCATGGGGCGGCTCGCCCGGTCGTACGGCGCCAAGCGGACGATCCTGGCCTCGCTGGCGGTCTGGACCCTGATCCTGGCGGCGGCCTACGTCCTGCCGGCCGACGCGCCGGTGTTCTTCTACTCCCTGGCGGCGGCGATCGGCCTGGTCCTGGGCGGCAGCCAGGCCCTGTCGCGCTCGCTGTTCTCGCACCTGGTGCCGCGCGGCAAGGAGGCGGAGTACTTCTCGGCGTACGAGATGAGCGACCGGGGGCTGAGCTGGCTGGGTCCGCTGGTGTTCGGTCTCGCGTATCAGCTGACCGGAAGCTATCGGGATGCCATCATCTCCCTGTTGATCTTCTTCGCCGCGGGCTTCGTCCTGCTCGCCAGGGTGCCGGTGCGACGCGCGGCCGAGGCCGCGGGGAACCCCGTGCCGGAGCGCATTTAGACGTGGCGGGGAAAGGGCGGTAGTGTACGCGTTTGGCCTGCCAGGCGGACCGTTACTGCGTGCTGCTTTGGTGAAGACACCACGTCACACCTGCCGTCAGATGTGACAAAACGGGCACTGGTGGGTACAACAAGGGGCGGCACGACGGGCGACGCATGACCCGGCACGGGAATCTTTACCGCCGACCGGACGTTGACCGGATAACGACGACAGCGACATCTGTCCTGTGGGCGACAAGCCCGGGAGGCACGATTCATGAGTGAGCGAGCTCTTCGCGGCACGCGCCTCGTGGTGACGAGCTACGAGACCGACCGCGGCATCGATCTGGCCCCGCGCCAGGCGGTGGAGTACGCATGCGAGAAGGGACATCGCTTTGAGATGCCCTTCTCGGTAGAGGCGGAGATTCCGCCGGAGTGGGAGTGCAAGGTCTGCGGAAGCCAGGCACTCCTGGTGGACGGGGACGGTCCCGAGGAGAAGAAGGGCAAGCCTGCGCGTACGCACTGGGACATGCTCATGGAGCGGCGCACCCGCGAGGAGCTGGAGGAGGTCCTCGCCGAGAGGCTGGCCGTCCTGCGCTCCGGCGCCATGAACATCGCCGTGCATCCGCGCGACAGCCGCAAGTCCGCCTAGCGGACCGCCGGACGATCAACGCCGCGGGGCCCGGTACACGAAGGTGTGTACCGGGCCCCGCGGCGTTTCCGCGTGCGCTCCGGGCCGGGCGCGTCAGGGGGTCAGGGGCGGGCGGGGGTCTCCGGCCCCGCGCGGGCCCGGAGCGGCGTCCTCGCGGACGACCTCGCCCTGGACCACCTTCCCGTCCGGGCGGCGCATGCGGGCCTGCTGGAAGGCGTCCTGGAGGCTGCCGGGGGTCGTGGCGGCCATCCGGCGCTCGACCGCCTTCTCCGCGGACCGTCCGAGGAAGGAGCGGACCGGCGGGATCAGCAGGAGCAGGCCGGCCGCGTCGGAGATCAGGCCGGGGAGCATCAGGAGCAGGCCGCCGAGCATCAGGAAGCCGTTGCGGTCCTCCGTGCCGGTCCGCTCCGGCGCGGCGGGCGTCCCGCCGGTCCGCGCGGCCTCCTGGGCCTGCTGGAAGGTCGAGGTGAGGTTCCGGAAGGCGCGCCGGCCGGCCCGCTTGACGACGACGGTGCCGAGTACGGCTCCGCCCACGAGCAGGGCGAGGACGGTGAGCCCGCCCGCCGCGTCCGCCACCACCGTGAGCAGCCAGATCTCCAGGACCAGCCAGGCGGCGAGGCCGAGCGGGAGGAACGTACGCGCGCGGGAGCGCTTCTTGGGTGCGGAAGAGGGCGGTACGCCGGTCGTCATGGTCCCCAGTGTGCCTGGAGCCCCGCCGGAACGGCGTAAAGGGAAGATCAGCGCGTACGGATCGCGGGCCGGTGCTCGCCGCGGCCCGTACGGGCCGGTGACCGGACCGTACGGATCCGGGAAGGGGTCAGGAGGGCTTGCGGCCGAGCCGCTTGCCGACCTTCTCCGCGCGCGCCGTCAGGCCCCAGCCGGTGACCCGCCACAGCGCCTCGACGAGGATGTCGCGGCTCATCTTCGAGTCGCCGACCTCCCGCTCCACGAAGGTGATCGGGACCTCGACGACGTGGTAGCCCGCGGCGACCGCGCGGCGGGCCAGGTCGACCTGGAAGCAGTATCCGGCCGAGGCCACGTCCTCCAGGCCCAGGCCCTCCAGGGTCTCCTTGCGGAAGGCCCGGTAGCCGCCGGTGACGTCGCGGATCGGCACGTCGAGCATCACGCGCGAGTAGAGGCTGCCGCCCCGGGAGATGAACTCGCGGGACTTCGGCCAGTTCACGATCCGGCCGCCCGGCACCCAGCGGGAGCCGAGCACCAGGTCCGCGCCCTTGAGGGCGGTGAGCAGCCGCGGGAGCTCCTCGGGCTGGTGGGAGCCGTCGGCGTCCATCTCGACGAGGACGCCGTAGCCGTGCTCGATGCCCCACCGGAAGCCGGCGAGGTAGGCGGCGCCGAGCCCCTCCTTGCCCTTGCGGTGCAGGACGTGCACGTGGTCGTCCTCGGAGGCGATCTCGTCCGCGAACTTGCCCGTGCCGTCGGGGCTGTTGTCGTCGGCGACGAGAACGTGCGCGTCGGGTACGGCTTCCCGCACCCGCGCGACGATCGGCTTGATGTTGTCCGCCTCGTTGTAGGTCGGAATGATCACCAAGGCCTTGCCGAGCGGGCCGTAACGCCTCTGGCCACCGTCGTTCACTACTGCCCCTTCGGATGCATACACAGGCCCCCACCATAGCGAGGTCCCCGGGATGCTCCGGCGCGGCGGGTCGGGCGGGACGGGTGACGTGCGGTGCGGGGCCCGTCGTCCTTCGGTCCGGCCCGGGATCCGCCGGCTGCGGGTCGACCGGGAGCCGTTGTCTACTGAACGTCCGGGCCCCACCCGGGTCGCACCTTCCGCCGGGACCCTCCCCCGCGGCCGAGGCGCGGGAGGCGTTCGGTCACCGGCGGGCACGGTCCGGTCGGACGTCCTGTGGTGGACGCGGAGAACCTACCCGCCCCCGGCGGGCGACTGTCAATACCCGCCCGACCTGCCGGTTCTTCCCGAAAGGCCAGGTCGGAGGGGAAGATCCGCAGGTCGGGGACAAGCGTGCGGAGCGGTGCCCGAAGGGGGAACGACCCTCCGTCACACGTCCGGCTGCACGAACACCGTCCGTCCGTGCACGACCGTGCGCAGGCAGACCGGGAGGTCGTTGCCGGGCGTCAGGTCGGGCAGGCCGGGCGTGCCGGAGCGCGGGTCGGTGGACCAGCGGGCGACCCGGTCGTCGGGCGCCTGGACGACGAGTTCCTCGGTGCGCCAGACCGCGTAGTCGGCGGGGGCGCCGGGGACGAGCGTCCCGGCGTCGTCGCGGCCGACGGCGCGCCAGCCGCCCCGGGTGTGGGCGGTGAAGGCGGCGCGGGCGGAGATCCGGTGCTCGGGGGTGCGGTGGAAGGCGGCGGCCCGGACGGTGCCCCAGGGGTCGAGCGGGGTGACGGGGCTGTCGGAGCCGAAGGCCAGCGGCACGCCGGAGCGCAGCAGGGCCGCGTACGGGTTGAGGGTGCGGGCCCGCTCGGCGCCGAGCCGGTCGGCGTACATGCCCTCCTCGCCGCCCCAGAGCGCGTCGAAGGCGGGCTGGACGGAGGCGGTGAGGCCCAGTTCGGCGAAGGCGGCGATCGTCTCGGGGGTGAGCATCTCGACGTGCTCGACGCGGTGCCGGGCGGCCCGGACGCGGGCGAGGCCGAGCTTCTCGGCGGCGGCCCTGAAGCCCTCGACGACCGCGGTGACGGCGGCGTCCCCGATGGCGTGGAAGCCGGCCTGGAGCCCCGCCTCGGTGCAGGCGACGACGTGGAGGGCGACGGTGGCCGCGTCCAGGTGGGCGGCGCCGGTGTGGCCGGTGTCGGCGTGGTCGGCGTAGGGCTCGTGGAGGCAGGCCGTGTGGGAGCCGAGGGAGCCGTCGGCGAACAGGTCGCCGGCGGCGCCGAGCGCGCCGAGGTCCCGCGCCCGCTCCACGTCGAGGTCGGCCCAGTAGCCGACGACCCGGGGACCGGCCTCCTCGCGGGCGAGGTCGAGCAGTCCGGTGAAGTCCTCCTCGGAGGAGATCCGCGGGCCGCCGCACTCGTGCAGGGTGCCGACGCCGAGGGAGGCGGCCCGGGCGCGGGCGGCGCGCTGGGCCTCGGTGCGCTGGCGCGCGGACACGGCGCCGAAGGCGGCGGCGCGCACGGCGTGGTGGGCGTCGCCGGTGAGCGGCCGCAGGCCGTCGTGGAAGCCGTCCAGGTCCCGGACGCCGGGCACCAGGTCGAGCATGGCGGTGGTGACGACGGCCGAGTGGACGTCGATCCGCGTCAGGTAGAGCGGGCGGCCGCCGGTGAGGCCGTCGAGCTCGTCGCGGGTGAGCGGGCGGCGCTCGGGCCAGCGGGAGGCGTCCCAGCCGTGGCCGAGGAGGACGCGGTCGCCGGGGCGGGCGGCGGCGTGGGCCCGGATCCGCTCCGCCGCCTCGGCGAGCGAGGCGGCGGAGGAGAGGTCGAGGCCGGTGAGGGCGAAGCCGGTGGCGGTGGTGTGCACGTGCGCGTCGACGAACGCCGGGGTGACGAGCGCGCCCTCCAGGTCGACCACCTCGTCCACGCCGGACGCGAAGGCGTCGGCCGCGCCCTCCGAGCCCACCCAGGCGACGTGCCCGCGCTCCACCACCATGGCGGTGGCGAAGGGGTCGGCGGGGCTGTGGACTTCTCCGCCGCGCAGGAGCACGGTGCGGTGTTCGCCGGGAGACGCGGGGGGCATGGACTCGCTCATGGCACCAGGCTAGGACCTGCGCGGACCCGGCCCGTCCGGCAGGTCCCCCGGCGGGTGCCGGTGGGTACCGGCAGGCGGGGGCCGGCGGATGTCGGCAAGGCGGGGCCGGTGGGTCAGATGCGCGGGGGCCGGGCCTCGTACGGGGTGGACAGGACGACCGTCGTACGGCTGGACACGCCGGCCTGGGAGCGGATGCGGGTGAGCAGGTGCTCCAGCTCCAGCGGGGTGGCGACCCGGACCTTGAGGATGTAGTTCTCGTCGCCCGCGACGCTGTGGCAGGCCTCGATCTCGGGGATGTCGGCGAGCCGGTCGGGGGTGTCGTCGGGGGCGCTGGGGTCGAAGGGTTTGACCGAGATGAAGGCGGTCAGCGGCAGGCCCACGGCCTCCGGGTCGACGACGGCGGCGTAGCCGCGGATGACACCGCGCTGCTCCAGGCGGCGGACGCGCTGATGCACGGCCGACGTGGACAGGCCGGTGGCCTTGCCCAGGTCGGTGTAGCTCATGCGCCCGTCCTTGACGAGCAACTCCACGATCTGACGATCCAGCTCCTCCATGCGGTGACCCTAGTGCTCCGGAAGGACCGGGGCACGGCCCGGGGCGCCCCGTATGGGCCGCTATGCGCCGTCACGAGGCACCTGCGACGGGCATGTGACGAACACCACATGTTTGGGCCGGGCTCGGGGCGCCGCCTCACGGTTATGCGGAGTTCCGTATGGGAAGTGCTTGCTGTGGTCGAAGGCCGCACAGATCCGGCCGACCCAGCCGAGGGGGAGATTCTCCATGCAGGAGCCTGTTGATTCGGTCGACACGTCCGACGAGCTCGACGCGTACGACACCTTTGAGATGTTCCGGGTGGTCTGCCCGGAGTGCGTGCAGCCCATCGCGCTGCTCGCGGACGAGGACGTGCTGCCGGAGCACGCGCTCTGCCCCACGCCGTGGAACCCCTTCGTCCTCACGGTCTGCCGGGGCACGGGTCTCGCGGCCTCCGAGGCGCGCCCGGCCGACGACACCCTGGAGGTCCAGGAGCAGGACACCGCGCTGCTCCTGACGCTCCCCCAGGGACTCGACTGGCGCACGCAGCCCTTCTCGCACGTCGGCGGCCCGGGCTCGCGCCCGATCCGGGTGCCGCAGATGCGCCGCGCGGCCTGAGGCCGCACACCGCCGGACGTCTTCCCGTGCCGCGCCGCGGTACGGGAAACCCGATGGTCCGGCGGTACGCCGCCCCCGCCCGGGTACCGGGCGAACTGCCGCTCGAATCCGCTCGGCGGTGACCCCTGGCCACCGGAGCGCGTTGGTCCGGGCATGACCACGCTGCACACGACTCCCAGCGGTTACGGTCGGCACCGGCAGGCCGAGCCGCGCATTGAAGAATCGGTTCCTCACCCGGCTGCGGCGCCGGCACCCGCGGCCGTGTCCGCGCCCGCCCCAGCACCCGTCCCCGTGCCCGCGTCCGTGGCCGTTTCAGCGCCCGCGCCCGCGCCGCCCGTGCCCGTACCGGCGCAGGCGCAGCCCCCGGCCACCGCTCCGGCTCCCGTCCGCCCTCCCCTTCCGGCCAGCCCTCCGGTCACGATCACCGCTCCCGTGCCGGTCGCCGCCCCGGTCCCGCTCTCCGCGCAGGCCCCGGTCCCCGCCGCCCTTCCCGCCCCCGCTCCCGTCCCGGCGCACCCGCCCATCTACCAGGACGTGCTCTCCCTCTGGGCGAGCCAGGGCCGCACCCTGCCCGGCCACCGCGACCAGGAGTGGACCCGGCTCGCCGCGGGGCCCGTCTGGGCGGACCGGACCGTCCGGGTCAGCGGGACTCTGGTCCGACCAGGTGACGGGCGATGACCACCCGCTGGATCTGATTGGTCCCCTCGACGATCTGGAGCATCTTGGCCTCGCGCAGGAAGCGCTCCACCGGGAAGTCCGCGGTGTAGCCGTACCCGCCGAGCACCTGCACCGCGTCCGTCGTGACCCGCATCGCGGCGTCCGTGCAGAAGAGCTTGGCCATCGCCGCGCACCGGCCGAAGGGCCGCCCCTCGTCCCGCAGCCGCGCCGCCTCCAGGTACAGCGCCCGGCCCGCCTCGACCTGGGTCGCCATGTCGGCGAGGAGGAAGCGGAGTCCCTGGAAGTCGGCGATCGGCCGGCCGAACTGGCGGCGCTCCCGGGCGTACCCGACGGCCGCGTCCAGGGCCGCCTGCGCGAGCCCCACGGCGCAGGCGGCGATGCCGAGCCGCCCCGAGTCCAGGGCGTCGAGCGCGATCGCGAAGCCCTGTCCCTCCCCGCCGAGCCGCCGCGCGTCGGGGACCCGTACGCCGTCGAAGTGGAGTTGCGCGGTGGGCGAGCCGCCCATGCCCATCTTCCGCTCGGGCGGGTCCGCGCCCAGGCCCGGCGCGTCCCCCGGGACCAGGAAGGCCGTGATGCCGCGCGCGCCGGGGCCGCCGGTGCGGGCCATGACCGTGCAGAAGTCGGCGATCCCGCCGTGCGTGATCCACGCCTTGGTGCCGTCGATCGTCCACGTGTCGCCGTCGCGGACGGCCCGGGTCCGCAGCGCCGCCGCGTCCGACCCGGCGGAGGGTTCGGAGAGGCAGTACGCGCCGAGGAGGCCGCCGCCCAGCATGGCGGGCAGGTGCGCGGCCCGCTGCTCCTCGGTGCCGAAGCCGGCGAGCGCGTGGCAGGAGAGGGTGTGGACGCTGACGCCGAGGCCGACGGTGAGCCGGGCCGCGGCGAGCTCCTCCAGGACCTGGAGGTACACCTCGTACGGCTGGCCTCCCCCGCCGTGAGCGGGGTCGTAGGGCAGTCCGAGGAGTCCGGAGCGGGAGAGCAGCGCGAACAGCTCGCGGGGGAAGCGTCCGGCGGACTCCTCGGCCGCGGCGGACGGGACGATCTCCCGCCGGGCGATGTCGCGCACCAGGGCGATCAGCTCGCGGGCCTCGTCGGTGGGCAGCCGGCGCTCCACGCCGTCCGCGGGGGTGTCGGGCACGGCCGGATGCTCCTCCCTGCCGGGCGCGGGCGGACCGCGCGCGGGATGCCGGGGTCGCGGGGAGTATGCCCGCCCCGGGGGCCCGGATCACACGGCCGCCGGGGGATCACACCGACGCCGTCACATGAGGCCCGCCCGGGTGACGAGCACGGCGAGCAGCACGACCAGGGTCCAGCCGAGGACGTTCTCCAGGAGCTTGGGGCCGTCGTCGTCCCGGGGGCCGCCCGTGCGGGCGCGGAGGAGGGCGGGGCTGTGGGTGGTGGAGGTCATGGCGACCACCATGCGCCACGGGGGCGGCCCGGGGGTAGAGATGTCCGTCACGTCCCCCGGGACCGCACCGCCGTGCCGGAGGGGGCCGAGGGCCCCGGGGGCCTTGTGCCGGGCGGCCGGGAGCCGGCCGGCGGGGAGGCGCGGCGGGCCCCTTCTGTGCCGGAGACCACTTCGCCGCCCGCGCACCCGGAGCGGCCGCCCGCGCTCGGGCTCCCGGTCCGGTGGCACCCGGTCACTGCCCGCGCCCGGGATGGCCGCCCTCCCCCGGACTCCCGGTCCGGTGGCACCCGGTCACTGCCCGCGCCCGGGGTGGCCGCCCTCCCCCGGACTCCCGGACCGGTGGCACCCGGTCGCCGCCCGCGTGCCCCGGACGGCCGCCCGGCCCTACTTGCGGCCGATGCCCCCGTACATCGCGACGTCCGGCATCGGTCGCTCCGGCCGCCAGGCGGAACAGGACACCACGCCGGGTTCCAGCAGCTCCAGGCCGTCGAAGTAGCGCGCGACGGCGGCGGGGGTCCGCTGGGTGAGCTTCGGGGTGCCGTGCTCGTTCCAGAACGCCACCGCCGCGTCGACGTCCGGCATGTCGGGGTGGGTGACCGTGTGGGACAGGACGAGGTGGCTGCCGGGCGCGAGCGCGTCCATGAGCCTGCGGACGACTCCGTACGACTCCTCGTCGTCCTCGACGAAGATGACGACCCCGAGCAGCATCAGCGCGACCGGCCGCGAGAGGTCGAGCGTCTTCGCCGCGGCGGCGAGGATCGTGTCGACGTCCCGCAGGTCGGCGTCCAGGTAGTCGGTGGCGCCCTCGGGCGTCCCGACGAGCAGGGCGCGGGCGTGCGTGAGGACGAGCGGGTCGTTGTCCACGTACACGACCCGCGCGTCGGGGGCGACGCGCTGGGCGACCTCGTGGGTGTTGTCGGCGCTCGGCAGCCCCGTCCCGATGTCCAGGAACTGCCGGACGCCCTCCTGCCCCGCCAGGTGCCGCACCGCCCGCCCCAGGAACAGCCGGTCCGCCTTCGCGTAGTCCCCGATCCCCGGGTGCAGTTCCCGGATCCGGTCGCCGGCCTCCCGGTCGACCGGGTAGTTGTCCTTGCCGCCGGTCCAGTAGTTCCATATCCGGGCGGTGTGCGGCCGGGACGTGTCGATGCGCGATTCGATGTCGGTCACGCCCTCAACGTAGCGCAGCCCCCCGCCAACTCCCTTGCCCCGCAGCGCATGTGGCAACGCATGAGGCGGCGGGGCGTCACTCGTCGTCGAGCTGGTGGTCGGCCCAGACGTAGCTTTCGGGGAGCAGGTCGGCGACGGGGACGGACCTGAGGCGGTCGCCGCTGCCGACGACGACCTCGACGGCCGGGAAGTAGTCGAGGAGGACCTGCCGGCACCGGCCGCACGGCGGGACGACCCCCCGGTCGCGGTCGCCCACCGCGACGATCGTGTCCAACTCGTAGGCGCCCTGGGCCGCCGCCGTCCCGATGAGGACCAGCTCGGCGCAGGGCCCTCCCGTGAAGTGGTAGGCGTTCACCGCCGTGACGATCCGTCCGTCCCGGGCACGGGCCGCGGCCGCCATGGTGTGGTTGTCGCCCCGGCAGCGCGTCCGGGCGACGTGCGCCGCCGCCCGGACGAGTTCGTGGTCGACGGGACGGGTCTGCGGGGCCATTTCCTCTGCCTTCCTCGGGTGTCATGCGACGCCGACCCGAACGGCGTGGATGCGCAAGCCGGTATCGGCGGCGTGCTCGTCTCCACCGGGAGGCGCGGCGGAGCGGTGCGGCGGAGACGGCACGACGGCGGGGCCCCACGCGCTCACACCAGGCCGAGCGCCCTCAGCACGCGGTCCTGACCCGGTGTCGGCCCGGTCGGCCAGTAGACGTAGCAGACCCCGCCCGTGCCGCTCCTGACCTTGCCGTTCGCGTCGTACCGCTTCGTACGGAGCCAGATGTTCTCCCACTCGCGCCGTCGGTAGACCCGGCGGACCGCCTCGTTGCCGGGCGAGGCGGGGTCGTTGGCGACGACGTCGCCGGCCGGGGTGAAGCCGATGACCGTCATCAGGTGGCCCGCGGTGCCGTAACCGGCGCCGGTCAGCTCCTCCTTGAGGAAGGACTGCGACGTTATGGCCGGGATGCCGACGCGGACCAGGCTCTCCAGTTCGGTGAGCGAGCGCAGCCGGGTGACCACGGCGTTCATGCCGGGGTACGTGGCGGCGTAGGCGGCGTTGAAGGGCCAGTTGCCGCAGCCCTCGTACTGGTTGTCGTAGGTGAAGCGGGCCGCGTGGCAGACCTGCGGGTCGGCGAAGGCCGGGTCCACCCAGGCCAGGTCCTCCGCCGAGGGCCTGCGCCCCCAGTACTCGACGATCATCTGGGAGGAGGTCGGGCTGCACCAGGCCTCGCCGCCGTTGTCGTACTCGGGGTACTGCCCGACGTGGGTGTTCTGCGAGTAGCGCGGCACGGCCAGTTCGCGGGCGGGGCCGGGCACGGAGGCCGGGACGGTGAAGCGGTCCGGGACGTCCGAGGCCATGGCGCCGATCCGCCACACCGTCGGGGTGAGGCCGCTGCCCGGCGCCCGGTACAGGGTCAGCCGCAGCCGGTACGAGCGCAGCCGCAGCCCGCTCGCCGGGTCGTCGATCGCGAAGGTGTCGGTCCAGACGCTGCTCCTGCCGTCGGTCTGGTCGTCGACCGAGGTGCGCCGGATGTCCCCCTCCCCGTCTCCGGAGGTCCAGCGGCCCAGGACGTACCAGGGGACGGCCGTGGAGTCGGAGTACGTGCCGGACAGCTCGACCTGGATCCAGGTGCCCGGGGGCGTGCGGGCGTTCCAGGAGGCGATGACCTCGGTGGCGGGCACGGCCGGGGTGTACTCGGGCGAGGTCCAGCTCGCGTGCTCCCAGGCCGAGGTCCGCCCGGTGTGCGGGTCGGTGTAGTCGGTGCGGCCGGCGGGCCGGGCGAGGACCAGGCCCGGACGGCTGCCGGGGACCGCCTGCGTACCGGCGGCGGTGCCGCGCCGCCAGTCCGCGTACGAGGACCAGAAGCGGTTGTCGACCGTGCCGGGCGCGGGGACGCGTCCCCGGCGGGCGGGGAGGGCGGAGGCGACGGCGGGGACGGCGGAGGCGGCCGTTCCCGCGGCGGCCGCGAGCGCCGCGGCGAGGACGGTTCTGCGCGGGGTGGAGCTGGTCATGGGCGGTGACCCCCAGTCGAGAACGGTGGACGTGCGTGGGTGCCGGCGTGCGGAGGTGCCGATGTACGGATGCGGTGCCGTGGTGCCGTGGTGTCGTGCGGACGTGTCGGTGTACGGGTGCGGTGCTGTACGGACGTGTCGGTGTACGGATGCGGTGCTGTACGGACCTGTCGGTGTGCCGATGTGTCGACACGCGGGCGTGCGGAGATCCCGCCCGCCGTCCGCGCACCCCCGGACCACGGGCGCACGGACGGGTCGCGCGGGCCCACTATCCCGGCCCCGGCGGGCCTCCGCCAGCACTTCGCCCCGCGTCGCCGCACCAATATTGGTCTCGTCCACTGACGGCGGTACCTCCCTGACCTGGGGCGGTCCCCGCTCCCCTACTCTGGGGCCATGGACGACCTCGACCGCGCGGCGCACGCGCTGCTCCGGCTGCCGCCCTCCTGCGGGCCGGTCCGGCTGGTCGCTGTCGACGGCCACGCGGGCTCCGGCAAGTCCACCCTCGCGGCCCGCCTCTCCGCCGCCCTCGGCGACGCCCCCGTCCTCCACCTCGACGACCTCGCCACCCACGAGGAGCTCTTCGCGTGGACCGGCCGGCTGCGGGAGCAGGTCCTGGAGCCCCTCGCGCGGGGCGCGGCCGCGGCCTACCGTCCGTACGACTGGCGGCTGCGGCGCTTCGGCGAGCCGCGCGCGCTGCCCCCGGCGCCGGTGGTCCTCGTCGAGGGCGTCGGCGCGGGCCGGCGGGCCGTGCGCCCCCACCTGGCGCGCCTGCTCTGGATGGAGCGCGGTGCGGAGGAGTCCTGGGCGCGGGGCCGGCGCCGGGACGGCCCGGAGCAGGCCGCGTTCTGGGACGGCTGGACCGTGGCGGAGACTCGCCATTTCTCCGAGGACCCCTCCCGGCCCTTCGCCGACGCCCTGGTACAGGAGTGCCGGAAGGGGTACGAGTGGCTTCCCGGGCCCCGCGTGACAGCGGGCACGGACCAGATCATCACCCACCGTGACGGCTTTCCGTCCGTGAACTGAGGGGTCCGGAGTCCACTTGCGCAAGTGCTCCAACTCCGCTTGACCCAAGGGCCGTACAGGTCTTACGTTCTGAATGTGCGGCTTTTCGGAGCCGCCGCGGACGCGAAGCCCCCGGTTGTTCCCCCGTGATCGGGGGCTTCGTTCTGCCCCCGGGACCCCTTCCGGAGCCCTCGCCGGGGCCCTTTGCGTCCCCCGGCGCTCACCCAGGGTCACCGCTTCCGGATCATGCGCTTCTCCTTAAGCGCCCGCCCCCTGCGCAGGTACGATGCCCGCAGGTGCGGTCAAATCCCGTCCATGCGATGACGGTTGTGGGGGACCCGATGGACATCGGCACACAGGGCTCGCAGCCCCCGGCCGAGCTCGCGTGGCTGCGCGGAGTCGACGCCTACACGATGGGCGCCTATCCGCAGGCGGAGGACGAGTTCCGGGCGGCGGTACGGATCGACCCCGGCATGGCGGACGCCTGGCTCGGGCTGCACGCGCTCCGGGTCGACACCACGACCGCGCTGCTGCGCATGTACCGCCACCGCGAGCGCTTCGGCGAGCAGCGGACCCGCTACCGGCGCACCCTGAACTCCTGGTACTGGCTCGGCTGGTGGGTGCAGCCGGTCCTGGAGAGCCCGCGCGACCTGCTGCTCGCGCACGCCTCCCACTGGCTCGACGGGCGCCACGTGCCCGAGCTGGACCGGGCCCTGGCGGGACTCCCCCCGGTCGACACCGACCCCCAGGTGCGCTTCCTGCACGCCTGTCGGGCCTATCTCGTCAAGGACTGGGACCAGCTCGTGCGGCACACCGAGCCCCTCGTCGACGACCCGCTGCTCGGCATCGAGGCCGGGCTCTTCGGCGGCATGGCCCGGGTGCGCCTGGAGATGTACGGCCAGGCCGAGCCGCTGCTCTCGGCCTCCCTGATGCGGTGCCGCAGCGAGCAGCCGCAGCGCAAGGAGCTGCGGTACTGGCTCGCCCGCGCCCACGAGGGCACCGGGCGCAGCGCCGCCGCCCTGCCGCTCTACCGGGCCGTGCACCGGATCGACCCCTCCTTCATGGACACGGCGGCGCGGCTCGCGGCGATCACCGAGTACGACGGTTTCGAGGGGTACGACGGTCCGGAGGATCCGGCCGGGCTCGCGACGGTCGCCCTGGGCACGGTCGGCGGCGGTCTCGGCCAGGACGCGGTGGACGCCGTGCCGGGCGCCGAGCCCGACACCGGCGGACTCGGCGACGGGCTGCGGCTCGCGCCCGATCCGGCGCCGCCGGTCGCACCGGCCCCGCCCCCGGAGGTCGTACGGCAGAAGGTCCGGGTCCCCCGGCAGCCCGAGCCGCCGCGCTTCCCGGCCGGTCCCACCGATCCGGCGCTGCTCGCGGAGGCGCTGGCCGAGCTGGAGGGCATGGTCGGCCTCGAACCGGTGAAGCGCCAGGTCAAGGCGCTCTCGGCGCAGCTGGAGATGGCGCGGCTGCGGGCCGACCAGGGGCTGCCGGTCCAGCCGCCGAAGCGGCACTTCGTCTTCTCCGGTCCCTCCGGCACCGGCAAGACCACGGTCGCCCGGATCCTGGGCCGGGTCTTCTACGCCCTCGGGCTGCTCGGCGGGGACCACCTCGTGGAGGCCCAGCGGGCCGATCTGGTCGGCGAGTTCCTGGGCCAGACGGCGGTCAAGGCCAACGAGCTGATCGACTCGGCGGTCGGCGGGGTGCTCTTCGTGGACGAGGCCTATGCGCTCTCCAACACCGGATACAGCAAGGGCGACGCGTACGGCGACGAGGCGCTCCAGGTGCTCCTGAAGCGGGCCGAGGACAACCGCGACCACCTGGTGGTCATCCTGGCCGGCTACCCCGAGGGCATGGACCGGCTGCTCTCCACCAACCCCGGCCTGTCCTCCCGGTTCACCACCCGGGTCGACTTCCCCTCGTACCGGCCGCTCGAACTCACCGCCATCGGCGAGGTCCTCGCGGCGGCCGACGGGGACGGCTGGGACGACGAGGCCCGCGACGAGCTGCGCTCGATCAGCGGGCACGTCGTCGAGCAGGGCTGGATCGACGAGCTGGGCAACGGGCGCTTCCTGCGCACCCTGTACGAGAAGTCCTGCGCCTACCGGGACCTGCGGCTCTCCGGCTATCCAGGCAGTCCGACCCGGGAGGACCTCGCCACCCTCCGGCTCGCGGACCTCATGCAGGCGTACGGCGAGGTGCTGTCGGGCCGCGGTCCGGTCGACCGCGGCCCTCAGCAGGAACCGCCGGGATACTAGCCCGGCACCCCAGGGGGTGTCTCGCCGATCATGCCGGGCTCGCGGCGTCCGGCCTGATCGACAAGACACCCCCTAGCTCTGCGCGGAAGCCGGGGACGGGGCCGTTCCCGGCACCGGGGACGGGGCCGTGGTCGCGCCCGGGGCCGTGACCGGGATCGTGACCGAGGCCGCGACCGTGGCGGTCCGGGGGCGCACCCGGTGCGCGGGGTCGCGGACCTCGCCCACCAGCATCTCCAGGACGTCCTCCAGGGCGACGAGTCCGAGGACCCGGCCCGAGCCGTCCGCGACCTGCGCCAGATGGGTCGCGGCGCGGCGCATCACGGTGAGGGCGTCGTCGAGCGGCAGCTCCGCCCGGAGCGTCGCCATCGGCCGCCACAGCCGCTGCGGCACCGCCCGCTCCCGCTCCTCCAGGTCGAGGACGTCCTTCACGTGCACGAAGCCCATGAAGGCGGCGCCCGCCTCGGCGCGGACCGGGAAGCGCGAGTACCCGGTCCGCACGGTCAGCTCCTCGATCTCTCGCGGGGTGACGGACGGCGGGACCGTGACCAGGGAGGCGGAGGTGATGAGGACGTCCGTCACCGGGCGGGAGCCCAGTTCCAGCGCGTCCTCCAGGCGCTCCTGCTCGGCCGGGTCGAGCAGACCGGCCTGTCCGGCGTCCTCGACGAGCCGGCCGAGCTGGGCGCTGGTGAAGACGGCCTCCACCTCGTCCTTCGGCTCGACCTTGAACGCCCGCAGGACCAGCCCGGCACAGGCGCCGAGGGCGGTCGTCACGGGGCGGCAGAGCCGGGCGAAGCCGACGAGGGCCGGGGCCAGCCACAGCGCGGTCCGTTCGGGCGCGGCCATCGCCAGGTTCTTCGGGACCATCTCGCCGATGACGAGGTGGAGGAAGACGACGGCGGCGAGGGCGATGACGTAGCCGAGCGGATGGATCAGGCCCTCGGGGACCCCGACCGCGTGGAAGACGGGTTCGAGGAGCCGGGCGACGGTCGGCTCGGCGACGGCGCCGAGCGTCAGCGAGCAGACGGTGATGCCGAACTGCGCGGCCGCCATCATCCGCGGCAGGTTCTCCAGGCCGTACAGGACCTGCTTGGCCCGGGCGCCGCCGAGCGGCTCGATCTGGCTGCGCCGGACGGAGACGAGCGCGAACTCGGCCCCGACGAAGAAGCCGTTGGCGAGGACCAGGAGGAGGGCGAAGAGGAGTTGCAGGGTGTTCATCGGGCGCCCTCCGCGACCAGCGGGCCGACGGGAGCCGTCGACACCGGCACCGGGTCCGGATCCGGGCCCGGCTCGGGGTCCGCCCGGACGATCCGGACGGATTCGGCGCGGTAGCGGTCGACCCGGCGGACCGTGAGGTGCCAGCCGGGCAGTTCGACCCGGTCCCCGGCGACGGGGATGCGCCCGAGGAGGTCGGCGACGAGCCCGGCGACGGTCTCGTACGGCCCGTCGGGCGCGTCGAGGCCCATCCGGCGCAGGGTGTGGACCCGGCAGGAGCCGTCGGCCTCCCAGGCGGGGCGTCCGTCCTCGGCGGGGACGGCGACCAGCTCGGGCCGTCCGTCGGCCGCGGTGTCGTGCTCGTCGCGGACCTCGCCGACGAGCTCCTCGACGATGTCCTCCAGGGTGACGACGCCGGCGGTGCCGCCGTACTCGTCGACGACCACCGCGATCGGCTGTTCCCGGCGCAGCCGCTCCAGGAGCGTCTGGGCGGGCAGCGACTCGGGGACGAGGAGCGGCGGGACCGCGATCCGGCCGACGGGGGTGCGCAGCCGGGCGTGCGGGGCGACGGCGAGCGCGTCCTTGAGGTGGACCATGCCGACGATCTCGTCGATCCGGTCGCGGTAGACCGGGAAGCGCGAGAGGCCGGTGGCCCGGGTGAGGTTGAGGACGTCGGCCGCGGTGGCGTCCCACTGGAGGGCGCTGACCTTCACGCGCGGGGTCATGACCTGCTCGGCGGTGAGGCCGCCGAGGGACAGGGTCCGTACGAAGAGGTCGGCGGTGTCCTGTTCGAGGGCGCCGGCCAGGGCCGAGTGCCGGGCCAGGGAGACCAGCTCGCCGGGGGTGCGGACGGAGTCCAGCTCCTCGGTGGGCTCGACGCCCAGGAGCCGGACGAGCCGGTTGGCGACCCGGTTGAGCAGGGAGATCACCGGCCGGAAGAGGGCGGAGAAGCGGCGCTGCGGGGTGGCGACGAAGCGGGCCACCTGGAGCGGCCGGGAGACGGCCCAGTTCTTGGGCACCAGCTCGCCGACCACCATCTGGACGGCGGACGCGAGCAGCATTCCGATCACCACGGACACCCCGGAGACGGCCCCTTCGGGCAGTCCGGTCGCGGTGAGCGGCCCGTGCAGCAGCCCGGCGAGCGCGGGCTCGGCGAGCATGCCGACGACGAGCGAGGTGAGGGTGATGCCGAGCTGGGTGCCGGAGAGCTGGAAGGACAGCTCGCGCAGCGCGGTGACGACGGTGCGGGCGCGCCGGTCGCCGGCGGCCGCGGCCCGCTCGGCCTCGGCGCGCTCGACGGTCACGAGACCGAACTCGGCGGCCACGAAGAAGCCGTTGGCGAGGATCAGGAGGAAGGCCGCGACGAGCAGCAGAAGGGAGATGATCATGCCGCCGCCTCCTGGGAGGGGGCGGCGCGGGTACTACCGGACGATCCGTCCATTGCTGGAGGGAGTCACTCCTCGGGTCGAAGGAAAGGCCTCGCGGGCCGCTGCGGCGGCCCTGCACACGCGAGGCGGTGGTGCGCTCGGCACCACCGCCTCCAGATTAGTCACGCGAACGCCCCGAGGGGCAGGGGGTCGGCTCCGGATGGGGGACGGACCGGGGTTCTCCCGGACGTTCCGCCCGGTGGAGACCCCGGGGCGGCCCTGGTGCCGTCTTGGTGCCGGCCCCGGGGTTCAGGCGCCCTCCGCGCCCGTCCCGCGGCTCTCCGCCAGGTCCCGCAGGGCGCGGGCGTCGCGGACGGCCGCCTTCCTGGCGATGCCGGGCTGGATGCCGAGCACGGGCAGGCTGGTGCCGTCGCTCAGGTCCAGGAAGACCCACGGGTCGCCGGAGCGGAGGTTGACGCGGAGGATCTCCGCCCAGGCGAGGCGCCGGGAGCGGGTGATGTTGACGACCGTGACGCCCTCGTCGTCGGCGACGACCTTGGGACGGCTCAGCAGGACGAGGACCCCGAGGAAGAGCGCGGCCGTGAAGACGAAGCTGGCGCGCTCCCCCGGTCCGAGCCGCTCCAGCAGCATCGCCACCAGGGTGACTGTGGCGAACATCGCGATCCCCACGGTCAGCAGGACGGCCCGGGTGCGGCCGGGGCGGAAGGTGACCGGGAGGGCGGGCGTCGTGGGCTCGGACATGGGGTTCCTCGGTGCCTGGTGGTGCTGGTGGGACGGGCGGCGTCCGGCCGTCA
This sequence comes from Streptomyces sp. NPDC055632, assembly GCF_053618675.1. Classification (NCBI taxonomy): domain Bacteria; kingdom Bacillati; phylum Actinomycetota; class Actinomycetes; order Kitasatosporales; family Streptomycetaceae; genus Streptomyces; species Streptomyces sp. NPDC055632. Next base: position 31,688 of record NZ_JBSHHY010000031.1, on the reverse strand, counting down.
GAGGCGGCAGGCGTGGATCGCGGTGGTGAGGATGGCGCGGGCGCCCAGCTCGTACAGGTCGTCCATGATCCGCTGCGCCTCCTTGGCGGGGACCATCGCGCGGACGGCGACCCAGCCCTCGTTGTGCAGCGGGGAGATGGTGGGCGACTCCAGGCCGGGGGTGAGGGCGACGGCCTGCTCCAGGTGCTCGGCGCGGCAGTCGTAGTCCATCATCACGTACGAGCGGGCGACGAGGACGCCCTGGAGGCGGCGCAGGAACTGCTGGACCTGCGGGTGGTCGTCCGTGGCGCCCTGGCGGCGGACGACGACGGCCTCGGAGGTGAGGATCGGCTCGCCGATGACCTCCAGACCGGCGTTGCGCAGGCTGGTGCCGGTCTCCACGACGTCCGCGATGACCTGGGCGACGCCGAGCTGGATCGCGGTCTCGACCGCGCCGTCCAGGTGCACGACGGAGGCGTCGATCCCCTGGTCGGCGAGGTGCTTGGCGACGATGCCCTCGTAGGAGGTGGCGATCGTCATGCCGCCGAAGTCCTCGGGGCCGTTCGCGGTGCCCGGCCGGGTGGCGTACCGGAAGGTGGAGCGGCCGAAGTTCAGCGGGAGGATCTCCTCGGCGCTGGCGCCGGAGTCCAGGAGCAGGTCGCGGCCGGTGATGCCGATGTCCAGCTTCCCGGAGGCGACGTAGATCGCGATGTCCTTCGGGCGCAGGTAGAAGAACTCGACCTCGTTGTCGGGGTCGATGACCACCAGTTCCTTGGACTCCTTGCGCTGGCGGTACCCGGCCTCATGGAGCATGGCCGACGCAGGTCCGGAGAGGGAACCCTTGTTGGGGACGGCGATGCGCAGCATGGGGCGGCTTCCTTTGCCTGGGGAGTCGTGTGACGGGGGGAACGGGCTGGTTCAGAGGTGGGCGTAGACGTCGTCGAGCGAGATCCCGCGGGCGACCATCATCACCTGGACGTGGTACAGCAGCTGCGAGATCTCCTCGGCGGCGGCTTCCTTGCCCTCGTACTCGGCGGCCATCCAGACCTCGGCGGCCTCCTCGACGACCTTCTTGCCGATGGCATGGACGCCCTTGTCCACCAGTTCCGCGGTGCGGGAGGTGGCCGGGTCGCCGTTCTCGGCCTTGAGCTTCAGCTCGGCGAAGAGCTCTTCGAAGGTTTTGTTCGCCATGATGGTCCTAAGAGTACGGGGTGAGCGTGCGCGACTCAGCGCCAGGGTTCGCTGACCGTGCGCAGTGTGGTGGCGGTGGCGACGGCGGCGGTGACGGCCTCGTGGCCCTTGTCCTCGGAGGAGCCCTCCAGGCCGGCCCGGTCGAGCGCCTGCTCCTCGTCGTCGACGGTGAGGACGCCGAATCCGACGGGTACGCCGGTGTCGATCGAGACCTGGGTGAGGCCGTGGGTGACGCCCTGGCACACGTACTCGAAGTGCGGCGTTCCGCCGCGGATGACGACGCCGAGCGCCACGATGGCATCGTAGCCGCGCCCGGCGAGGACCTTCGCCACGACCGGGAGCTCGAAGCTGCCGGGGACGCGCAGCAGGGTCGGTTCGTCGATGCCGAGCTCGCTCAGGGCGCGCAGGGCGCCGTCGACGAGGCCGTCCATGATCTTCTCGTGCCACTGGGCAGCGATGACCGCGACCCGGAGGTCGCCGCAGTTCTTCACGCTGAGGACGGGTGCGCCCTTGCCGCTCATGTTTCTCCTTGCCGATGGTGCCGAAGGTGCTGGTCGTGTCGGTGGTGCCGGTGGATCCGTACGTGGTTACTGGTTGCCGCAGGTGGAGGCCGGGGAACCGTCCAGCCAGGGGAGGTCGTGGCCCATCCGGTCCCGCTTGGTGCGCAGGTAGCCGAGGTTGTGCTCGCCGGCCTGGACCGGCATGGGCTCGCGGCCCCGGACGACGAGGCCGTACCGGGTGAGGGCGTCGACCTTGTCGGGGTTGTTGGTCATCAGGCGCAGGCTGCGGACGCCGAGGTCGACGAGGATCTGCGCGCCGGCCGCGTAGTCGCGGGCGTCGGCGGGCAGTCCGAGCTCCAGGTTGGCGTCGAGGGTGTCGCGGCCGCGCTCCTGGAGCTCGTACGCGCGCAGCTTGGACAGCAGGCCGATGCCGCGGCCCTCGTGGCCGCGCAGGTAGACGACGACGCCCCGGCCGGCCTCGGTGATCCGGTCCATGGAGGCCCGGAGCTGGGGGCCGCAGTCGCAGCGCAGCGAGTGGAAGACGTCGCCGGTCAGGCACTCGGAGTGGACCCGGACGAGGACGTCCTCGCCGTCGCCGACCTCGCCGTGGACGAGGGCGACGTGCTCGACGCCGTCGACGGTGGAGCGGTAGCCGTACGCGGTGAAGTCGCCGTGCGCGGTGGGGAGGCTGACCTCGGCCTCGCGGCGGACGGTCGGCTCGGCGGAGCGGCGGTAGGCGATCAGGTCCTCGATGGAGATGATCGTGAGGCCGTGCTTGCGGGCGAAGGGGACGAGCTCGGGCAGGCGCAGCATGACGCCGTCCTCGCCGGCGATCTCGACGATGGCGCCGGCCGGGCGCAGGCCCGCGAGGCGGGCGAGGTCGACGGCGGCCTCGGTGTGCCCGTTGCGGACGAGGACGCCGCCGGCCTTGGCGCGCAGCGGGAAGACGTGGCCGGGGCGGACGAAGTCGGAGGGCTCGTGGCGTCCGCTCGCCAGCATCCGCAGGGTGGTGGCGCGGTCGGCGGCGGAGATGCCGGTGGTGACGCCGTGGGCGGGGGACGCGTCGACGGAGACGGTGAAGGCCGTGCGCATCGACTCGGTGTTGTGCTCGACCATCTGCGGGAGTTCGAGGCGCTCCAGCTCCTCGTCCTCCATGGGGGCGCAGATCAGGCCGCGGCACTCGCTCATCATGAAGGCGACGATCTCGGGGGTGGCCTTCTCGGCGGCGATGACGAGGTCGCCCTCGTTCTCGCGGTCCTCGTCGTCGACGACGACGACGGGGCGGCCGGCGGCGATGTCCCGGATCGCCTGCTCGACGGGGTCGAGGGCGAGGTCGGCGGCGTCCCAGGAGGGGAGGGAACTCATGCGTGGGCTCCTTCCGGAGCGGGGGCGGTGCGGGAGCGGAGCCACCAGTCGCGCATGCCCCACAGGACGAGCGCGCCGTAGATGACGTAGACGAAGCCGGAGAAGGCGTAGCCGTTGGCGAAGTTCAGCGGGACGCCGACCAGGTCGACGAGCAGCCAGGCGAACCAGAACTCGACCATGCCCCGGGCCTGGGCGTACATGGCGACGACGGTGCCGACGAAGATGTAGGCGTCCGGCCAGGGGTCCCAGGACAGGGTCGGGAAGGCCTTGAAGAGCAGGGCCACCGCGACGGTGCCGGCGGCGGCCGCGGCGATCATGGCGCCGCGCTCGCGCCAGGTGGCGAAGCGCACGGCGATGTGGCCGTCCGTTCCCCGGCCCGTTCCGCGCTGCCACTGCCACCAGCCGTAGAGCGCCACGAGCACGACGACGACCTGCTTGCCCGCGCTGCCGGCGAGGTGGCCGTAGAAGGCGGTGAAGAGGATGAGGCCGGCGAGGAACTGCACGGGCCAGGTCCAGACGGAGCGGCGCCAGCCGAGCGCGAGGGCGGCGAGCCCGAAGAGGTTGCCGACCATGTCGGACCAGATGATGCGCTGGCCGAGGAGGGTGAAGGCCTCGGAGCCTAGCCAGTTCACTTGACGTTCTCCCCGGCGTTCGGGCCGAGCAGCCGCTCGACGTACTTGGCGATGACGTCCACTTCCAGGTTGACCGGGTCGCCGCTCTTCTTGATGCCGAGCGTGGTCAGGTCGAGGGTGGTGGGGATGAGGCTGACGGTGAACCAGTCGTCGCCGACCTCGACGACGGTGAGGCTGACGCCGTCGACCGTGATCGAGCCCTTCTCGACGACGTAGCGGGCGAGGGGGGCGGGGAGGCCGACCTTGACCAGCTCCCAGTGTTCGGACGGGGTGCGCTCCAGGACGGTGCCGGTGCCGTCGACGTGGCCCTGGACGATGTGGCCGCCGAGGCGGCCGCCGACGGCCATGGGCCGTTCCAGGTTGACGCGGGAGCCGACGCCGAGGGCGCCGAGGCTGGACCGCTTGAGGGTCTCGGCCATGACGTCGGCGGTGAACTCGCCGTCGCCGTGCTCGACGACCGTGAGACAGACACCGTTGACGGCGATGGAGTCGCCGTGCTGGGCGCCTTCCGTGACCAGGGGGCCGCGCAGTCGGAAGCGGGAGGCGTCCTCCAGCCGCTCGACGGCGACGACCTCGCCCAGTTCTTCGACGATTCCGGTGAACACGGTCAGGCTCCCTTGAGGGTGGCGGTGATGCGGAGGTCGGGGCCGATGCGGACGGTCTCGGTGACGTCGAGCCGCAACGCTTCGGTGATGGTGCGGATTCCCGCCCCGGCGAGGGCCTGCGGGCCGTCGCCGAGGAGGACGGGGGCGAGGTAGCCGACGACCTGGTCGACGGCGCCCGCGGCGACGAAGGAGCCCGCGAGGGTGGGGCCGCCTTCGAGGAGGACGGAGCGGACACCCCGGGCGTGGAGCGCGTCGAGCAGGTCGTGCACGCCGATCCGGCCGTCGCGCAGGGGCAGCCGGAGCGGTTCGGCGTCGGGCAGGTGCCGGGTGTCGGCGTCCTGCCCGACGACGACCAGGGTGGGCGCGGCGTCGTCGAGGACGCGGGCGGTCGGCCGGATCCCGGCGCGGGTGTCGAGGACGACCCGCAGCGGCTGGACCGCGCCCTCGATCCCCCGGACGGCGAGGTGGGGGTCGTCGGCGCGCAGGGTGCCGCCGCCGACCAGGACGGCGTCGGACTCGGCGCGCAGCCGGTGGACGTCGGCGCGGGCCTCGGGCGAGGTGATCCAGCGGGAGGTGCCGTCGGCGGCGGCGATCCGGCCGTCGAGGGTGGCGGCGTACTTCCAGCGGACGAAGGGGCGGCCGCGGCGCACGGAGGTGAGCCAGGCGATGTTGCCGGCCTCGGCCTCGTCCTCCAGGAGTCCCCGCTCGACCTCGACGCCGGCGGCGCGCAGGGTGTCGGCACCGCCGGTGGCCTGCGGGTTCGGGTCGCCGACCGCGTAGACGACGCGGCTGATCCCGGCCTCGATCAGGGCGCGGGAACAGGGTCCGGTGCGGCCGGTGTGGTCGCAGGGTTCGAGGGTGACGTAGGCGGTGCCGCCACGGGCGAGGACGCCGGCCTCGCGCAGGGCGTGGACCTCGGCGTGCGGGCCGCCGGCGCGCCGGTGGTGGCCCTCTCCGACCCGGTGTCCGGAGGCGTCGGTGATGACGCAGCCGACGACGGGGTTGGGGCTGGTGGCGCCGAGTGCGCGGGCGGCGAGCTCGACGGCGCGCCGCATGGCTGTGGTGTCGGCCTGCCGGTCCACCGGGTCCTCCTGCCTCTTCGGGCACGGACTCCGGGGCTGTCGGTGACGACAGGGAGCGGGAAGGACGCCTCGCGCAGGGTGCGCCGGGGCCGAGGGTCCGCGGGACCGCCGGTGGAACGGCGGACAGCGGACGTACGGCCGGCACACCCCTGGAGAGGGGTCACCCGCCGCGCACTGCCTCCCATCCGGACTTTCACCGTCGGTCCAGGAATCTCACCTGGTCAACCGGCCGCTGGCTGCGGACGGGTCGCGGACTATACCGCCGGTTCGGAATTACACCGACCCCGGAGTGCGCTGCTGCTGATACAGGGCCAGTGTGCCACGGCCGGTGAACGCGGTGCGGTCACGAGCCTGTGGGCTGGCTCACAGGGTCCCATATTCACCTTCTTTGGTCCAGACCTATTGACGCACTGGTCTAGTCCTCTTAATCTCCGTGTCACCTCCGAGGTAACGGTCCGTCGGGGTGCGCACTCCACGGGCCCAACACGACCCACCCCCTTGTTCGTTGTGTTCCATCACCTCCCCAGGAGGAACCGATCGTGTTGTCCCCCACGACGAAGAGAGCCTCGCTGCTCGCGTCCGGCGCGGCCGTCGCCGGGCTGCTGCTCAGCTCGCTCTCCGGCGGCGTCTCGTACGCGGCCGACAACGAGTCCTGTCGCCCCGACGGCCTCTACAAGACGCCCGGCGTCGACGTCCCGTACTGCTCGGTCTACGACGCCGAGGGCCGCGAGAAGATGGGCGCGGACCACCAGCGCCGGGTCATCGGCTACTTCACCGGCTGGCGCACCGGCAAGAACGGCCAGGACGCCTACCTCGCCGACGACATCCCGTGGGACAAGATCACCCACATCAACTACGCCTTCGCGCACGTGGACGCGGCCAACAAGGTGTCCGTGGGCACCGACGGCCCGAACAACGCGGCGACCGGCATGACCTGGCCCGGCGTGGCCGGCGCCGAGATGGACCCGTCGCTCCCGTACAAGGGGCACTTCAACCAGCTCAACAAGTTCAAGAAGCAGCATCCGGACGTCAAGACGCTCATCTCCGTGGGCGGCTGGGCCGAGACCGGCGGCTACTTCGACGACAGCGGCAAGCGGGTCGGCTCCGGCGGCTTCTACACGATGGCCACCAACGCGGACGGCTCCGTGAACCAGACGGGCATCAACACCTTCGCCGACTCCGCCGTGGCGTTCATCAAGAAGTACGGCTTCAACGGCGTCGACATCGACTACGAGTACCCGACGTCGATGAAGGACGCCGGTCACCCGGCCGACTTCCCGATCTCCAACGCCCGCCGCGCCGGGCTCAACAAGGGCTACGCGGCCCTGATGAAGACCCTGCGCGAGAAGCTGGACCGGGCCGGCGCCGCCGACGGCAAGCACTACCTGCTGACCGTCGCCGCCCCCTCCTCCGGCTACCTGCTGCGCGGCATGGAGACCTTCCAGGTCCAGAAGTACCTGGACTACGTCAACATCATGTCGTACGACCTGCACGGCGCCTGGAACGAGTACGTCGGCCCGAACGCCTCCCTGTTCGACGACGGCAAGGACGCCGAGCTGGCCTCCGCGAACGTCTACGGCAGCGCGCAGTACGGCGGCATCGGCTACCTGAACACCGACTGGGCGTACCACTACTTCCGCGGCTCCATGCCGGCCGGCCGCATCAACATCGGCCTGCCGTACTACACCCGCGGCCACAAGAACGTGCAGGGCGGCACGGACGGACTGTGGGGCAAGGCCGCCGCGTCCTCCTGCCCGGCGGGCTCCGGCCTGACCAAGTGCGGTGACGGCGCCGTCGGCATCGACAACCTCTGGCACGACAAGGACGACAACGGCGTCGAGTCCCCGGCGGGCTCGAACCCGATGTGGCACGCCAAGAACCTGGAGAAGGGGATCGTCGGCGACTACGTCACCCAGTACGGCTTCCCCGCCAACACCCAGCTGACCGGCACCTACGCCCGCAAGTACGACTCGGCCCTGGTCGCGCCGTGGCTGTGGAACGCGCAGAAGAAGGTCTTCCTCTCCACCGAGGACGAGCAGTCGGTGGCCAAGAAGGCGGACTACGTGGTCGACCGCGGCATCGGCGGCACCATGGTCTGGGAGATGGCCGGCGACTACGCCTGGAACGCGGCCAAGGGCCAGTACGAGGCGGGCTCCACCCTCACCTCGCTGATGTACGACAAGTTCAAGACGGCCGCCCCGTACGGCGCGAAGAAGTCCAACAAGGCGCTGCCCGCCAAGGCGGTCGACATCGCGGTGGACTTCACCGAGTTCAAGCTGGGCGACTCCAACTACCCGATCACGCCCAAGCTGAAGATCACCAACAACACCGCGACCACCCTCCCCGGCGGCACGGAGTTCCAGTTCGACTACTCCACCGCGGCCCCGGCCAACGCCTCCGACCAGTCGGGCTTCGGCACCAAGGTGATCAGCAGCGACCACACCGGCGGCAACGTCGGCGGTCTGAAGGGCGACTTCCACCGCGTCTCGCTGAAGCTCCCGGCCTGGCAGACGCTGGCCCCGGGCGCGACGGTCGACCTGTCGTTCAACTACTACCTGCCGGTGTCCACCCCCTCCAACTGGACGGTGAACATCAGCGGCACGACGTACGCACTCGCCGGTGACCTGGCGCGCGGCACGACGGTCGTGGAGCCGGGCTCCGGCACCACGCCCCCGACCACCCCGCCGACCACGGAGCCGCCCACCGGCTGCACCGCCCCGGCCTACGTGGCGGGCACGGTCTACAACGCGGGCAACGAGGTCGCCCACAAGGGCCGCAAGTGGAAGGCCCAGTGGTGGACCCAGAACCAGGAGCCGGGCACGACCGGCGAGTGGGGCGTCTGGAAGGACCTCGGCGCCTGCTGATCCCCACCTCCTGAAGGGGCCCTCACCGGAGGACCCTCGTCGAAGGACTCCCGGCGGCGGAAACTCACGGCCCTTGCCGCCGCCGGGCACCCTCCGCGCCGCGCTTCCCTGTCCGGGGCGCGGCGCGGTGGCGTTTCCGGAGCCGTACGCGACGGCGGGATCCCGCCCCTACGGGAACAGGTCCTCCTGGGCCGCGTCCCGGGCCGTCAGGAGGGCGCCGCGCAGGACGGCCGCGTCGCCGAGGGCGGTGGCCCGGACCTCGGTGCGCAGCGGCGAGAGGGCGGCGAGCTCCGCCTCCACCCGGGCCGCCAGGGCCGCGCCGCCGCTGTGGCCGGTCTCGCCGCCCAGGACCACGCAGCCGGGGTCGAGGACCGAGACCACGGCCGCCGCGCCGACGGCGAGCCGGCGGGCGACGGCGTCCAGGAAGGGCTCGTGCCCGGAGGCGAGCGCGGTCCCCGGGTCCAGGCCGTGCTCCCGGGCGAGCGCCTCCACGGCCGCGGTGCAGGCCAGTTCGTGGAAGCCGCCGTCGCAGCCGGTGGCCGAGGGGAGCCCGGTGGTGCCGGGCACCGGCAGGAAGCCGATCTCGCCCGCCCCGCCCGAGGCGCCCCGGCGCAGCCGCCCGTCGAGGACGACGGCGGCGCCCACGCCCTGGCCGAGCCAGAGCAGGACGAAGTCCTCGCGGTCGCGGGCCGCGCCCTCGCGCAGCTCCGCGACGGCGGCGAGGTTGGTCTCGTTCTCGACGAGCACGCGCGCGGGGAGCCGTTCCTGGAGGACGGCGACGAGCCGCCGGTGCCAGGCGGGCAGCCCCGTGGAGTCGCGCAGCTCGCCGGTGACCGGCTCGATGAGTCCGGGGGCGCCGACCGCGACGCTGTGCGGCACGTCGACGCCGGCCTCCTTCACCGTCCGCTCCAGGAGGGCGACGGCCTTCTCCACGGCCGGTCCGGTGCCGCCGTCGTCGCCGACGGGCGCGGAGGCCTCGGCCAGCGTGGTGCCGAGCAGGTCGGCGACGGTGACGGAGACGGAGCGGGTGCGCACGTCGAGGGCGGCGAGGTGGGCACGGCCGGCGACGATCCCGTACAGCTTGGCGTTGGGGCCCCGGCGCTCGGCCCCGGCCTCGCCGACGACGTGGACGAGCCCGGAGCCCCGGAGCCGCTCGACGAGGTCGGCGACGGTGGGGCGGGAGAGTCCGGTGAGCGTCTTGAGCTGAGCGGCCGTCAACGGGCCCTCGTCCTGGAGCAGTCGCAGGGCGAGCCGGTCGTTGATGGCCCGCGCGGTGCTCGGGGATGCGGCCATGCGGCGATCCTCTCAGACGTTCCCGGGGCGGGACTCCTCCCCGTGGACTATTTATCAGGCAGGGTTCCTGATAGTTTACGCGGCGCATGACCACAGAGGTGCACCGAGGCAGTGGTGCGCCACGACACCGGGAGGGCCCATGGCGGCGGAGACCGTCACCACCACCGAACGCCTGCGGCGGGCGCGCTTCGCCGTCGCCGCCGTCTTCTGCGTCCACGGCGCGGTGACCGGCAGCTTCGCCACCCGCATCCCCTGGATCCAGGAGCACGCGGGCGTCAGCGCCGGACAGCTCGGGCTCGCGCTCGCCTTCCCCGCGCTCGGCGCCTCGCTCGCGATGCCGCTCGCCGGGGCGATCTCCCACCGCTTCGGCGCCCGCACCGCGCTGCGCGGCCTGCTCGCCCTGTGGACGCTCTCCCTGATCCTGCCCTCGCTCGCCCCGAACGTCTGGGGGCTGTGCGGCGCGCTCTTCGTGTACGGCGCGACCGCCGGCATGTCCGACGTGGCGATGAACGCGCTGGGCGTCGAGACCGAGACCCTGCTCGGCCGCTCCATCATGTCGAGCCTGCACGGCATGTGGAGCGTGGGCGCCCTGATCGGCTCCGCCGCCGGAACGGTCGCCGCCCACCTCGGCGGAGACGCCCGGATCCACCACCTGATCGCCGCCCTCGTCCTCACCGCGCTCGGCCTGGTCTTCTGCCAGGACGTCCTCGACGTGCGCAGCACCCCCGAGGAGGAGGCGCCGCCGCGCTTCGCGCTGCCGCCGAAGTCCGCGCTCGTCATCGGCGCCATCGGCTTCTGCGCGGTGTTCGCGGAGGGCGCCAGCCTCGACTGGTCGGCCGTCTACCTCCGGGACGAGCTGGGCACCTCGGCCGGGCTCGCGGCCGCCTCGACGACCGCCTTCGCCCTGACGATGGCCGTGGCCCGGCTGGTCGGCGACCGGGTCGTGGACCGCTTCGGCGCGGTCCGCACGGTACGGGCCGGGGGCGCCGTCGCCACCCTCGGCGGGCTCATGGTGGTCCTCGCCCCGCACGCCGCCGTCGCCCTGGCCGGATTCGGACTCATCGGGCTCGGGGTCGCGGTCGTCGTCCCGCTCGCCTTCGCGGCGGCCGGACGCAGCGGCCCGAACCCCAGCCAGGCCATCGCGGGCGTCGCCACCATCACGTACACCTCGGGCCTCATCGCCCCCTCAGCGATCGGCGGCATCGCCGACGCGACCTCGCTCGTCTTCTCCTTCGGCCTGGTCACGCTGCTGGCGTTCGGTCTGGTGGTGGGCGCGGGCGTGCTCCGGAGCGCCGACCGGAAGGTCCCGGCGGCCGCCCCGGCCGACGGCGTCCGCGCCAGGAGCGGGGGCCCGGCCGCGTAGCGGCGACCACCGGCCGGGGCGCCGTCCTCCCCGGCGTCCCCGGCCGGCGGTCGCGCATACCATGTGGCTGATCTTTTGCGGTCACGACGCGACCGCCGGAACCGGAGAACGGGAGCGACCTCATGAACCTCGGCGTGCGCTGGACCCTGCACGGGGACGGGAGAACACCCGCTCCGGGGGCCGTCGTCCGCCCGGACGAGCGGCTCTCCTGGCCCCGGACCGTCGGACTCGGCGCGCAGCACGTGGTCGCGATGTTCGGCGCGTCCTTCGTCGCCCCGGTGCTCATGGGCCTGGACCCGAACCTCGCGATCATGATGTCCGGCGTCGCGACCGCCATCTTCCTCCTGGCGACCCGGGGCACGGTCCCGTCCTACCTGGGCTGCTCGCTCTCCTTCGTCGGCGTCGCCGCCGCCATCCGGGCCTCCGGCGGCACCAGCGCCACCGTGACCGGCGCGGTCCTGGTCGTCGGCGCCGTGCTCTTCCTCGCGGGCCTCGCGGTGCGGAGGTTCGGCGCGCGGATCATCCACGCGGCGATGCCGCCGATCGTGACCGGCGCCGTCGTCATGCTGATCGGCTTCAACCTGGCCCCGGTCACCGCGGCCACCTACTGGCCGCAGGACCAGTGGACGGCGCTCCTGGTGATGCTGTTCACCGGTCTGGCCGTGGTCTGCCTGCGCGGTTTCTGGTCCCGGATCGCGATCTTCCTCGGCCTGGTCTTCGGCTACGCCCTGTCCTGGGTGCTCGACCTGGTCTTCGGCAAGATCCACTCGATGTCGCCGTCCGGCCAGGTCACCGACCACTGGCGGCTCGACCTCTCCGGCGTCTCGCAGGCCGACTGGATCGGTCTGCCCTCCTTCCACGGTCCCAGCTTCGAGTGGTCCGCGATCCTGGTCGCGCTGCCCGTGGTCATCGCCCTGATCGCCGAGAACGCCGGGCACGTGAAGGCCGTCGGCGAGATGACCGGGGACGACCTGGACGACAAGCTCGGCACCGCGATCGCCGCCGACGGCGCCGCCTCGATGCTGTCGACCGCCGTGGGCGGCCCGCCGAACACCACGTACTCCGAGAACATCGGCGTCATGGCCGCCACCCGCGTCTACTCGACCGCCGCCTACTGGGCCGCGGCCGGCTTCGCGCTGCTCTTCGGCCTCTGCCCGAAGTTCGGCGCGGTCGTCGCCGCCATCCCCGGCGGCGTCCTCGGCGGCATCACCGTCATCCTGTACGGCATGATCGGCCTGCTCGGCGCCCAGATCTGGATCAACGCCGAGGTCGACCTGCGCAACCCGCTCAACCTGGTCCCGGCCGCCGCCGGCATCATCATCGGCGTCGGCGGCGTGAAGCTGACCTTCACCGACACCTTCGAGCTGGGCGGCATCGCGCTCGGCACGATCGTCGTCATCACCGGCTACCACGTGCTGCGGGCCTTCGCCCCGGCCCACCTCAAGGAGCAGGAACCGCTCCTGGACTCCGGCACCAGTTCGTACGAGAGCGGCGCGGACGGCGGGGCGAAGAGCTGAGGGATTCGCCCGTTCTGGGGAAGCCGGGCCCGGAAGGCTCCCCTGCGGGCCCGGCGGCTGGGAGCCTGCCCCCATGGCGCAGACCCAGCAGCTCGGGCAGCAACTCGGACCCTTCGTCGCGGTCGACCCCGTGGTGGACCGGATGCGGTCGCTCCGCGCGGCCTGGCACCCGGCGGACGGGGTCGCCGTCTTCAACCGGGTCTACCTGACCGTCACGGAGGAGATCGGCCACGCCATCGAGGCGGGCGCCTTCGAGGACCGGCGGGCCGCCGCCACGCTCGACGTGCGGTTCGCCGAGCGGTACCTCGCGGCGGTCGACTCCCTCGTCGGCGGGGGCCCCGCGCCCGCCTGCTGGCGGCCCCTCTTCCACTACCGGCGCCATCCCGGCGTGCGTCCGCTGCAGTTCGCGCTCGCCGGGATCAACGCGCACATCGGCCACGACCTGGCGCTCGCCGTCGTGGACGCCTGCCGGGACCTGGAGTGCGGGCCGGCCGACCTGGAGGACGAGTTCGACCGGGTCGGGGACGTCCTCGTCCTCCTGGAGGAGCGCATCCGGGAGGAGCTGATGCCGGGCCCGGACCTCCTGGAGCTCGCGGACCCGCTCACCCATCTGCTCGGCTGCTGGTCCCTGGACCGGGCCAGGGACGGGGCCTGGCTGGCGGCCCGCTCGCTCTGGCAGCTGCGCGGGCTTCCCGAGCTGGCCGGGGAGTTCACCGAGCGCCTGGACCGGTCGGTGGGCCTGGTGGGGCGGATGCTGCTCACACCCCTGACCAGGCCCTGAACCTTCCCGACCGGGCCCCGACGGGTACGGGGGTCAGTCCTCCGGCAGCTCGACCGGGGCGATCTCGTCGTAGACGTCGCCCGGACCCGGGTTGGTGGCGTCGGTGGAACCGCCGAGGTGGTGCATCACGCCCCAGACCGCGTTGAGCGCCGTCTGCACCGCGCCCTCGGCCCAGCCGGCCGTCCAGGAGATGTCGTCGCCGGCGAGGAAGATGCCCCGCTTGTCCTCGGGCAGTCGGTCCTGCATGAAGTGGGTGAACAGGCGCCGCTGGTAGCGGTAGTGGCCCGGCAGGTTCGCCTTGAAGGCGCCCATGAAGTAGGGCTCGTTCTCCCAGGAGACCGTCACCGGGTTGCCGATGATGTGCTTCCGGATGTCGACCTTCGGGTAGATCTCGCCGAGCGACTTCAGCATGACCTCCATCCGCTCGTTCGCGGACAGCGGCAGCCACTTGAGGCTGTCGTCGCACCAGGTGTACGAGAGGCAGATCGTGGCCGGCTTGTCCGGGCCGTCGTCCAGGAGGTAGGTGCCGCGGGTCATCCGGTCGGTGAGCGTCATCGACATGACGTCACGCCCGGTGTCCTCGTCCTTGTCCAGCCAGAACGGCCGGTCGACCGGCACGAACAGCTTGGACGACTCCATGTAGTGGGTGCGCTCGATCGCCGTCCAGTGGTCGATCGGGAAGAGCGAGTCGTCGCAGGCGATCTTGGAGAGCAGCATCCAGGACTGGGCGGTGAAGACCGCCGCCCGGTACGTGCGGATGTCGCCGGAGGCGTCGGTGACCGTGATCCGGTTGCCCGCGGTCCGGTTCAGCCGGGTCACGGCCGGCTTCGGGTCGCCGCCGTGCAGGGAGGCGAGGGAGGTGCCCTGCGCCCAGTGCACGATCTTCGCCGGCTCGCGCTCCCACAGGCGCAGCGGGAGCTGCTGCGAGCCGCCGACGATGCCGCGGTGGTGGTCGTCGGCCTCGGTGTAGACGACGCGGAGGATCTCCAGGATGGAGTTGGGGAAGTCGGTGTCCCAGCCGCCGGTGCCGAAGCCGACCTGGCCGAAGATCTCGCGGTGCCGGAAGGACTTGAAGGCCTCGGACTCGCAGAGGAAGCCGTAGAAGGTCTGGTTGTCGAGCTTCTCGACGAGCTGCGCCCAGATCTCGCGGATGCGCGGGACGTCGCGCTCGCGCATGGCGGTGTTCATGTCGGAGAAGTCGGCGCCCTCTTCCAGGCACTTACCCCAGGCGGCGGCGACGTCACGGTAGACCTGCGGCAGGTCGTCGATGGTCTCGGCGTAGTGCGACTCGCCCTTGAGGTCGACCACGGTCGACGGGGTGGCCGGGGAGAGCGGGTTCGGGAAGGGCGTGGTCTCCAGGCCGACCAGGTCGATGTAGTGCTGGAGCGCGGTCGAGGAGGGCGGGAAGCGCATGGCGCCCATCTCGGCGGTCAGCGAGTCGTCGCAGCCCTCGAAGCCGACGGTCCGCAGCCGGCCGCCGATCTTGTCGGCCTCGTAGACGACGGGCTTGAGGCCCATCTTCATCAGCTCGTACGCGGCGATGATCCCGGACAGGCCACCGCCGATGACCGCGACCTCGGTGCCGTGCTCGGTCGCCGGTATCTGGCCGAGCCCGGCCGGGTGGGCCAGGAAGTCGTCGTAGGCGTACGGGAAGTCCGGACCGAACATGGTGATCGGCGGCTGCGCGTCGGTGTGCTGGACGGCGTTGGGCACCGTGGACGTCATGGGGTACGGACTCCTTGCACGGGAGAAGAAGGGTGGGGCGGGAGGGCGGAGGGGGCTCAGACCAGGGGGCCGTAGAGGTCCGGGCGCCGGTCGCGGAGGTAGGGGTTCAGCTCGCGGGAGGCCGCCAGGAAGGCGGGGTCGACGTCGCCGACGACGAGGTCCTCGCCGCGTCCGGCGCGGGCCCGGGCGGTGCCGTCGGGGGCGGCGAGCGCGGAGAGCCCGACGAACTCGAAGTCGCCCTCGGGGCCGGTCCGGTTGGCGTACGCGATGTAGAGCTGGTTCTCGAAGGCGCGCACGGGGACGACGGACTCGGCGACGACCTCGGCCGGGTGCATGAGCGCGGTCGGTACGAGGAGGAGGTCCGTGCCGGCCAGGGCCTGCGCCCGTACGTTCTCGGGGAACTCGACGTCGTAGCAGATCATCAGGCCGACGGTGAGGCCGCCGACCTCGGCCTGGACGACGCCGTCGTCGCCGGGTGTGAACCACTGGTTCTCGAAGGCGCCGTAGAGGTGGGTCTTGCGGTAGTTCGCGAGCGGGACGCCGTCGGCGCCGACGAGCCGCACGGAGTTGTGGAGGACGCCGTGCTCCTCGGTGTTGCGCTCCGGGTAGCCGTAGCCGACGGCCAGGCCGTGGCGGACGGCGACGGCCGCGACGGCGCGGGCGGAGGGGCCGTCGGCCGGTTCGGCCAGGCGGGCCATGTCGGCGCCGATGGCGTAGCCGGTCAGGAACAGCTCGGGGGCGAGCAGCAGGCCCGCTCCGGCGGCGGCGGCCCGGGCTGCGGCCTCGTCGAGGATCTTGAGGTTGGCGGCCACGTCACCGAGCTCGCCGGAGCTCTGGAGCAGGGCGGTGCGCAGCGCGGGCATGGCGATCCTCGGGGGGTCCGGAGTACAGGGGGAAGACGTCAAAAACGGTACGGTTCCGGACTCGGCCGGGACAAGGCGGGAGCGTTGCGGACCGACCGTCGAACCGTTGCGCGGTCCTCGCCCTCGGCGGCGATTCGTTGCGTACGGCTCCCGCCGTGGTCGTACGGCTCCCGCCCGTGGTCGTACGCCTCCCCCGCCGCGCGGCGGAGGCGAGGACCGTTCCACGGCGCGACGTCCCGGCGCGGTCCGCGCGGAAGAGTGGTGGGCGTCCGGTCGACCGGCCGGTGACCAGCCGAAAGGAACGGAACCACCCATGAACCGTCGTACGAAGTTCGCCGCCCTGGCCGCCGCCCTCCTGATCACGGCGGGGGCCGCGGGGTCCGCCGTCGCCTCGGCGGACGGCGGGGGCTCCGCCGCCCGGCACGGCGAGCGGGAGGCGGCCGCGCTGACCGGCACGGCCAAGCTGTACCGGCCGGCCGGGGACGACATCACGTTCTCCTTCGACGCGCACCTGGCGGCGAAGGACAACAAGGACCCGCAGGCCGCGACCGGCACCTTCCGGTTCAGCCACTACAAGGACGGCGAGGGGGGCTACGCGGTGGCGAAGGTCGACTGCCTCACCACGGGCGGCACGGTGGCCGTGGTGACGGGCGTCGTGACCGAGACCGACGTGGACGGCTTCCGGAACAAGCGGGTCGGGATCTCGGTGCACGACGACGGGCGGCGCGACCGCCTGGGCTACAGCTGGATGACGAAGGGGGACCACCAGGAGCTGCCGCCGTGCATGAGCGCGGCCCCCTTCGAGAAGGTGAAGGCCGGCACCGGCGACTTCACGGTGCTGCCCTGGCGGGTGGAGTACCCGACGGAGTAGCCCCTAGGCGGGCGAGCCCGAGGAGAAGCGCCGCAGCAGCGGCGAGAGCACCAGGACGGACTTGGTGCGCTCCACGAAGGGCTCGCCCGCGATCCGCTCCAGGACGCGCTCGAAGTGGCGCATGTCCGAGGCGAAGACCTGGACGACGGCGTCCGCGTCACCGGTGACGGTCGACGCGGACACCACCTCGGGGTACCGCTCCAGACCCCGCCGGATGTCGGCCGGCGAGGTGTTGTGGCGACAGTAGATCTCGACGAACCCCTCGGTCTCCCAGCCGAGCGCCGCCGGGTCCACCCGTACGGTGAAGCCGGTGATGGCGCCCTCGGCCCGGAGCCGGTCCACGCGCCGCTTCACGGCGGGCGCGGAGAGGCCGACGAGCGAGCCGATGTCGGCGTACGAGCGGCGGGCGTCCTCCGCGAGGGCGTGGACGATGCGTTCGTCGAGGTCGTTGAGTCGCACTACGGGTGGATCACTTCTCTGCTGAGGGCGCTGCGGTGGCCAGGCGGGAGCGGCGCATGCCGTACAGGAAGTAGAACACGAGCCCGGCGGCCATCCAGCAACCGAAGACGACCCAGGTGATCGCGTCCAGGCTGAACATGTTGTAGACGCAGAACAGGAAGCCGAGGATCGGGAAGGTCCAGCCGAGCGGGACGCGGAAGGTGCGGTCCATGGTCGGGCGGCTCTTCCGCAGCACGATCACCGCGACGTTGACCAGGGCGAAGGCGAAGAGGGTGCCGATGCTGGTGGCGTCGACGAGCTTGCCGAGCGGGATGACGGAGGCGAGGGCGCCGCAGAACAGGGACACGATGACCGTGTTCACGCGCGGGGTGCCGGTCTTGCCGCTGACCTTGCCGAAGACCTTGGGCACGAGGCCGTCGCGGGACATCGCGAAGAGCACCCGGGTCTGGCCGTAGAGGACGGTGAGCACGACGCTGGCGATCGAGATGACGGCGCCGGCGGCGAGCAGGGTGCCCCAGAACTTCTGGCCGCTGACGTCGTTCATGATCGCGGCGAGCGAGGCCTCGGAGCCCTCGAAGTCCTTCCAGTTCCACGCGCCGACGGCGACGGCGGCGACCAGGACGTAGAGCACGGTGACGATGAGCAGCGACAGCATGATCGCGCGCGGCAGGTCGCGCTTCGGGTCCTTCGCCTCCTCACCGGCGGTGGAGGCGGCGTCGAAGCCGATGTACGAGAAGAAGAGGCTGGCTCCGGCGGCGCTGACCCCGGCCATGCCGAGGGGCATGAAGTCGGCGTAGTTGCCGGACTTGAAGCCCATGAAGCCGATGGCGCAGAAGAGCACGAGCGCGGCGATCTTCACGAACACCATGACCGTGTTGACGACGGCGGACTCGCGGGCGCCGCCGAGCAGGAAGACCATCGCGAGCAGGACGACGATCAGACCGGGCAGGTTGATGAAGCCGCCCTCGCCGGGCGCGGAGGAGACCGCGGCGGGGAGGGTGACCCCGATGGTCCCGTCGAGCAGCTCGTTGAGGTACTCGCCCCAGCCGACGGCCACGGCGGCGACCGAGACGCCGTACTCCAGGACCAGGCACCAGCCGCAGACCCAGGCGACGAGTTCGCCCATCGTTGCGTACGCGTACGAGTAGGAGGAGCCGGCCACCGGTATGGAGCCGGCCAGCTCGGCGTACGAGAGGGCCGAGAAGAGCGCCGTGAGGCCGGCGATGACGAAGGCGACGGTGACGGCGGGGCCGGCCTTGGGGACGGCGTCGCCGAGGACGACGAAGATGCCCGTGCCGAGCGTGGCGCCGATGCTGATCATGGTCAGCTGCCACATCGAGAGGGAGCGGCGGAGGTTGCCGCCCTCGCCCTGCCCACCCTCCGCGACCAGGGCTTCCACCGGCTTGCGACGGCCGAGGGCGCGGAGAGCGGAGGGCTTGGGGACGGCCGTGTCGTCGACCGGTGGGGCTGCGCCGTGGTCCAGCACTGCGGAGGCTCCTTATCGCTGCCTGTGGGGGCGGAGCGGGGACCGCGGCGGTGTGCGGGCATGCCGGAGCAGGCCCACGGGGGACGGAACCGCCGAGCAGGCGGTCGCCGCCACTCCTGGTACGAGGCACGAGCCTAAGGGGAGAGGGTTCGCACTCGTAATGCAGGGTTGTTGCGCAATGACGGATGATCATTGCGCACTTACGGCACGGACGGGGGAAACATTGCGCTCCCCCGCATGAATCAGTACATCGGGGGCATGCAGCGATCCACGCACGCATGGGCCGTACGTGCCGGACGACCCGCTCCGCGAGGTCCGGCGGCCCGACGATCGGAGGCCCGGTGGACTGGCTCGACCCGGAAGCGTTTCTGCGCGGTACGGCCTGGCTGGACGGGAAACGGCCCGTGCGGGCCGATCCGGACGACCTGGCGCGGCTGCCCTGGGACGTGGCGGCGCGGGCCGAGCTGCCCATCGGGGTGCGGATCGAGTTCACGGCGGCGCCCGGCACGCGCGCGGTGGAGCTGCGCTACCGGGCGGCCGTGCCGGATCCGGACGACCCGCTGCGGGACCTGCGCCACTGCTTCGCGCTGTGGAGCGGGGCGCGGTTCGTCGGGGAGACCTGCGTCGCCCCGGCGGCCGAGGCCGTCGTGAAGCTCCCGCTGCCGCCGGGCGGCGGCGTCTTCAGCGTGTACCTGCCGGAGGGCCAGGCGCCCGTGCCGCTCGCCCTGCGGGCCGTCGGCGGCGCCCTCTCCCCCGCTCCCGTCCGGCCCCGCTGGCTCGTCCACGGCGACTCGATCACCGAGGGCTGGTGGTCGACCCGGCCGGCCCGCTCCTGGCCCGCCACGGCGGGCCGCCTCCTGGGCCTCGACCCGGTCAACCTGGGGTACGCGGGCGCGGCGCGCGGCGAGCTGCCCCTCGCCGAGCATCTGGCGCGGCTCCCGGGCGAGCTGATCACCCTCGCCTTCGGCACCAACTGCTGGTCCAAGGCGCCCGCGACGGCCGACTGGCTGTACGAGACCGTGCGCGCCTTCGTCGGGCTCGTCCGCAAGGGCCATCCCGAGACCCCGCTGCTGATCGTCTCGCCCGTGCTGCGCCCGGAGGCCGAGCACACCCGCAACGCCCTCGGCGCGACCCTCACGGAGCTGCGCCGGGCCATGGAGCGGGCGGGCCGGGACCTGGCGGCCGACGGCGACGGGCACCTCCTCGTCCTGCCCGGCGGCCCGCTGCTCGGCCCGGAGCACCTGGCGGACGGGCTGCACCCGAACGACCGGGGGCACGCCCGGATCGCGGCGGCGGTGGCGGAGGCCCTGAGCGGGGTCCCGGGCGTCCCGGTCGCCCCTTCTCCCGCGTGACGCACGAGAGACGGCCGTGGGCCCCCGGGAACGGCGTCCCGGGGGCCCACGGCCTTCGTGCGTGCGAGGACCAGGGCCTTTCCGGTCCTGATCCGCCGGACGGGCGCTAGCTCCAGCTGGCGTGCAGCGGCTTGCCCTCCGCGTAACCGGCGGCGGACTGGATGCCGACCACGGCCTTCTCCTCGAACTCGGCGAGCGAGCCGGCACCGGCATAGGTGCAGGAGGAGCGGACGCCCGCGATGATCGAGTCGATCAGGTCCTCGACGCCCGGACGCTGCGGGTCGAGGAACATGCGGGAGGTGGAGATGCCCTCCTCGAACAGCGCCTTGCGGGCGCGGTCGTAGGCGGACTCGTCGGAGGTGCGGTTCTTGACGGCGCGGGCCGAGGCCATGCCGAAGGACTCCTTGTAGAAGCGTCCCTTGGCGTCCTGCTGGAGGTCGCCCGGCGACTCGTACGTGCCGGCGAACCAGGAGCCGACCATCACGTTGGAGGCGCCGGCGGCGAGCGCCATGGCGACGTCGCGCGGGTGGCGGACACCGCCGTCGGCCCAGACGTGCTTGCCGTACTTGCGCGCCTCGGCGGCGCACTCCAGGACGGCCGAGAACTGCGGGCGGCCGACGCCGGTCATCATGCGGGTGGTGCACATGGCGCCGGGGCCGACGCCGACCTTGATGATGTCGGCGCCCGCCTCGATCAGGTCCTTGACGCCCTCGGCGGCGACGATGTTGCCCGCGACGATCGGGACCTGCGGGTCGAGCGCCCGGACGGTCCGGATGGCGGAGATCATCGACTCCTGGTGGCCGTGCGCGGTGTCGATGACGAGCGTGTCGACGCCCGCGTCGAGGAGCAGTTTGGCCTTGCCCGCCACGTCGCCGTTGATGCCGACGGCGGCGGCGATGCGCAGCCCGCCGTTCTTGTCGACGGCCGGGGTGTAGAGGGTGGCGCGCAGGGCGCCCTTGCGGGTCAGGATGCCGACCAGCCTGCCGTCCGCGTCGACGGCGGGGGCGTAGCGCCGGTTGGCGGCGTCGAGGGTGTTGAAGGCCTCGCGCGGGTCGATGTCCGCGTCCAGGAGGAGCAGGTCCTTGGACATGACCTCGGAGAGCTGCGTGAAGCGGTCCACGCCGGAGAGGTCGGCGTCGGTGACGACGCCCACCGGGCGCCGGTCCTCGTCGACGACGACGCCGGCGTCGTGGGCGCGCTTGGGCAGCAGGGCGAGCGCGTCGGCGACGGTCTGGTGCGGCTCCAGGACGATCGGGGTGTCGAGGACGTGGTGGCGGCTCTTCACCCACGAGACCACGTCGGTGACGACCTCGATCGGGATGTCCTGCGGGATGACGACCAGGCCGCCGCGGCGGGCGACGGTCTCGGCCATCCGGCGGCCGGCGATGGCGGTCATGTTGGCCACGACGAGCGGGATCGTCGTCCCGGTGCCGTCGGGCGAGGAGAGGTCCACGGCCTGGCGGGAGCCGACGGCCGAGCGGCTCGGCACCATGAACACATCGTCGTACGTCAGGTCGTAGGGCGGCTTGACGTCATTGAGGAAACGCACGTGCTGACATCCCAGTCGTTCGGATCGGCCCCTAGGCATTTCAGCCAGGGGAAAAAGCACGTAGTTCATTGTCCCACGGGTGTACGCATACCAGTCCCGGGCCGATCCTCCGAGGCTCGCGACAGGAGGTTAGGAGGATCCTCCGAAGGTCTCGCCCAGGGAGAGGAGGACGGAGAGGCGGGCGGGGCTCTCGTCGGCCGCCGTGGCGAAGACCTCCTGGGCGGTCCGCCACTCGCGCGGCCGGGCCTCGGCGTACCCCCGCCAGCCGGTGACGACGAGGACGACCGGCCGGGGCAGGTCGGTGAGGCAGTCGGCGAGGGCGTCCCAGTTGCGGCCGAACCAGTCGGGCAGCGCGAGGGCCTCGGCGCACCGGTCCATGAGGGCGGCCTTGTCGTCGACGCCGGTCAGGTCGAGGACGACGGGGTCGTCAAGGCCCATCCCTGACCACCTCCCGGAAGGTCTCGTAGTGGTCGTCGGTGTAGTACGTCTCGCCGTTCCGCCCGGTGACGAGGCGGCGCGCTCCCCGGTCGCGTTCGCCGGGGGTCCTCACGGTGTACTCGTGGTAGTAGCCGCGCTCCCGGCGGGGCAGGGCCCTCTCGAAGTCGGAGAAGACGGCGCCGTCCTTGGCGTACGGGTAGGGCCCGCCGCGTGCGATGAGGTCGAGCGTCCCGCGCGCCTCGGGCGGCAGGTCGGCGGCCCGCACGGTGGGCAGCCCGGAGGCGCCGGTGGGCGGGGCGGCCGTGGCCGTACGGGTCGGGGCGGCGGTTCCCGCGCCTCCGGTCGCCGGGGAGCATCCGGCGAGGAAGCCGCCCAGGAGGACGGCGAGGACGAGCGCGAGGAGCACGCGCGGGGGCCGGAGCAGCATGTCCCGAACATAGCGTCGCGGAACGGCTCCGGCCCCCGGGAACACCCGTGGTTCAGCTTCCGTCGGGGTCCGTCCGGTCGAGCGCCGGGTGGGTGCCCGGCCTGGACTCGGTGAGCAGGTAGTCCGCCGCGGCGCGGTCGGTCACCAGGCTGGTGACGAGCCCGGAGCGGAGCACCGCGCCGATCGCCGCCGCCTTGCGCTGACCGCCGGCGATGGCGACCACCTCGGGGATCCGGCGCAGCCGGTCCGCCTCGACGGTGATGCAGCGCTCGCCCAGGTCGCGGCCGACCCGGCGCCCCTCGGCGTCGAAGAGGTGCGCGGACATCTCGGCGGCGACGCCGAGCGAGGCGTAGTGGGCGCGCTCCTCGTCGGAGAGCATGTCGTGGACGGTGGAGATGCCCGGCTCCCAGGAGCCGATGGAGACACAGGCGACGGTCACCTTGTCGAAGTACTCGAAGGCGCGCGCGATGCCGGTCTGGCTGCGCAGGGCGGCGGCCGTCGCCGGGTCGGGCAGCAGCATGGGGGCGTAGATGGGGTGGGCCTCGCCGCCGGAGACCTGGGCGGCCCGGCGCACGGCCTCGACGGAGCCGCGCTCGGCGGTCCCGGCGTCGTACACGCCGGTGAGCTGGACGACCGTGCAGGGCGGCAGCCGGTCGAGCGCGGCCGCCATGTGGATGGTGGAGCGGCCCCAGGCCAGGCCGAGGACGTCGCCCTCGGTGACCAGCTCGCCGAGCAGGTCGGCGGCGACCTCGCCGAGGTTCTCCGGGTCGGGCGACTCGTCCTCGCCCTCCGCCGGGGACTCGACGACGACGGCGTGGCGGAGCCCGTAGCGGGCGCGGAGCGCGTCGGAGCGCTCGGCGTCCAGCTCGGCCGGCACGCGGATCTCGATCCGTACGAGGTCGCGCTCCAGGGCGGTCTCCAGGACCCGGGCCACCTTGAAGCGGCTCACGCCGAACTCCTCGGCGATCTGGATCTTGGACTTGCCCTCCAGGTAGAAGCGGCGGGCCATGGCCGCCGCCTGCACCAGCTCCGCGGGGCCCATCCGCAGGGCTGACCGTCCCGCCGACATACCCGCCACCGCGATCTCCTCACTGCCGTTCACGTACCGCTTGCCCCCGTCACGCCGTTCACGTGACGGGGTCGTTCACACTCCTGCTCGTCGTTCATCCTGTCAGAAACGACGGGCCTTGATCAGTCCTGTCGGCGGCCCGACGGACCGCGTTCATCCGGCGGAGGCTCAGTGGCCACACGCCCACGCGGCGGAGGCCGTCGCGGTCTCCGCGCGGGTCCGCAGCGCGGCGACGGCGGCGGCCGGATCGGCCGCTCCGTACACCGCGGAGCCCGCGACGAAGACGTCGGCGCCGGCCTCGGCGCACCGCTCGATCGTGGACTCCGCGACCCCGCCGTCGACCTGGAGCCACAGCTCGAGACCGTGCTTGGAGATCAGCTCACGGGTGCGGCGGATCTTGGGCAGCATGATGTCGAGGAAGGCCTGGCCGCCGAAGCCGGGCTCGACGGTCATGATCAGCAGCATGTCGAGCTCGGGGAGCAGGTCCTCGTACGGCTCGATGGGGGTGGCCGGCTTGAGCGCCATCGAGGCGCGGGCGCCCTTGGCCCGGATCTCCCGCGCGAGCCGCACAGGGGCGGCGGCGGCCTCGACGTGGAAGGTCACCGAACCGGCGCCGGCCTCCACGTACTGCGGGGCCCAGCGGTCGGGGTCCTCGATCATCAGGTGGCAGTCGAGCGGGGTCTCCGTCGCCCGGGCGAGGGACTCCACGATCGGCACGCCCAGCGTCAGGTTGGGGACGAAGTGGTTGTCCATCACGTCGACGTGCAGCCAGTCGGCACCCTCGACCGCCTTCGCCTCCTCGGCGAGCCGGGCGAAGTCCGCGGACAGGATGCTGGGGTTGATCTGCGCCATGCGCCAAGCCTCCCACGTTCTTGGGCACTTCTTTGCCGCTGGGCGGTTTCGATTCAGGTCCGGACCAGGTTCGGTACGAAACGACGAGCCCGGGACCTGTACAGACCGGGATATTGCGGTCGGATGATCGAAGGGTGGAGCGGTCCGGGGTCAGGCGGTCCGGCGCAGCAGCGCCAGGTACATGGCGTCCGTACCGTGCAGATGCGGCCAGAGCTGGACGTCCGGCCCTTCGCCGAGCGCGGGGACGCCGGGCAGCAGCGGGCGGGCGTCGATCAGCTCGGCGCCACCGGTCTTCTTCAGGACGTCGTCGACGACGATCCGGGTCTCGGCCAGGTGCGGCGAGCAGGTCGCGTACCCGACGACGCCGCCGACGCGCACCGCGCGCAGCGCCTCGGTGAGCAGCGCGCGCTGGAGCGGGGCGAAGCCGTCCAGGTCGTCGGGGCGGCGGCGCCAGCGGGCCTCGGGGCGGCGGCGCAGGGCGCCGAGGCCCGAGCACGGCACGTCCACCAGGACCCGGTCGAAGGAGCCGGGGCGCCACGGCGGGCGGGTGCCGTCGGCGGCGATCACCTGGTAGGGGCCGGGGTTGCCGGCGAGGGCGCGCTCGACCAGGCGGGCGCGGTGCGGCTGCTTCTCGGAGGCGAGGAGCGCGGCGCCCCGCTCGGAGGCGAGGGCGGCGAGGAGCGCGGCCTTGCCGCCGGGGCCCGCGCAGCCGTCGAGCCAGCGGGCGTCGGGTCCTTCGAGGGGGGCGTTCGCGAGGGCGAGGGCGACGAGCTGGCTCCCCTCGTCCTGGACGCCGGCCCGGCCCTCCTTCACGGCCTCGATGGCGCCGGGCTCGCCGCCCTCCGCCATCCGCAGGGCGTACGGGGACCAGCGGCCCGGCAGGGTCTCGGTGGCCGCGGCGAGCTCCTCGGTGGTGGAGCGGCCGGGGCGGGCGACGAGGGTGACCTCGGGGCGCTCGTTGTCCGCCTCCAGGAGGTCCTCGATCCCGGCGCGGCCGCCGCCGAGCGAGTCCCAGAGGGCCGAGACGACCCAGCGGGGGTGCGAGTGGACGACGGCGAGGTGGTCCTCGGGGTCCTCGTCGTACGGCGGGGCGACCTGCGCCACCCAGGCGTCCAGGTCCTGCTGCGCGATCTTCCGCAGCACGGCGTTCACGAACTTGGCCCGCCCGTCGCCGAGCACCACCCGCGCCAGTTCGACGCTGGCGGAGACGGCGGCGTGGGTGGGGATCCGGGTCCCGAGGAGCTGGTGCGCGCCGAGCGCGAGCACGTCGAGCACGGGCGGGTCGACCTCGCGCAGCGGGCGGTCGATGCAGGCGGAGATGATCGCGTCGTACGTGCCCTGGCGGCGCAGCGTCCCGTACACCAGCTCGGTCGCGAGGGCCGCGTCCCGGCCGTCGAAGTCCCCGCCCTCGCGGGCCTTCCGCAGCAGCGGCGGCAGCACCAGGTTCGCGTAGGCGTCCCGCTCGTCGACCGCCCTGAGCGCCTCGAAGGCGAGCATCCGGACCGGGTCCTTCTTCGGCTTCCGGTAGGGCTTGGGGGGACGGCGTCGTGCCTGCTCGCTCAAAAGGTGCTCCGCGTGACGAAATGACGAGGTCGAACGCCCCCCAGCGTAGTCCTTCCCGGTGATGGTCCCGGAGCGGCGTGGTCCCGCGGTCGACCCCGCGGTCGGCCCTGTGGCCGGCCCTGTGGCCGGCCATGCGGTCGGCCATGCGGTCGATCCTGCGGAAGACACCCCGCATACCGCGCGATACGGTCGATAAGCACATGAAGGGACACGGGATCCGGTGTGTCCCCGGCCGGGAGGAGGAGAGATGACCTCTCCCTTCGGGACCGCCCCCGCGGCCGGTCCGGCGGATCCGCTGGCGCGGCTGGGCAGCTCCTGGACCTGGTTCCTCGCCGCGGCGGTCGTGACGCTGGTGCCCGGCGTCACGGCCCTGGTCTGGCCGGACGCGACCCTCCACGTCCTGGGCGTGCTGATCGGCCTGTACCTGCTCGCGACCGGGGTCTTCCGCTTCGTCATGGTCTTCGGCCGCCGGAACGCCGGCGAACGGCTGCCGGGGCTGCTCGTGGCCGTCCTGTTCGTCCTGGGCGGGGTGCTGTGCCTGCGCCATCCGCTCCAGACGGTCGCCGCGCTCTCCCTCGTCGTGGGCGCCGTCTGGCTGGTCTCCGGGATCGTCACGCTGTACGGCGCCCTCGCCGCCGAGGACCTTCCGTACCGCGGCGCGGTCGCCGCGGTCGCCGCCCTCGGCATCGCCGCCGGCATCGTCGTGCTGGCCCTCCCGGCCGAGTCGGCCCGGGTCCTGACCCGGCTGCTCGGCCTCTGGCTCGTCCTCCTCGGCCTGGCCGAGGCCGCACTCGCCCTGGCATGGCGCTCGGCCCTGCGCGGGGCGGACGCCACCCACTCCCCGCACCCGAACCGGAAGTAGCCATGAAGGACATCAAGTTCGAACAGAAGCGCTCCGTCTCGCGCCTCGAAGCCGCGGAGCAGCTCATGGCGCTCGCGACCGCCCTGAAGGACGGCGGGGACGTCGAGTGGGACATCGGCCACGGCAGGCTCAGCCTGCACGTCCCGGACGAACTCAGGACCGAGATCGAGATCGAGATGGGAGAGGGCGAGGTGGAGCTGGAGATCGAGCTGAAGTGGCCGGTCGCGGGCCTCCGCCCGAAGCCGCGGACGAGGCCACGGGCGGACGGGAAGGAGGAGACGGAACGGGACGGGAGCGCCCCGCCCGAAACCAAGCCCAAGCCCAAGCCCAAGCGCTCCGGGACCGCCACCCGCAGGAGCGCGCCCGCGAAACGTTCCGCCGGATCGTCCTGACACCGGGACCGTACGCCCCGCTCCCCCTCCGCGCCCGGCCCTGATCCGCCGGACTAGGCGCCCAGGCGCTCCCCCGGAGCGATCCGCACCCCGCGGGCCCAGTCGGCGGCCTTCATCGGCTTCTTGCCCTGGGGCTGGACCCAGAGGAGTTCGACGGCGTACGAGCCGGTGCCCGCGTACACGTTGTTCTTGCCGACCGAGAGCTCGCCCGGGGCCAGGTCCGTGCGGTCCGGGAGGGGGACGGCCTGGATCAGCTTGAGGCGCTCGCCGCGGAAGACGGTCCAGGCGCCCGGGGCCGGGGTGCAGCCGCGCACCACGCGGTCCACCCGCAGCGCGGGGGCCGCGAAGTCGACGTGGGCGTCCTCGACCCGGATCTTCGGGGCGAGGGTGACGCCCTCGACGGGCTGCGGGACGGCGCGGAGCGTGCCGTCCTCGATGCCGTCCATGGTCGCGGCGAGCAGCCCGGCGCCGGCGAAGGCGAGCCGGGTGAGCAGGTCGCCGCTGGTGTCGGTCGGGCGCACGTCCTCGGTGACGACGCCGTAGACCGGCCCCGAGTCGAGGCCCTCCTCGATCAGGAAGGTGGAGGCGCCCGTCACCTGGTCGCCGGCCATCAGCGCGTGCTGCACGGGCGCCGCGCCGCGCCACGCGGGCAGCAGCGAGAAGTGCAGGTTGACCCAGCCGCGGGCCGGGACGTCGAGGGCGACCTTGGGCAGCAGGGCGCCGTACGCGACGACCGGGCAGCAGTCCGGCGCGATCTCCCGCAGCCGGGCGAGGAAGTCCTCGTCACGGGGCCTGGCCGGCTTGAGGACCTCGATCCCCGCCTCCTCCGCGCGCTGGGCCACCGGGCTGGCGACGAGCCGCCGGCCGCGTCCCGCCGGGGCGTCGGGCCGGGTGACCACGGCGGCCACCTCGTGCCGCCCGGAGGCGATCAGGGCGTCCAGGGCGGGAACGGCGACCTCGGGGGTGCCTGCGAAGACGAGCTTCATGGATGGCGACTGCCTGTCTCTCCGGGGGCGTTACGGGCAGCGCACCAGTCTAGGGCGTGCGTCGGGAGCGGCGCCGTCCGCCCTGAGGGCGGGCAGGGCTCGCGACACACGCCCCGGGGCGTACCCGGAAGGCTCCGGCCCGGCGCGCGGCGCCGGGGGCGGAGGGGGCGTACGCGAGGGCGGGCGCCCCGCGCATATGCGTGTACGCCCCCGCAGCGTGACCCAACTCCCGGTGACGCGTTGGTCAAGAGAGATTGACCGAATCGGGTCGCGCCGCTCCCTTCGCGACCCCGCCCCTTCATCGCCGGTTCGAGAGGCTTTCACATGGCCGACCACGCAACCCACGACGCCCAAGCCCGGGCGAGTCTGCACCTGCTCGTGCGGGACATCGAGCGGGTCCGGCGGCAGGTGGACGCGCTGCGCACGCTCACGGCCCAGCTGGGCAATGTCTACCGCCCTCGCCGCTCCGGCCCGTCGACGGGCTTCGTCGTCTACGGGCGCGCGCCCGCCCCGACCGTACGCCTCGCCCAGGAGCTGCGGGACAGCGTCGAGACCCTGGTGACCGCGGCGGTCGACTTCGACCGCTCGCTCGGTTTCTCGTGGGACGCGGTGGGTTCCGCGCTCGGGGTCACCAAGCAGGCCGTCCACCGCCGCTACGGCGCCCGCCGGGCGTCCCAGCAGAGCGCCGCCGTGGAGCAGGAGCACGGGATGGAGCCGGGCGGGATCCGCCCCGTCCCGTCGGTCCCCGCCGCCCGCTCGATGCCGCCGCAGCCCTCCGCGGGCGGCCCCGCCCTCCGCGAGGACGCCCGCCCGTCGGCCTTCCCCGCGCCCCGCAACGTCTGACGCCCGAGACGCCACGGCCGCCCGCCCCCGGGGGACGGGCGGCCGTCTCGTGCCCGGGGGGGAGGAGCCCTCCCGAGTCCGAGTGACGGAGGCCGTCCCCGGAGGTCAGGGGACGGGGTCCTCCCGAGTCCGCGTGACGGAGGCCGTCCCGGAAGGCCCGGGGCCGGGGGTGCTCCCGCCTCCCGGTGACGGAGGCCGTCCCGGGGGTCCGGGAACGGGGCCCTCCCGCCTCCAAGCGACGGAGGTCCGGGGACAGGGCCCTCCCGCCTCCGAATGACTGAGGCCGTCCCGGGCCCGGGGACGGAGGTCCTCCGGGTGACGGAGGCCGCCCCGAGCCCTGGGACGGGAACCCCCTTCGAGTCCGGGGTGAACGAGGGCCGCCCCACGTCCGGGTGACGCCGGGCCCCTCCCCCGTCCGTGCGGAGGGGCCCGGCGTCAGCCGATGTCCGGCGGGTCCACGCGGACGCGTACCGGGTCGCCGCCGCCGCGTGCGAGGCGGGCCGCCCGGGCCTGTTTGAGGGCGGCCGCCAGAGCAGCGCCGCTGCCCGGCGGGACCCGGACCAGGGCCCGCTCCCACTGCTCGCCCGGCGGCGGGTCGCCGGGCCGGCGGGTGCCGCCGGGACGCACCACGGGCAGCGGCACCGGCCCGAGGATCTCGGCGTCGGAGGGCAGCGCGGCCGCCGCCAGGAAGCCTTCGACGGCTTCCGGCGGGCCGGTCACCGCGGCCATCCGGGAGACCGGCGGGAAGCCCAGCTCGGCGCGCTCGGCCAGCTCGCGCCGGGCGTGCCCGACCGGGTCCCAGCGGACGAGCGCCTGCACCGGCCGCAGCGTCGGCTCGGCCACCACGACGACCGTGCCGCCCTCGGCCTGCCCCCGCACCAGGGAGGCCGCGTCGATCCAGCGGCGCAGCGCCTCCTCGCCCGCGCGCAGGTCGGGCCGGCCGAGCATGGCCCAGCCGTCGAGGAGCAGCGCGGCCGCGTAGCCGCCCTCGGCGACGGGCTCGGCGCCGGGGGTGGAGACGACGAGCGCGGGCCGCCCGGGCACGCTGTCCAGGACGTGGTCCCGGCCCGAGGTGCGGACCGGCACCGCCGGGAAGGCCCGGCCGAGCTCCTCGGCGGTCCGCCGCGCGCCGACCACCTGGGCGCGCAGCCGGGTCGAGCCGCACTCGACGCAGTGCCAGTCGGGGGCGCCGCGCCCGCACCAGCCGCAGCACAGCTCCCGCTGCTCGGGGGCCTCCAGGGGTCCGGCGCAGTGCCGGCAGCGGGCGGGCGTCCGGCACCGCTCGCAGGCCAGCCTCGGCACGTACCCCCGGCGGGGCACCTGGACGAGCACCGGACCGGTCTTCAAGCCCTCCCGTACGGCCTGCCAGGCGAGCGAGGGGAGCCGGGCCGCGCGCGCGGCCTCGTCCCGGGCGAGTTCGCCGTCGCCGACGGTGCGGATCAGGGGCGCGGCCGCGCGGACCCGGTCGCGGCCGGCGGTCAGCGCGCGGGCCCAGCCGGACTCGACGAGCTGGGCGGCCTCGACGGTGCAGCTCGTGCTGCCCAGGAGGAAGGCGCACCGGTCGTGGGCGGCGCGCAGCAGCAGCACCTCGCGCGCGTGGGGCTGGGGGGCGTGCGGCTCGCTGTGGCTGCCGTCGCCGTCGTCCCAGACGACGACGAGCCCCAGGTCCCGTACGGGGGCGAACATCGCCGCCCTGGTGCCGACGACGGCCCGCACGGACCCGCGCCGCACGGCGAGCCAGCGCGCGTACCGCTTCTCGGGGCCCGCCTCGGCGGTGAGCAGCGCGTGCCGCCCCTCCCCCAGGACCTCGGTCAGCGCCGCGTCGACCCGGTCGGCGGCCCGTCCGTCGGGGACGACGACGAGGGCGCCGCGCCCGGAGGCGAGGGTCGCGGCGACGGCCCGGGCGATCTCCTCGGCCCAGTGCGGCCCCGGCAGCGCGTTCCACACGGCCCGGGGCGCCCCGCCGTGCGCGAGGGAGTCCAGGAACGCGGGCCCCTGCTCGTACCGCGTCCAGCTCCCCGGCTCCGGGGCGCCCGGCGGCGGCAGCGGCTCCGGGGAGGGGCGGCGCTCGGCGGCGGCGCTGCGCGGCGGCACGGCGAGCTGGAGCACGTCGGCGAGGCTGCCGGCGTACCGGTCGGCGACGGCCCGGGCGAGGCCGAGCAGCTCGGGCCCGAGGACCGGTTCCGGGGAGACGACGTCGGCGAGGGCGGCGAGCGGTCCGGAGTAGTCGGACTCGGCCCGGCGCTCGACGAGGAAGCCGTCGATGAGCCGTCCGCCCTCCCGGCGCCCGTTCTTGACCTGGTGCGCCCCGGCCCCGAACCGCACCCGCACCCGCACTCCGGGCCGGGCGGCCCCGTCCAGCTCCTCGGGGACCGCGTAGTCGAAGAACTGGTCGAGGTGGAGCGCGCCCTTGTTGACGACGACCCGGGCGACGGGCAGCTCCTTGGCGAGGGCGGCCCCCCGCCACGTCCGCGGCTTGGCCCGCGGCACCTTCGCCTTCCGCACGGTCTCCCGAATGAGCGCGAGCTGCTCGGGTTCCTCGGAGGGCTTCTCGTTCTCGCTGCTCACGGCCCCATACCTACCAGATGCCACCGACAGCCCGGACACGGCGAAGCCCGGCGCCCCCGTGAGGGGTGCCGGGCTTCGCCGCGGGTGTCCGGGGGTCTACAGTCCGGCGGCCTTCTTGAGGGCGTCGACGCGGTCGGTGCGCTCCCAGGTGAAGTCGGGCAGCTCGCGGCCGAAGTGGCCGTAGGCGGCGGTCTGGGAGTAGATCGGGCGC
>NZ_JBSHHY010000030.1:21857-94600 GCF_053618675.1 Streptomyces sp. NPDC055632 | reverse complement strand
GGCTTCCGGACCCGACGGGTCCGGAAGGCCGTGAGGTCCCGGAGGCCCTCGGCCTCCGGGGGGTCAGTTCTCGTCCTCCAGGCGGAAGCCGACCTTCAGGCCGACCTGGTAGTGCTCGATCGTGCCGTCGACGAGGTGGCCGCGCACCTGCGTCACCTCGAACCAGTCGAGGCCCCTCAGGGTCTGCGAGGCGCGTTCGATGCCGTTGCGGATGGCCTGGTCGACTCCCTCGGTGGAGGTGCCGACGATCTCGGTGACGCGGTAGGTGTGGTTCGACATGGGGGACGGACTCCTCTCGGTGCGTTCCCTCCACCGTGCCCCAGGGCGCGCCGGGGCGCGACACGACGACCTCCCGGCGGGCCATGGGAATTACCGGCGGTAACGGAACAGACCGTCCCTCCGGGGGGCGGAACGGGATGGTCGAGGACTTGACCATCCCGTTGGTCCAGACCAGAATCCAGGCCACATACCCGCGCGAACACCCCGTTCGGTCCCCCCATGCCGGGTCAGCCCCTACGCACGACCCTGTGCTGAACCGCAGAAGGTGACCCACGTGAAGAACCGACGTCTCGTCTGTCCCCTGGCAGCCGCCACCGCGCTCGCCCTCTCGGGCTGCGGGATGCTGCCGGGCGGCGAGGGCACGAAGACCGTCAACATCTGGCTGATGCGGGACAGCGCCAGCGAGGACTACATCGAGCGCTTCAAGAAGGCGTACGAGGAGGAGCACGCCGGGATCGAACTCCAGTTCACCATCCAGGAGTGGACCGGCATCGGCAAGAAGGTCACCGAGGCGATCGAGGGCGCCGGCGGGCCCGACGTCATCGAGGTCGGCAACACCCAGGTCGCCCAGTACGCCGACACCGAGAAGCTGTTCGACCTCACCCTGGAGTCGGTCCGCGACCTCGGCAGCGAGGACTGGCTGCCCGGTCTCGCCGAGCCCGGCAACATCTCCGGCTCCCAGTACGGCATCCCCTGGTACGCCGCCAACCGGATCGTCATCTACAACAAGGACCTGTTCCGGGCCGCCGGCATCGACAAGCCGCCGGCCACCCGCGCCCAGTGGCTCGCCGACACCGAGAAGCTCAACAAGAACGGCTCCCAGGGCATCTACCTCGCCGGCCAGGACTGGTACACCCTCGCCGGCTTCGTCTGGGACGAGGGCGGCGAACTGGCCGTCGAGAGGGGCGGCCAGTGGACCGGCGTCCTCGACAGCCCGGAGGCCCAGCGCGGCATGGCCTTCTACAAGGAACTCCAGTCCCTCGGCGCCGGCCCCAAGAACGCCGACGAGCAGAACCCGCCGCAGGCCGACGTCTTCGCCAAGGGAGACGTCGCCCAGCTCATCGCCACCCCCAGCGCCGTCGCCGCGATCCTCAAGACCGACCCGGGACTCAAGGACAAGCTCGGCTACTTCCCGATACCCGGCAAGAAGGCCGACCAGCCCTGCGCCGTCTTCACCGGCGGCTCCGACCTCGTCATCCCGGAGAACGCGCCCCAGCGCGGCGCCGCCCTCGACGTCGTCAAGGCGATGGCCGGCGAGAAGTGGCAGACCGAACTCGCCCGCGCCATGGGCTACGTCCCCAACAAGAAGAGCCTCGCCTCCGTCGTCGCCGGCCAGGAGGCCACCGCCGTCATGGCCCGGGGCGCCGCGCGCGGCCGGGCCACCCCCAACTCCCCGCAGTGGGCGAACGTCGAGGGGGACAACCCGATCAAGCCCTACATGACCGCCGTCCTCCAGGGCGAGGACCCGATCAAGGCGGCCCGGAAGGCCTCCGACGCGATCACCGACACCCTCGCCGAATAGCATTCAGCGTCCGCACACCCGCGAGCCCCCGGACGGTCACGTCGAATCCAGCCGGTCACGGAAGAAGTGAGGAAGCAAGGAGCCGGGCCACCGCGCGAGCGGCCCCGGCCCCGCCCCTTCCCTTCCGTCCGGAGGCGCCCGCCATGTCCGCACCGACGCACACGCTCGCCGTCCCCGCACAGCCCCGGGCCCGGACCCGGGCCGAGCAGCCCACGCCCCGGTACGCCGTCGGCCTCGCCCGCCACCAGGAGGACGTGCGCGCCGCCCAGCGGCTGCGCCACCAGGTCTTCGCCGGCGAGATGGGGGCCCGGCTCGACGGGCCCGAGCCCGGCCTCGACTCCGACGCCTTCGACGCGTACTGCGACCACCTCCTCGTACGGGAGGAGACCACCGGCGAGGTCGTCGGCACCTACCGGCTCCTGCCGCCCGAGCGGGCCGCCGTCGCCGGACGCCTCTACTCCGAGGGCGAGTTCGACCTCACCCGGCTCGCCCCCGTCCGGCACGACCTGGTGGAGGTCGGCCGCTCCTGCGTCCACCCCGCCCACCGCAACGGCGCCGTCATCGCCCTCATCTGGGCCGGCCTCGCCCGCTACATGGCCGAGACCGGCCACAACTGGATCGCCGGCTGCTGCTCGGTCCCGCTCGACGACGGCGGCGCCCTCGCCGCCGCCACCTGGGACACCGTCCGGACCAAGCACCTCGCCCCGGAGGAGTACTGGGTCACCCCGCACCGCCTCTGGAGCCCCGAGGGCGTCGCCCGCCCCGAGGGCCGCACCGAGCTGCCCCCGCTGCTGCGCGGCTACCTCCGGCTCGGCGCCTGGGTCTGCGGCGCCCCCGCGCACGACCCCGACTTCGGCGTCGCCGACCTCTACGTCCTGCTCTCGCTGCGCCGCACCAACCCGCGCTACCTCAACCACTTCCTCTCGCTCGTCCCGGCCCGGTGAACGGACCCGCGACCCTCCCGCCGTGGCTCCCCACGGCGCCCTGCACCCCGGGCCGCTGCGCCGCCCACCCGGACGGCACCGGCCCCGACCCCGGAGCCGGCCTCCCGCGGGCCCTGGCCCGGCTCGCCGCCGGCACCGTCACCGTCCTCCTCGGCGTCCTCCTCGCCCCGGCCGCCGCCCCGCTCCCGCCCGCCGCCCGGCTCGCCCTCGTCCGCCTCTGGACCCGGACGGTGGTCCGCGCCTTCGGCGTCCGCGTCCGCTACGAGGGCACCCCCGCCGCCACCGGCCCCCTCCTCGTCGTCGCCAACCACGTCTCCTGGCTGGACGTCCCGCTCCTCGCGGCCGTCCTGCCCGCCCGCACGGTCGCCAAGGCCGAGGTGCGCCACTGGCCGGTCCTCGGCCTCGTCGCCGCCCTCGGCGGCACCCTCTTCATCGACCGGGACCAACTCAGGGCCCTGCCCGGCACCGTCCGCGCGATGGCCGGGATCCTCGCGGCCGGCGGCCGGGTGGCCGTCTTCCCCGAGGGCTCCACCTGGTGCGGCCGGGAGCGGGGGCGGTTCCGGCCCGCCGCCTTCCAGGCCGCCCTGGACGCCGGCTGCGCCGTGCAGCCCGTACGGATCGACTACCGGCCCGCCGACGCCGCCGCGTACGTCGGGGACGACTTGCTCGGCGCCTCCCTGTGGCGGGTCGTCACCGCCCGTCGCCCCACCGCCGAGGTCCGCCTCGCGGACCCCCTGCCGAGCGGCCGGTACCCGGACCGGCGCGCCCTCGCGGCCGCCGCCCAGCGGGCCGTGGCCCTACGGGGAACCACCCGGCAGGACCCGGCCCGGCGGGTTCCGGCTCAGCGGGCCGTCGCCAGCGACAGCGCGAACCTGTCCCCGCCGTCCGTCCACCAGCGGGCCAGTTCGAGGCCCGCCGCCGCCAGCTCCTCCCGCACGCCCTCCTGACGGAACTTCGCCGACACCTCCGTCCTCAGCTCCTCGCCCGCGGCGAACGGCACCACCAGGTCCAGCTCCGGGATCTTCACGGTGAGCGCGCGGCGGGCGCGCAGCCGCATCTCGATCCACTCCCGCTCGGCGTCCCACACCGCCACGTGCTCGAAGTCCTCCGGATCGGCGTCCGCGCCCAGCTCGCGGTCGATCACGGCCAGCACGTTCTTGTTGAACTCCCCGGTCACCCCGGCCGCGTCGTCGTAGGCGGCCACCAGCGTCGCCTCGTCCTTCACCAGGTCCGTGCCGAGCAGCAGGGAGTCGCCCGGCGCGAGCATCGAGCGGACCGAGCGCAGGAAGGTCCGCCGCTCGGCGGGCAGCAGGTTGCCGATCGTGCCGCCGAGGAAGGCCACCAGGCGCGGCCCCGGCGTCCCGGGCAGCGCGAGGCCCCGGGTGAAGTCCGCGACCAGGGCGTGCACCCGCAGCTCCGGCCGCTCCGCGAGCAGCGACTCCGCCGCCCCGGTCAGCGCCGACTCGCTCACGTCCACCGGCACGTAGCTGTCCAGACCGGGCAGCAGCGCGTCGATCAGGAACCGGGTCTTCTCGGAGGACCCCGAGCCCAGTTCCACCAGGGTCCTGGCCTTCGTCTCCGCCGCGATCTCCGGCGCCCGCGCGGCCAGGATCTCCCGCTCCGCCCGCGTCGGGTAGTACTCGGGCAGCCGGGTGATCTCCTCGAACAGCTCGCTGCCCCGGGCGTCGTAGAACCACTTGGGCGGCAGCTCCTTGGGGGAGCGGGTCAGACCGTGGACGACGTCGGTGCGCAGATCGGCGCCGGCGGCGTCCGGGTCGAGGGTGCGGGTCAGCTGGTACGGGCTCACGCGGGCGGCTCCTTGAGCGGGGTGAGGGCGACGTCGGTGCGGTCGGCGGTCACGAGCGTCCGCTCGGGCACCTCCCGCCAGTGGGGATCGTCGTCGTACGGTTCGGAGGCCACGACCGCCCGGCCGGGACCCGTCAGGTACCAGAGGCTGTTGCCCCAGGCGGTCGCGGCGATCCGGTCGCCGTCGGTGAGCAGCAGGTTCAGCCGGGACCCGGGGGCCGCCTGCGCGACCTCCCGCACGGTGGCGGCGAGCGCCTCGCCCGGCGCGTCCCCGGCCCGCAGCCGGTGCAGGACGAGTGCCCACACGAGCGCCGAGTCGGTACGGGCCTCCAGGCGCAGCAGCTCCCCGGCGGACAGCGTCGCGGCGAGCGGGGCCAGGGTGTCCGGCCAGCCCGGCACCGCGCCGTTGTGGCTGAACAGCCAGCGCCCGGAGGCGAACGGCGTGGCCGCCGCCTCCCCGTCCGCACCGGGCAGCGTGGCCCCCCGGACCGCCGCGAGCAGCGCCCCGGAGCGCACCACCCGGGCGAGGTCCGCGAAGGAGAGGTCGCCCCAGATCGGCCCGGCGCGCCGGTACCGCGCGGGCACCGGGTCCCCCTCGGCGTACCAGCCGACCCCGAACCCGTCGGCGTTCACCACCCCGCTGGTCTGCGTGCGGGGCTCCCAGGACTGGCGCAGAAGGCCGTGCTCCGGCCGCACGACCAGCTCGCCGAGCGCCACCGGACCGCCCACGTAGGCGATGTGGCGGCACATCAGTCGAGCTCCGCTGAGCGGGCCGTGCGGAAGCCGGAGAAGATCTGGCGCCGCACCGGCAGGTCCCAGTTGCGGAAGGTGCCCCGGCAGGCGACCGCGTCCACCGCGAACGAACCGCCCCGCAGCACCTTGTGCTCCGGACCGAAGAACACCTCCGAGTACTCCTTGTACGGGAAGGCCGTGAAGCCCGGGTACGGCAGGAAGTCGCTCGCCGTCCACTCCCACACGTCCCCGATCAACTGCCGCACGCCCAGCGGCGAGGCTCCCTCCGGGTAGCTCCCGGCCGCCGCCGGGCCCAGGTGCCGCTGCCCGAGGTTCGCGTGCTCGGGGCCCGGGTCCCCGTCGCCCCACGGATAGCGGCGGGAGCGGCCCGAGGCCGGGTCGAACCGGGCCGCCTTCTCCCACTCGGCCTCCGTCGGCAGCCGGCGCCCCGCCCAGCGCGCGTAGGCGTCCGCCTCGTACCAGCTCACGTGCAGGACCGGCTCCTCCTCCGGCACCGGCCCGGTCACTCCGAACCGGCGGCGCAGCCACTGCCCGCCGTCCCGGCGCCAGAACAGCGGCGCCCCGATGCCGTGCTCCCGGATCTGCGCCCACCCCGAGGGGTGCCACCAGCGCCGGTCCTCGTAGCCGCCGTCCGCGACGAAGGACAGATAGGCGCCGTTGGTGACCGGAGCGGTGTCGATGTGGAAGGCGGGGACCTCCCGCCGGTGCGCCGGACGCTCGTTGTCGAGGGCCCACGGCTCGTCCGAGGTCCCCATGGTGAACGGGCCGCCGGGGACCAGGACCTCGGCCGGCAGCGGGCCGGTCCGGCGGACCGGCGGCGGGGGAGCGGTCAGGACGGGCGGCCCCTTCCGCAGCTGATGGGTGATCAGCATCGTCTCGTCGTGCTGCTGCTCGTGCTGGGCGACCATGCCGAAGACGAACCCCGCGTCCAGCAGCGGCCGCCCCTCCAGGGGCGCCCGCTCCAGCACGTCGAGGACCCGGAGCCGTACGTCCGCCGCGTAGGCGCGGGCCTCGCCCGGCGGGAGCAGCGGCAGCGACGGGCGCTCGGCGCGCGGGTGCTCGAAGGCGTCGTAGAGCGGGTCGATCTCGGGCCGCAGCGCGTCGCGCCCCGCGACGGCCCGCCACAGCCACTGCTCCTCCTGGTTGCCGATGTGCGCCAGGTCCCAGACGAGCGGCGACATCAAGGGGGAGTGCTGGGCGGTGAGGTCGTCGTCCTCCACGCAGGAGGTGAGGCGCAGGGTGCGGTCCCGGGCCGCGGCGAGGGCGTCCAGGGCCCGCGCGCGCAGCGCCTCGGTCCCGGTCTCCGTTCCGGCCGTGTCTCCGGTCATGACGTCACCGCCTCGGGGGTGTCGGCCGGGGAGCTCCCGGGGACCACGTACCGCTCCCGGAAGGCGGCGACCGCCCGCCGCACCTCCTCGCTCGCCCCGATCCGGGGCAGCGCCTCCAGGGCGGCGCAGAAGACCGTCCGCGCGGCGGCGTGCAGGTCCGGATCGGCCAGACCGTCACGGGCCGCCGCCACCCACAGCGGATTGCGCGGCGCGGGATCCTCGCCGGCCCGCTCCGCGAGCGGCTTCACCGCCCGGTACACGGTCTCCGCCGCCTCCGGGTCGTCGAACACCGCCGTCGTCACGGCCGCCGGCACCATCCAGCCGTCGAGCCCCGGCTGCGCGTCGACCATCCGGAACTCCAGATGGCCGCGCGGCCGCACCGGAGGGAAGAGGGTCGTCATGTGGTAGCGCAGGTCGTCGGCGTCGGCCGGACGGGGGAGCCCCGTGCGCAGCCACTCCCGGAAGGTCAGCCCCTCCGGCACCGCCCACGGCCCCTCCTCGGTCCGCACGCACAGCACCGGGGTGTCGAGGACGTGCGCCGCCCACTCCACCCGCGGGTCGCCGTCCGGCGGGGGCGGGGGCGTCCGCCGCGGCGCGAGCGTCCGCACCGGGTCGAGCTCCGCCCACAGGGCCTGCCGCGTCGAGCGCCAGCCGGTGCGGCGCCCGCCGTGCACCGGGGAGTTGGCGAAGGCGGCCACGAGGACCGCGCCCAGGAGGTGGGCCAGTCGCCACCGCCGCCGGTAGTTCAGCGGGCCCGGCCCGTCGACCCCGGCGTCGAGGCAGATCTGCACCGACGCCGACTCGCACATCATCGCCCGACCGGCCGGGCCCGTCCGGTCGAGCGCGGCCTCCATCGCGTCGTACCGCGGCTCGTGGAGCACCCGGCCGCGCGACGCCTGCCAGGGATCCACCCCGTAACCGCTGAGGGCGAGGCCGTGGGGCCCGAGCGCGCCCCGCACCGCCCGCAGGTCGGCGGCGAGCGAGTCGAGGCACTCCATGAGGGATCCGGCGGGCCGCGAGCTGAGCTCCAGCTGACCGCCGGGTTCGAACGTCAGGGCCGACACCAGGGGCAGGGCCCGTACGGCGTCGAGGGCCGCGGCGAGCCGTTGCGGCCGTACGGGCACCCGGGGGTCCCGCGACTCGTGCACCAGCCACTCCAGCTCCACCCCCACGGTGCGGGGCGGGCCGGTCTTGAAGCAGATACATCGCAGCAGTTCCTCCGCCTCCGCCTCGGTGAGAGGGGGGCCGCCACGCGGTATGCCGCTCGGCGACATCCGTACACCTCCTGGTCCTCCGGGGGACCGGTCCCGGGACGGTCCGTCCCGCGAGCGCGATCCCGGACGCACCGGAAACAGACTCCGGGAACGGAGCCCCCGGAACGCCACTGGTTCCACCTAAAGCCACGGTCGGGCGGCGTGCAAGAGCGCCCCGGACGGGCCGTACGCGCTCCCCGTGCCCCCGTCCGTCCGGATTTCCCCGTCGTCACGGAAACATTCACCCCCGTCACGGACCGGCGAAAACCCGTTGTCCCGAAAGGGAGGAAACGATCATTCTGGCGTCCATGAGTGCACGACTGCGCAGCATCGCGGCCCGGACCGAGGAGATCGTCGCCGCCGGCCACTACCGCACCCGGGACGGCCGGACCGTCTCCGTCGCCGACGACCTGGCCGCCGCCCTGGCCGGCACCCGGCTCCACGGCCCCGGCCCCGTGGCCGTCACCCCCGACACCGACCGCACGCCCACCCTGGAGGTCACCGGCGAGAGCAGCCTGGCCGCCGCCCGCCGGATGACCTCGGCCGACCCCGCCCGCCCGGTGGCCGTCCTGAACTTCGCCTCCGCCCGCAACCCCGGCGGCGGCTACCTCAACGGCGCCCAGGCCCAGGAGGAGGCGCTCTGCCGGTCCTCCGCCCTCCACGCCACCCTGCTGCGCGTCCCCGAGTACTACGACCACCACCGCGCCGACCGGGACGTCTTCTACTCCGACCGCGTCATCCACTCGCCCCAAGTGCCGGTCTTCCGCGACGACCGGGGCGACCTGCTCGCCGAGCCCTTCACCGTCGGCTTCCTCACCTCGCCCGCCCCCAACGCGGGCGTCGTCCGCCGCACCGCCCCCGAGCGCGCCGACCGGCTGCCCGCGGCCCTCGCCGCCCGCGCCGAACGCGTCCTGGAGACGGCCGCCGCGGCCGGATACCGACGGCTCGTCCTCGGCGCCTGGGGCTGCGGGGTCTTCCGGAACGACCCGGAACAGGTCGCCGGCGCGTTCGCGGCGCTGCTCACCGGGGACGGCCGGTTCGCCGGCCACTTCGAGGAGGTCGTCTTCGCCGTCCTGGACCGCGCCTCCGGCACGCCGACGCTCGCCGCCTTCGCCCGGGTCGTCGGCCGTACGGCCTGACGTGCGGCCCCCGCACGCGCGTGCCACGCTGAAGGGATGCGGACCGATGTCCGAAACCCGTCACGGGAGGCACGATCGTGGGCAAGAAACAGACCCGTGTGAACAAGGGGGCCCGCACCGGCGGCCACGAACACCGCACCGACGCGGCGGCGAAGGAGAAGGCCTCCCGGGTCACCGCGCGGGAGACGCCGATCTCGGCGGTGGAACACGGCCACCGCAAGGAACGCAGGTTCGGCCACAACTGACACGGCTCCCCCCGCGACCGGGGACCACGGCCGACGTCCCGGCCGCGGTGGGACCGAGGGGCCCGACGCCACCACGGCGCCGGGCCCCGACCGTGCCCGGGACGCGGGCACGATCCGGTTCGCACGGCTCCTTACCCGGGGTGCGGGCCCGTCCCGTGCCCGTGCGCAGACCCGGCTCGTACCCCGGGCGCGGAGCCGGCCCGTAGCACTCCGGGCACGGACCTGGCCCGTACCCGGAGTACCGGACCCGGCCCGCCCGTGGAGACGCGGGCCCGGACCGTCGTCGGGACCTACCCCTCCTCCTCCCGGACCGTGATCTCCACCCTCTCCGACACGCTTTCCGCCGTCCGGGGCGCCGGCGGCACCACCCCGCCCAGCTGCTCCCGCGCCGCCGGGCTCATCGTGGCGAGGAGCTGCCGGGCCAGGCCGAGGCCGGTGCCGCCCATCGTCAGGGCCTTGGCGAAGACGTCCGCCATGCCGTCGGCGCCGTTCAGGAGCACCATCTGGTCGACGTTCCCGAAGGCGGACGCGCCCGCGGAGACGATCTCCGGCCACTTCTCGGCCAGTTGCTGGGCGACCACCGCCTCCTGGTTCTCCGCGAGCGCCGCCGCCCGCGCCTTGATCGCCTCGGCCTCCGCCAGACCCTTCGCCCGCGTGGCCTCCGCGACCGCGAGCCCCTTCGCGTGCTGGGCCGCCGCCTCCGCCTCGCCCGTGAGCCGGGTCGCCGTGGCCCTGGCCGCGCTCGCCAGCTCGGTCTCCTTCGCCTCGGCCTCGGCGGCCGAGATCCGGGCGTCGCGCTCGGCCTCCGCCAGCGTCCGGGTCTCGTACGCCATCGCGTCGGCCGGCTTGCGGACCTCCGCCTGGAGCTGCTGCTCCTTGCGGTGCCCCTCCAGCTCGGCGACGCGCGTCTCCTGCACGACGACCTCCTGCCGCGAGGCCGCCTCGGCCAGCGGACCGGCCTGCCGGGCCCGGGCGGAGGCCTGGTCCCGCTCGGCCTGGTAGCCCGCCTGGAGGATCTCGCTGTCCCGGGTCGCCTCCGACATGCGCGCCGCGGCCTGCTGCTCCGCCTCGGTCGCCCGCCGGTTCGCCTCCGCCTGCGCGATCCGCGCGTCCCGCTGGACGGCGGCGGCGTGCGGCGCGGCCAGGTTCTTGATGTACCCGGTCGGGTCCTCGATCTCGTGGATCTGGAGCGAGTCGACGATCAGCCCGAGCTTCTCCATCTCCGTGCCACAGGCCGACCGCGCCTGCCCGGTCAGCTTCTCCCGGTCGCGGATCATGTCCTCCACGGTCAACCCGCCGACGATGGCGCGGAGATGACCGGCGAAGACGATGTGCACCCGCTCGCTCATCAGCTTCTGCTGGTCGAGGAAGCGGCGGGCGGCGTTGGCGATCGACACGAAGTCGTCGCCGACCTTGAAGATCACCACGCCGCGCACCTTGAGCGGGATGCCCTGGTGGGTGACGCACTCGACGGACAGCTGCGTCTCGTTGAGGTCGAGCGAGAGCTTGCGCACCGCCTGCACCCCGGGCAGCACGAGGGTGCCGCGCCCGGTGACGATGCGGAACCCCATGCCCTCGCCGAGGCCCTCGTTCTTGTGGTTGGAACCGGAGATGATCAGCGCCTCGTTGGGTTCGGCGACGCGCCACATCATCTTGAAGACAGCGATCAGAACGGCGACGGCGCCGACGGCGGCGCCCGCGATGATTCCGATGCCCATGGGCAAGGTCCCCCTTCACCGGAGCCGAGCGGACCCGGTGAGGGGAGTGTGCGCCCGCGACGGGCGCCGCTCAACGCCTCCGTCAACCCTCGTACGCGGCTGTGACGTAGACGGTGCGCGGAGGGAGATGTTCCATGACGGTGACGACCGTTCCGATCTCGATCCGCTCCCTCGGCACGGCCGGATGGGCGAGGAAGTGCTCGGCGCCGCCCCGGATCCGGACGATCACCTCGCCGACGAGCCCCGGCCCGACGGTGCCGGTCACCCGGCCGAGCAGTCCCACCATCGAGGTCTCCATCGACGCGTCGTCCATGACCGAACGGTACGTCAGATCCAGCCGTCGAGCGCGGACATGAACCCGTCGAAGTCGTCCCGGTGGACGGTGTGCCCGGTCCGCGCCACCGTACGGACCTCGAAGCCGCGCTCCGTCAGCATCCGGGCGTCGTCGGGCGCGACCAGCAGGCTCGGGTCGGCGAGGGCGACGAGCGAGGGGACGACGGGCCGGGCCGGCCACAGGTCGGCGCCCACGAACGGCGTCAGACCGTACGCCGTCCGCTCGTCCCACACCCGTACCGCCGCCGTCTCGTCGTCGACGTCCTCCTCCGACCAGGCCGGGTTGAGCCCCCGGACCATCTCGCGGGTCAACTCCTTCCCCCGGACGAAGAGTTCGGCCCGGTAGCCGAAGGGACCCGATCGCAGGTGCCAGGCCGGGTCGGAGTACACCGCCCGGCCGGGCTTCAGCCTCTCCACCGCGCGGGAGAGCACGAGCGCCCCCAGCGAGTGGCCGACGGCCAGGTCGACGCCGTCCGGCACGGTCTCCACGAGGTCGTCGGCGTAGTCCTCCGGCCGGTACTCCTCGGGCCCCGCGCCCCGCCCGCTCGCCCCGTGCCCCCGAAGGTCCACCGCGACCACCCGGTAGCCGCGCTCCGCGAGCGCGGGCCCGACCCGGCGCCAGGTGCGGTGGTCGGCCATGATGCCGTGGACCAGCAGGGCCGTCCGGTCCCCGGACCCCCACGTGGTGGTGTGCAGACGCACGGTGCCGCCCCTCCGTCCCTCTCCGCGGTCCGGAGCGCCCCGTCGGCACGTCCGGTACCGGACACAGTACGGCGGCGGGGAGGGACGGCGTCGCGGTGCGGGGAGGGGCCGGCCGGTCTCGCGGGTCGTCCGGCGCGAGCCCCGCCGAGCGCTTAGCGTCGACGCATGAGCACAGTTCCGAAGCGATTCGAGATCCTGCTGGTGCCCGAGCACGTCGAGGACCGCCACGGCGCCTCCGTCGCGGACAGCGCCGTCCGCTCGGCCGTCGTGGAGGCCACCGGACGGCACGGCGAGACCGGCTACCCGATCTACGAGGGGCACGGCATCCGGGCCGACATCGACCCCGAGACGCGCACGGTCGAGGCGCTGCTCGTCGACGGCCGGGAACTCGACTACGCCCTCACGCCCCTGGTCCGTCCCGCTCCCTGACCCGGCCTCCCGCCCGCCGAAGTGCCCCGCATCACCCGCGTACGTCCTGAAACGCTCCGTTGACAGGGCGGGCCGTCGGGCAGAGACTCTGCGCGCCCGGTGGGACGAAAACGGTTCCACCGGCCGAACAGACGAACAGAGTCGTTCCGAAGGTCACGTGGGAGAGAACCGATGAGCATCCGCG
Organism: Streptomyces sp. NPDC055632; assembly: GCF_053618675.1. Classification (NCBI taxonomy): domain Bacteria; kingdom Bacillati; phylum Actinomycetota; class Actinomycetes; order Kitasatosporales; family Streptomycetaceae; genus Streptomyces; species Streptomyces sp. NPDC055632. The sequence goes on along the minus strand of NZ_JBSHHY010000030.1, from coordinate 81,965 downwards.
ACGTCTACATCGTCGACGCCGTCCGCACCCCGATCGGGAAGTTCGGGGGCGCCCTCGCCCCCGTGCGCCCCGACGACCTCGCGGCCCATGTCGTACGGTCGCTCGTCGACCGCTCGCCCGCGCTCGACCCGGCCCGCGTCGACGACGTCTACTTCGGCGACGCCAACGGCGCGGGCGAGGACAACCGCGACGTGGCGCGGATGGCCGTCCTGCTCGCCGGACTGCCCGTCACCGTCCCCGGCGTCACCCTCAACCGCCTCTGCGGCTCCGGCCTGGAGGCCGTGATCCAGGCGGCCCGCGCCATCGCGCTCGGGGACGCCTCCGTGGTGATCGCCGGCGGCGTCGAGTCGATGTCCCGCGCCCCCTGGGTCCTCCAGAAGCCCGAGCGGGCCTTCCCCGCCGGACACCAGCAGCTCCACTCCACGACGCTCGGCTGGCGCATGACGAACCCGCGGATGCCCGCCGAGTGGACGGTCTCCCTCGGCGAGGGCGCCGAGCTGGTCGCCGACCGGCACGGCATCACCCGCGAGCAGCAGGACGCCTTCGCCCTCGCCAGCCACCGCAAGGCCGCCGAGGCCTGGGCGAAGGGCCTGTACGACGACGAGGTCGTGCCCTACCCCGACGTGGACCTGACCCGCGACGAGTCGATCCGGGACAACACGTCCCCGGAGGCCCTGGCCCGGCTCAAGCCCTCCTTCCGGGCCGAGGGCGGCACCGTCACGGCGGGCAACTCCTCCCCGCTCAACGACGGCGCGGCCGCCCTGCTCCTGGTGGACGAGGAGGGGCTGCGCGAGACCGGCCGCGAACCGCTCGCCCGCATCCGCACCTCCGCCGTCACCGGCATCGAGCCCCAGCTCTTCGGCCTCGGCCCGGTCGAGGCGGTCCGCCGGGCCCTGGACAGGGCGGGACGCTCCTTCGCCGACCTGAGGACCTTCGAGCTCAACGAGGCCTTCGCGGCCCAGGCGCTCGGCTGCCTCGCCGAGTGGCCGGAGCTGGACCCGGAGCTCGTCAACCCGCGGGGCGGGGCCGTCGCGATCGGCCACCCGCTCGGCGCGTCCGGCGCCCGCCTCGCCGGATCCGTGGCGCACCAGCTCGCGGCGGCCGGCTCGGGCACGGGCCTCGCCGCCCTCTGCATCGGCGTCGGCCAGGGCCTGGCGCTGGTCCTGGAGCGCTGAGACCGCGCGGACGCGCCGAAGAGGGGTACGGGAAGTCCTCCCGTACCCCTCTCGCGTCCGCTACTGCTGCGGGTTCCCCTGCGCCTGGGCGTTCTCGATGGACTTGCGCACCTCGTCCATGTCCAGCTTCCGCGCCTGGCCGATGAGGTCCTCGAGGGCGACCTCCGGCAGCGCGCCCGGCTGCGCGAACACGGCCACCTTGTCGCGCACGATCATCAGGGTCGGGATCGACTGGATCTCGAAGGCCGCGGCCAGCTCCTGCTGGGCCTCGGTGTCGACCTTGGCGAAGACGAGGTCCTGGTGGCGCTCGGACGCCGCCTCGAAGACCGGGCCGAACTGACGGCAGGGACCGCACCACGAAGCCCAGAAGTCGATCAGAACGAACTCGTTGTCGCTCACGATCTCGTCGAAGTTGTCCTTGGTGAGCTCTACGGTGCTCATGCCTGCCTGCCTTTCGGGGTCTCCTGGTGGTGTCCTCACGGTCCCCGGGGGACTCGCCGGGCACAACGGCGTATCGAGCCGCACTATTCCAGGCCCCTGCCCGCAGACTGGGATCATGACACATGTGGTGGAAGACGAGCAGGCCTACGACGTGGTGGTACTGGGCGCGGGACCGGTCGGCGAGAACGTCGTCGACCGGGTGCGGGCGGCCGGTCTGAGCGCGGCGATCGTCGAGAGCGAGCTGATCGGCGGCGAGTGCTCGTACTGGGCCTGCATGCCCAGCAAGGCGCTCCTCCGGCCCGGGATCGCCCGCTCCGACGCCCGCGCGCTCCCCGGTCTGCGCGAGGCGGCCGGCGGCCCCCTGGACGCGGCGGCGGTCCTCGCCCACCGGAACGAGGTCGTCGGCGACTGGAAGGACGACGGCCAGCTCGACTGGCTGGACTCGATCGGCGTCCGGGTCCTGCGCGGCCACGGCCGCCTCGCCGGGCCGCGCAGGGTCGAGGTCGTGAGCCCCGAGGGCGAGCGCCACGTGCTCACCGCCCGGCACGCGGTCGCCGTCTGCACCGGCAGCCGCGCCGTCCTGCCGGAGCTGCCCGGACTGCCCGGCGCGCGGCCCTGGACCAGCCGCGAGGCGACCTCCTCCCAGGAGGTGCCCGAGCGGCTCGTCGTGGTGGGCGGGGGAGTGGTGGGCGCGGAGATGGCCACCGCCTGGCAGGCCCTCGGCTCGAAGGTGACGATGCTCGTACGGGGCGGGGGCCTGCTCCCCCGCATGGAGCCCTTCGTCGGCGAACACGTGGCCGAGGCGCTCCGGGAGCGCGGCGCGGACATCCGCGACGGCGCGTCCGTCACGGCGGTGGTACGGGACGGGGGCACCGGCCCGGTCACGGTGGTCCTGGAGGGCGGCGACCACGTCGAGGCCGACGAGGTGCTCTTCGCGACCGGCCGGGCCCCGCGCACCGAGGACGTCGGCCTGGAGACGGTCGGCCTGGAGCCCGGTTCCTGGCTGGACGTCGACGACAGCCTCCGGGTGCTCGGCACCGACTGGCTCTACGCCGTCGGGGACGTCAACCACCGCGCCCTCCTGACCCACCAGGGCAAGTACCAGGCCCGGATCGCGGGCGCCGCCATCGCCGCCAGGGCGCGCGAGGAGGCCCTCCCGGACTCCGGGAGCTGGGGCGCGTACGCCGCCACGGCCGACCACGCCGCCGTCCCGCAGGTGGTCTTCACCGACCCCGAGGCGGCCGCCGTCGGCCTGTCGCTCGCGGAGGCGGAGCGGGCCGGGCTGCGGGTCCGGGCCGTGGACCTCGACATGACGCGGGTCGCGGGGGCCGGCCTCTACGCGCCGGGCTACCGGGGCCACGCGCGGATGGTCGTGGACCTGGACCGGGAGGTCGTCGTCGGCGCCACGTTCGTCGGCCCGGGGATCGGCGAGCTCCTCCACTCGGCGACGGTCGCGGTCGTCGGCGAGGTCCCGATCGCCCGCCTGTGGCACGCCGTCCCCTCGTACCCGACGCTGAGCGAGGCGTGGCTGCGCCTCCTGGAGGCCTACCGGGGCTGAGGCCCCGTCACCGCTCGGCGGAAGCGCCCCGGGGGACCAGGGCCCGCGCCGCCGAGCGGGCCACCTCCAGGACGGCCCCGGGGTCCTGCCCCAGGACCACCCGGGTGCTCAACCCGTCGAGCAGCGCCAGGAGTTCGGAGGCGCGGGCGCCGGTGTCCAGCGGGGCGAAGCGCTTCCGCGCGACACCCGCCGCGAGCAGGGCCTCCAGGTCCTCCTGCCAGCCCCGGTCCAGCTCGACCTGGGCCTCGCGCAGCGCGTCGTTCCCGGCCGCGCGGGCCCAGAGCTCGATCCACAGCGTCCAGCGCGGGTCGCGGGGCCCGCGCGGCAGGTAGAGCCGCAGGAACAGGTCCAGCTTGCGTTCCGCCGCGACCCGCCGGCCGAGCAGCGCCCGGCGCTCCCCGGCCAGCGCCGCCTCGCTCCAGCGGAGGGCGGCGAGCAGCAGCAGGTCCTTGCTGCCGAAGTAGTACAGGATGTGGCCGCCGCTCGTGCCGAGCCGCTCCGCGAGCGCCGACATGGTGAGGGAGGCGAGGCCGTCCTCGGCGATCGCCGCCATGGCCTCCTCCAGCATCCGCTCCTGGGTGACGTGCCCGTCCCGCCGTCGTGCCGTGCCTGCCACCGCCGCCGTCCCCGTCCCGCTCTTCCGTCCGTCTCCGCCACGCAGGATCCGTCGTGCGCGGATCCGCCCTGTAGGGACCGACCCTAACCGCAACCTCCGAAGGTCTTGACGTGGCCGGAACCTTTCGCACATCTTGAATGCCGTTCTAAAACTTAGAACGGCATTCAAGACAGGAGTGCGGTGTGCTCGGACACGAGACGGCGGCCGTGACCACGGGAACCGCGAGGACCACGGGCCGCGACGAGGTGTTCCAGGTCGAGGAACACGGCATCGACCCCATACCCGACGCCGAACGGCACGGCAGCGCCAAGGACGTCTTCTGGCTCTGGTTCGGCTCCAACCTCACCTTCACCTACGTCATCAACGGCGCCCTCGCCGTCGCCTTCGGGCTCTCCTTCTGGCAGGCCACCGCCGTCGTCGTGACCGGCGGCCTCGCCTTCCTCGCCATCGGCGCGGCCGGCCTCAGCGGCGTGCGCACCGGCACCGCCACCCTCGTCGTCTCCCGCGCCGCCTTCGGCCGCCGGGGCAACTGGCCCGCCGGCCTCCTCAACTGGATCGTCAGCATCGGCTACACCGTCGTGAACACGGTGGTGGGCACCCTCGCCCTGGAAGCCTTCCTCGCCGACCTCGGCTGGAGCGGCGGACACGCCCCCCGCGCCCTGGCCCTCGCCGTCACCCTCGCGCTGACCTTCGCCGTCGCCCTCTGGGGCCACGCCACCGTCCAGTTCGCCGAACGCTGGATGGCGTACGTCCTCGCCGTCGGCTTCGCCGCCCTGGTCGTCCTCGTGCTGCCCGGCGCCGACACCTCCGCCCCCGCCGCCGCGCCCGGCGCCCAGGCCTGGAGCCTCGCCTTCGTCGTCGTGCTCGCGGGCCCCTTCTCGTACCTCCCGATGCCCGCCGACTACACCCGCTACCTGCCCCGCACGACCTCCCTCGGGGCCGTCACCCGCAGCGGCGCCCTCGGCGGCTTCCTCTCCTCCGTCGCCCTGGGCGTCGCCGGCGCGGCCGCCGCGACCCAGGCCGACATGACCGACGCCGTCGCGGGCGCCGAGGGCCTGCTCCCCGGCTGGTTCCAGCCGCTCTTCCTCGCCCTGGTCCTCGGCGGCTCCGTCACCAACTCGATCATCACGCTCTACTCGTCGAGCCTGAACCTCCAGGTCCTCGGCATCCCCTGGAGCCGGGCCCGCGCCATCGTCATCAGCGCCGCCGTCACCGCCGCCGGCTCCCTCGGCGCCCTCTTCCTCACCGACTTCACCACCTCGCTCCTCTCCTTCCTCTCCCTCCTGATCATCGTCTTCGCCCCCTGGGGCGGGGTCTTCCTCGCCGACATGGTGCTGCGCCGCTGCACCTACGACTCCGCCGGCCTGCACGCGGACACCGGCGGCGCCTACTGGTACCGCTCCGGCTGGCACCCGGCCGGCCTCACCGCCCTCCTCGCGGGCCTCGTCTTCTCCGCGCTCACCTGCGACTCCGAACTGTGGACCGGCCCGCTCGTCGCCCCGCTCGGCGGCGCGGACCTCACCCTGCTCGGCGCGGCCGTCTCGGCCCTGGTGTACGTGCTCCTCGCCCGCGGGCGCGTCACCCCGCACCGCACCTGACAGCCACCGCACCCCACCCCTCCCGTACGTCATGGAGCCACCCCGCATGAACAGCACCGCCCCCGTCCCCGCCGACCTCGTCCTCACCGGCGCCCGGATCCACACCGTCGACCCCGGCCTCCCCGAGGCGGAGGCCCTCGCCGTCCGCGACGGGCGCATCGTCTGGATCGGCTCCGACGACGGCGCCGCCGCCTGGACCGGGCCCGGCACCCGGGTCCTCGACGCGGGCGGACGGCTCGTCCTGCCCGGCTTCGTCGACGCCCACAACCACGTCCGCCTCGGCTCCGACGACGCCTGCGTCCAGCTCGCCGGCGCCCGCACCCTCGACGCGATCCACGAGCGGATCCGCACCTGGCACGCGGCGAACCCGGACGCCGAGTGGATCGAGGCCGAGGCCTTCGACTACTCGGCCGTGCCCGGCGGGCGCATGCCCACCGCCGCCGACCTCGACCCGGCCACCGGCGACACCCCCGCCCTCGTCCTCAGCTACGACGTGCACACCGCCTGGCTGAACACCGCCGCCCTCAAGCGGCTCGGCGTCGACCGCGACCACACCGACCTGCCCTTCGGCCGGGCCGTCACCGACCCGGCGACCGGCGAACCCACCGGATTCGTCAAGGACTTCGCGATCAAGGGCCTCTCGCGCGAGGGCCACCGCGCCCTGCGCGACCTCGGCCTGCCCTGGGCCTCGTCCGACCGCCAGTACGGACGGCTCGCCAAGAGCCTCGACGACGCCATCGGCTTCGGCATCACCACCGTCGTCGAACCGCAGAACTCTCTCGACGACCTCGCCCTCTTCGAGCGCGCCCGCCACGAGGGCCGGCTGCGCTCCCGGATCGTCGCCGCGCTCTTCCACCCGCGCGGCACCACCGAGGCGGACCTCGACGCCTTCGCGGCGGCGGCCGACGCGCACGACGACGACCGGCTGCGGGTCGGCCCGCTCAAGCTGTACATCGACGACGTCGTCGAACCCCGCACCGCCGCCCTCCTGGAGCCGTACGCGGGCTGCTCCCACCACCGGGGCGACACCTTCTACCCGCCGGAGGAGTTCGCCGAGCTGCTCACCCGGCTCGACGCGCGCGGCTTCCAGTGCTTCGTGCATGCCACCGGCGACCGGGGCATCCGCACCGTCCTCGACGCCGTCGAACGCGCCCGCGCCGCCAACGGACCGCGCGACGCGCGCCACCAGGTCGTGCACGTCGAGTGCCTCGACCCGGACGACACCCCGCGCTTCGCCGAGCTCGGCGTCGTCGCCTGCATGCAGCCCCGGCACGCGGCCCCCGACATCGCGGGACCGGGCCAGGACTGGGCCGAGAACGTCGGCCCCGACCGCTGGCACAAGGCCTGGCCGCTGCGCAGCCTGCACGCGGCCGGCGCGGTCCTCGCCCTCTCCAGCGACTGGAACGTCGCCGAGATGGACCCCATGGTCGGCATCCACGCCGCCGTCACCCGCCGCCCGCCCGGCGGCGGCGAGGCCTGGACGGCCGGCGAGACGATCGACGTCGCCACCGCCGTCGAGGGCTACACGAGGGGCTCGGCGTACGCCAACTTCCTGGAGCACGAGCGCGGATCCCTGACCGTGGGCAAGCTGGCCGACTTCGTCGTCCTCTCCCGCGACATCCTCCGCATCGCCCCCGAGGACATCCCGGGCACCGTCGCGGAGACGGTCGTGGTCGGCGGCGAGGTGGTCGTGGAGCGCCGTACGGGGGAGTGACCCGGACACCGGTCCGGCCGTGGACCGTCCCCGGTCCGGCACGGCCGGACCGGGGACGGCGGACCGGGGATCAGAGCCGGTCGAGGATCTTCCGCAGCTCGGCGATCTCCGCGGACTGGGTCCGCACGACGTCGTCGGCGAGCTTCCTGGCCGCCGGGGCGAGGCCGTTCCTCCGCTCGTCCTCCGCCATGGTCACCGCACCTTCGTGGTGGGCGATCATCAGCTCGGCGAAGGCGCGGTCGAACTCCTCGCCCCGGGCCCCCGCCAGGTCCTTCATGTCCTGCTCGGACATCATCCCGGCCATGCCGTGACCGGAGCCGTGGCCGCCCGCGTGACCGGCGGACTCGGGCCTGTCCCAGCCCTTGAGCCAGGCCCGCATCCTGCGGATCTCCGGGTCCTGGGCCCGCGCGATCGCGGCGGCCAGCTTCTTGACGCCGGCGTCCTCGGCCCGGCCGCCGGCGAGCTCCGCCATCTCCAGGGCCTGCTCGTGGTGGGGGATCATCATCTGCGCGAACATGACGTCCGCGTCGTTGAAGGGCCCCGGAGCGGGCGCCTGGGAGGCGGCCGACCCCGGCGCGGCGGCGGTGACGGACGGGGAGGCGGTGGCGGACGCCGACGGGGCGGCGTCGTCCGCGCCGCAGGCGGTGAGCAGGAGTCCGGTCGCGGCGACGGCGCCGACGAGGGCGGACGTCCGGGTGGCGCGGTTCGTGAAGGCGCGCATGCGCATGGGTGACACCTCGTGTGCTGTGCGTACGGATCCTCACGGTTCCGTACGAAGGGAGAAGGGCGGGTCGAAGCGGCTCACGGGCGCTGCTGTGGAGCACCCGTGGGCGGGACGGCCGCCTATATCCGCAGGACGGACAGCAGGGCGAGGTCGGGGGGACGGCGGGGCGGGGCGTGCGGAGCCCGTACGTGCGCGAGGCGCGCCAGGAAGGGGACGAGCCGTTCGGGGCCGCGTCCCAGCGCGGCCAGGACGAGCCGCGCCAGCAGCCAGACGCCGAGGACGGCCACGCACAGCGTGGTCATGTCCGTCCCCGGGCCGGGATCGTGCCGGGCGTCGGAGCTCCCGCCGTCGTGCGCGGGAGAGGCGGTGGCGGCGGTGGTGTGCGTGCCGCCGTCGGAGCCCTCCGGGTGGCCCATGGTGTGCATCAGGAACACGCCGAGCGCGAGCACGACGACGAGCAGGAGGTGCGCGAGGGCACCTCCTGCTCGTCGACGGCGTTCCGCCCGGTGTGTACGCACGGTCAGGACCTCCTGGCCGGCGAATATACCGTGCGGGGGTATCAAGAGCGCGTCAGGACACCGTCTCGCCCGCCATGGCGGCGGCCATCCGCAGATGCGGCGCGGCCTCCTCCGGGCGCCCCTGCCGCTCCAGGACGCGGCCGAGCATCAGCCGGGCGTAGTGCTCGACCGGGTCGCGCTCCAGGATCGCCCGCAGCTCGTCCTCGGCCCGCGACAGCCGGGCGGAGTGGTAGTACGCCCGGGCGAGGAGGAGCCGCTGGGCCGTCTGGTCCGGGTGCTCGGCGACGAGGCCGCGCAGGATGCGGACGGCGGTCCCGTACTCCTTCGCGTCGAAGAACAGCCGCGCCCGGTCCCAGCGCTCCCCGGCCGTGCCGAACTCGTAGTACGTGTCGCTCACTCGCTCTTCCTTTCCGGAGCTGAGGATCCGCCGCCCGGTGGGGGCGGTCGACCGGTTCAACAAGCCGAGTTGGTTGAACATTCCACTACTGTCTTCCGGCGCTCACCCGACTTCTCGCGGTCCCACCGGAGCGCCTCGCCCCGCCGCTCCCGGACGGGAATAGGTTGGGCGCCATGAGCAATCTCGATCGCCAGGCCGTGCCGACCGTCTGCGGCGGACGCGGGTTCGTCGTCGCCGAGCCGGTACGGGAACTCCTCAGCCCCCGCCACGTCCGGCTCGGCGAATCGACCGAGGTCCGCCGGCTGCTCCCGAACCTGGGCCGCCGGATGGTCGGCGCGTGGGTCTTCGTCGACCACTACGGCCCCGACGACATCGCCGACGAGCCCGGCATGCAGGTCCCGCCCCACCCCCACACGGGGCTCCAGACCGTCAGCTGGCTCCACGAGGGCGAGGTGCTGCACCGCGACTCCACCGGCAGCCTCCAGACCATCCGCCCGCGCGAGCTGGGCCTGATGACCTCCGGCCGGGCGATCTCCCACTCCGAGGAGAGCCCCCGGCCGCACGCCCGCTTCCTGCACGGCGCCCAGCTCTGGGTCGCCCTCCCCGACGCCCACCGCCACGTGGAACCCCGCTTCGAGCACCACGCCGACCTGCCCCGCGCCACCGCCCCCGGCCTCACGGCCACGGTGATCCTGGGCTCCCTCGACGGCGCCGCCTCGCCGGGCACCGCGTACACCCCGATCGTCGGCGCCGACCTCGCCCTCGCGGCCGGCACCGAGGCGAACCTCCCGCTGGAGCCCGACTTCGAGTACGCGGTCCTCGCCATGTCCGGCGAGACCCGCGTCGACGGCGTGCCCGTCCTGCCCGGCTCGATGCTCTACCTCGGCTGCGGCCGCACCGAACTCCCCCTCCGCGCCCTCTCGGACGCGGGCCTGATGCTCCTCGGCGGCGAACCCTTCGCCGAGGAGATCGTCATGTGGTGGAACTTCGTCGGCCGATCCGGTGAGGAGATCGCACAGGCGCGCAACGACTGGGAGGAGGGCTCGCGGTTCGGCGAGGTGCACGGCTACGACGGCGCCCGCCTGTCCGCCCCCGAGCTGCCCGCCGTTCCGTTGAAGCCGCGGGGACGGGTGCGCTGACCTGGGGAAACCTGCGGCCGGGCTGGCCGTGCCCTCGCTGACGGCCGCCATGCCGGGACTCCCGGTCCGCATCCGTCCGGCCGGGCGCGATTTCCACGGAGCGAGTGCGCTTCGTTCCCGGCGACTGCCGGGGGCCGGGTGCGGAGACGGCCGGTAGGGCCGCGGACCCTTCCCGGACATGAGCCCCGCACCGCTCCCCGGACTCGACCAGGCGGCCCGGATGCCACGACACCTCCCGCACCGGGCCGGAGCGGCCTGGACGATCGACGTGATGCGGTTCGTGCCGTAGCGGTGCTTCCACCGTCTGAGGCGTCGACACGGAACGGTACGTGGCCGGAAGCGACACGGCGAAGGTGGTCGCCACCAAGGCGCGCATGCCGCTGACCCGGTGGGAAGGGCTTTTCTCGTCCCTCGGTCACCCGTCAGGACGTCGGCTCCACCACCTCTGAGCAAGTCCAACATTTTTCAACATCTTGATGTACGCACCAGTGATTGTCGTGGCATGAACGGCCAACAGCCCCGCCCAGGTGTCCTGCCTGGGTAACGGTGGCGTATCGAACCGGAACCAGCATGAGGGTCTGTTGACTTTTGATGGAAACGGCGATTTTCTGTGGTTCGTTGAGTTGGTTCGCGATCGACTGTGGTGACTTCATCGCTCCGAAGTGCCCGGTCGTCCGCTCTCGCACCGTCGTCGGACAGGACCGGAACCGTCGTTCCCCCCGCGCCGCGATCCCCCGCGAGTCCATCTGATCCCGTGTCCCACCGGCCGGCCACGCGCGGCCCGTCCCAGCAAGGGGAATGACATGTTCACTGAATACAACCGGCGGCCGGTGGCGGCGGTCGTCCTGGGCCTGGCCTCCGTGCTCGCGCTGACCTCCTGCTCCAGTGGGCAGCAGGCGGCCGGCCCGGGCGGGGAAGCCGCCAAGGTCGACGGCAAGATATCCCTGACCTACCTTCAGAAGCAGGGAGACCAGGAGTACTTCGTCGGCGAGGCGGCCGGCGCCAAGGCCAAGGCGGACGAGCTCGGCATCGACCTGAAGGTCGTCAACCTCGGCAACGACGCCAACAAGACCATCAGCGAGGCCCAGTCGGCGATCTCGCAGAAGAGCAACGGCCTGATCGTCGTCGTCCCCGACCCGGCCGTCGGCCCCCAGGTCGCCCAGATCGCCAAGGACGCCAAGGTCGCCCTGCTCACCTCCGACGACCAGATCTGTACGACCGGCCCCGACCCGTCCTCCTGTCCGGCCGACGCCCTGGTGCCCCGGATCGGCTTCAGCGGCGCCCAGATGGGCGGCGAGGTCGGCAAGCGCGCCGCCGCCGAGTTCAAGAAGGCCGGCTGGAACCCCGCCGAGACCCGCACCCTCTCCGCCTGGAAGCAGGACGTGACCGTCTGCACCGACCGCGTCAAGGCCGCCAAGGAGGCCTTCGCCGCCGGCTCCGGCGCCACGGTGCGGAACATCGACGTCCCCACGGACAACAGCCCCACCGGCGCCCAGGACAAGATCGCGGCCACCGTCACCGCCAACCCCGGCGTCAAGCACTGGGTGGTCTGGGGCTGCAACGACGAGAACGTCCAAGGTGGGGTGACCGCCCTCGAGAACGCCGGCTTCAAGGCCGACGACGTCATCGGCGTCGGCCTCGGCGCCTACCTGGCCTGCAAGAACTGGAGCTCCGGCAAGCCGTCCGGCATGAAGGCCGCGCTGTTCATCAACGGCGAGGACGTCGGCGCCCTGGCCGTGCAGACCATGTACGACAGGCTCAAGAACGGCAAGGCCTTCCCCAAGGAGGCCTTCGCCCCGACCACGATGGTCGACGCCTCCACCTGGAAGTCCGCCGGAGTCACCTGCGGCTGAGCCGCGGCCCCCAGGCGCCGGTGCGGCGGCCTGTCCCGCCCGCCGCACCGGCTCTCCCGGCCGCCCGCCGCATCGCCGTACCAGCGGGGTCCCCCGCCGCCCGGCGCTCCGTCCCCATTCCCTCCAGCCCGTGAGGCCACCATGACCACACCCGGCACCCCACCCATCACGACGGCGACCCCAGGTGCCGGTGTCGCCGTCGAGAACATCACCAAGCGCTTCGGCACCGTTCAAGCCCTCGGCGGCGTCACCCTGAGCTTCCCCCCGGGACAGGTCACCGCCCTCATGGGCGAGAACGGCGCGGGCAAGTCCACGCTGCTGAAGATCCTCACCGGCGACCACCGGCCCACCGAAGGACGCGTCCTCCTCGACGGGGCACCGGTCTCGTTCGCCTCGCCGCAGGACGCGCGCAGGGCCGGGATCCGCATCATCCCGCAGGAACCGGAGATCATCCCGCACGTCTCCGTGGCGGAGAACGTCTACGCCGGATCCCTGCCCCGCAAGGCCGGTCGGCGCCTCGACCGCGCCGAGCTGCGCCGCAGGATCACCGCCGACCTGGCCCGGCTCGGCTTCGAGAAGGTCATCGACCCCGACCAGCTCGGATCCCGACTGACCCCCGCCCAGAGGCAGTTGGTGGAGATCCTGCGGGCGCTCACCGGCGAGGCCAGGGTCATCGCCTTCGACGAGCCGACCTCCTCGCTCGCGGAGAACGAGGCCGAGGCCCTGTTCGCCCTGATCGGCCGACTGCGCGCCCGGGGCATCGCGATCGTCTACGTCTCCCACCGCATGAAGGAGATCTTCCGGCTCGCCGACCGGATCGCGGTGCTCCGCGACGGCGCCTCCGCCGGAGTCCTCGACGCCGCGCGGACCACCGAGGGCGAAGTCGTGCGGATGATGGTCGGCCGCGACCTCTCCTCGCTGTTCGTACGGCAGGACGTGGCCCGGGACGAGGTCGTCCTCGAACTGGACGGCGTCACCACCGACGACGTCACCGGCATCAGCCTCCGCGTCAGGGCCGGAGAGGTCGTCGCCCTCGCCGGACTGATGGGCGCCGGACGCTCGGAGCTGGGACTCGCGCTCGCCGGCGACCGCCCCCTGCGCTCCGGACGGATCACCCTGAACGGCCGGCCCCTGAAGCTGCGCAGCCCGAAGGACGCCATCCGGGCCGGCATCGGTCTGGCCCCCGAGGAGCGCAAGGCCCAGGCCCTCTTCCTGCAGCGCTCCATCCGCGACAACACCTCCCTGGTCAGCCTGGATCGGCTGCGCCGGATGCGCTTCGTCCGCGGCGGCCGCGAGAAGGCGGCCGCCCAGGACTTCTCCGACCGGCTCAGGGTGCGCACCCCGTCCATCGAGCACGAGGTGCGCAAGCTGTCCGGTGGCAACCAGCAGAAGGTCGTCCTCGCCCGGTGGCTGCTGCGCCGGCCGAAGGTCCTGATCCTCGACGAACCCACCCGGGGCATCGACATCGGCGCCAAGGCGGAGATCTACCGGATCGTCGCCGACCTCGCGCGGGACGGCGTCGCCCTGCTCGTGATCTCCTCCGAGCTCCCCGAGGTGCTCGGACTCGCCGACCGCGTCGTGGTGATGCAGAACGGCCGCGTCACCGGCGAACTCGCCCGCGCCGAGGCGACCGAGGAATCGATCCTCAACCTCGCCATGGCCGAAGACCTGGCCACGGCCGAAGCTCCCGCCACTCCGGCCGCCGCCCCGACCCGTACCGACTCCGCCCATGGAGGCCCCCGATGACCACCGCCACCACCTCCCCGGCCGAGACCGAGAAGGCCCCGCCGAAGGCCCGCGGGCGCTCGCCGCTGGCCGCCCTCGGCGGGCAGAACCTCAGCCTCATCGGTGCGCTCGTCGTGGTCCTCGGCCTGTTCGGCGCCCTCAACGAGAACTACCTGAGCTGGGCCAACATCCAGGTCATCGGCGAGGCCGTGACGATCACCGGCCTCCTCGCCATCGTCCAGACCGTCGTCATCATCTGCGGCGGCCTGGACATCTCGGTCGGCTCGCAGGCGGGCCTGGCCTCCGTGGTCAGCGCGATGGCCTTCACCTCGGCCGGCTCCGACCCGTACCTCGGCATGGGGGCCGCACTGCTCGTCGGGGCCCTCGTCGGCGTCGTGAACGGCGTGGCCATCGTCTACGGGCGGGTCAACCCGACCATCGCCACCCTCGCCGGACTCGCCGCGTACAAGGGCGTCGCCCAGCTGGTCTCCGACGGGCGCGCCCAGGGCTACGTCCTCAACGACCCGGTCTTCGTGTTCCTCGGCCGCGGCAGGATCGCCGGCCTGCCGGTGATGATCTGGATCCTCGTCGTCGTCGCGATCGCCGTGCACGTGATGCTCAAGTACACCGACATCGGCCGCAACCTCTACGCGATCGGCGGCAACGACACCGCCGCCCGCCTGGCCGGCATCAACATCAACAAGTACCTCGTCGCGGTCTACGCCCTCATCGGCGTCGTCGCCGCCGTCGCCGGCATCCTGCTCACCGCCCGCACCGGCTCCGGCCAGCCCGTCTCCGGCAGCGAGGGCCTGGAACTCAAGGCCATCACCGCCGCGGCGCTCGGCGGCTGCGCCCTCAAGGGCGGCAAGGGAGGCGTCGGCGGCACCCTGCTCGCCGTCGCCCTCCTCGGCGCCCTGGAGAACGGCCTGACGGTCGAGGGCATCAACACGTTCTGGCAGAACGTCGCCCAGGGCGCCCTGCTCGTGGCCGCCGTGGTGATCCAGCAGCGCCGGAGCGGCGAACGGGCCGTCGGACTTCCGCACTGACCGGCACGGACCGTCGTACGGGTGAGGCCCGTCCCCCGGGAAGGGGACGGGCCTCACGCGTGCGGTCAGCGGACCGTACGCGTCACCACTCGGCCTGCGAGCCGTCGTCGCGCCGCCACACCGGGTTGCGCCAGCGGTGACCGGTCTCCGCGGCGCGCTCCACCGCCTTCTCGTCGATCTCGACGCCCAGCCCCGGAGCGGTGAGGAGCCCGACGTGCCCGTCGTCGTAGCGGAAGACCGACGGGTCCACGAGGTAGTCGAGCAGGTCGGAGCCCTCGTTGTAGTGGATGCCCAGGCTCTGCTCCTGGATCAGCAGGTTGGGGGTGGCGAACCCCACCTGGAGGCAGGCCGCGAGCGCGAGGGGACCGAGCGGGCAGTGCGGGGCCAGCGAGACGTCGTACGCCTCCGCCATGGCCGCGATCCGCCGTACCTCCGAGATCCCCCCGGCGTGCGAGAGATCGGGCTGGGCGACGGCCACCCCCGACTCCAGGACCTTCTTGAAGTCCCAGCGGGAGTAGAGGCGTTCACCGGTCGCCACCGGAATGCCCGTCGACCGGACGACATCGCCGATGCGGTCGCTCAGCTCGGGCACCACCGGCTCCTCGACGAAGAACGGCAGGTACTCCTCCAGGAGCGGTACGACCCGCCGGGCCATCGGGAGCGTGAGCCGGCCGTGGAAGTCCACGGCGATGTCGAAGTCGTCCCCCACCCGCTCGCGGACGCTCGCCACCCGCGCGACGATGTCGTGCACGGCCTTCGGCGTGTCGATGAGCCGCAGCTGCGCCGAGGCGTTCATCTTGATCGCGGTGAAACCCTCGGCGCGGCGCGCGGCCGCCGCCTCGGCGACGTCGGTCGGACGGTCGCCCCCGATCCAGCTGTACACCCGTATCCGGTCGCGGACGTTGCCGCCGAGCAGCTGCCACACCGGAACGCCCAGGGCCTTGCCCGCGATGTCCCACAGCGCCTGGTCGATGCCGGCCACCGCGCTGGAGAGCACCGGGCCGCCCCGGTAGAAGCCGCCCTTGGTGAGGACCTGCCAGTGGTCCTCGATCCGCAGGGGGTCCTGGCCGACGAGGTATTCGGAGAGCTCGTCGACGGCGGCGGCGACGGTGTGCGCGCGGCCCTCGACGACCGGCTCGCCCCAGCCGGTGATCCCCTCGTCCGTGTCGACGCGCAGGAAGCACCAGCGGGGGGCCACCAGATAGGTGCGCAGGGAGGTGATCTTCACTTGGACTCCTTCTTCACGGTCCAGCCGCCGTCCACGGTCAGGCTCGTCCCGGTGATGTACGAGGCCTCCTCGGAGGCCAGGAAGGCGACGGCGGCGGCCACTTCCTCGGGGCGGCCGAGCCGGGTGAGGGCGGTCGCGCGGGCGGACAGTTCGAGGTCGTCCTCCGCCACGCCGTCCCAGGTCTCGGTGAGGATGGGGCCCGGGAGCACCGAGTTGAAGCGCACGTCGGGCCCGTACTCGACGGCGAGCTGGCGGACGAGCGCGCACATGCCGCCCTTGGCCGCCGCGTACGCCGGGTGGCCGGGCAGGCCGAACAGCGCGTGCACGCTGGACGTGGCGACGAACGAGCCGCGCGCGGCGCGCAGGTCCTCGACGAAGGCGCGGACCGCGAAGTAGACCGCCGTGAGGTTGACGGACATCTCGCGGTTCCAGTCCGCGGCGGTCAGCTCGTGCGCGGCGGCGTCCCGGTGCGTGAACGCGTTGCTGTGGACGATGTCGACGGGACCGAACAGCGCGTGCGTACGGTCGCGCAGCGCGTCCCAGTCCTTCTCGTCGGAGACGTCGCAGCGTACGAACGCGGCGTGTCCGCCGTCGACGCCGATCCTCTCCGCGAGGTCCGTGCCGGCCTCCTCGGCGATGTCGGCGAGGACGACGGACGCCCCTTCGGCGGCCAGGCGGACGGCGACGGCCGCGCCGATGCCGGAGGACGCGCCGGTGACTACGGCCGTCCTCCCGTGGAAACGGTTCATGACGATGCTCCTGTGCGTGCTTTTCGGGGGAAGGGGAGAGGACGGCCCGGTCAGCGGGTGACGTCCTCGCCCTGGACGAGGCCGAGTTCGGCGCGGCGGGGCAGGCCCTCCCAGTCGCCGTGCACGGCGACGGTGAACGCCCCGCACACGGCGCCGGTCCGCAGCCGGTCGCGCGGCGGTGCGCCGTCGAGGAGGGTCGCGAGGTATCCGGCGACGAAGGAGTCGCCGGCCCCGATGGGGTCGACGGGGGTGACGGGCACGGCGTCCTGGCGGACGATCCCGTCGCGGGTGGCGGCGAGGGCGCCGCGCGACCCGAGCTTGAGCACGGCCTCCCGGGGGCCGAGGCGCAGCAGCGCTTCGGCCATGGCGGCCGGCTCCGCCCCGGGAACGACGAGCGAGGCCTCCTCCGGGCCGGCGAAGACGATGTCGGACCGGGCGACGAGGTGGGCGAGTTCGGCGGCGGCCTCCTCGCGGGACCACAGCAGGGAGCGGTGGTTGAGGTCCAGGGACACCGTGACGCCGGCCGCCCGGGCGGCCTCGACGGCGTGGCGCACCGCCGCCCGGGCCGCGTCGCCGAGCGCGGGCGTGATGCCCGTGACGTGCAGCACCCGTGCGCCGGCGACGAGTTGTTCGTCGACGTCTCCCGGTGCGAGGCGGGAGCCGGCCATTCCCCGGCGGTAGTACACGACGCGGGTGTGGTCGCCGGTACGGCGTTCCCGCAGCATCAGGCCGGTCGGGGCGCCGGCGTCCTCGACGACGCGGGTCACGTCGACGTCCGCGGCCCGCAGCCCGTCGAGGATCATCGTGCCCCCGGCGTCGGCGCCCACCCGGCCGGTCCACGAGGCGGTGTGGCCGAGGCGGCGCACGCCGATCGCGACGGTGGCCTCCGCGCCGGCGAAGGTCAGGCGCAGCGCCGCCCCGTGGGCGAGGGGGCCGGGGTCGGTCGCCGCGGCCACGATCATCGCCTCGCCGAGGGTGACCAGGGCCGCGGAGGTCGGCGTCGCGCGCGCCGTCACGATCCGGCCCCGTGCAGGAGGGCGTCGGCCCGCCCGCGCAGGGCGTCCAGGCTGCCGCCCTCGCAGGCGTCGCCCACCAGGGGACCGCCCATGCCGAGGGCGGCGGCACCGGCCGCGAGGTAGGCGGGGGCCTGGTCCAGGGAGATGCCGCCGGTCGGTACGAGGGGGATCGACCCGAGGGGCGCGCGCACGGCCCGTACGTACTCCGGTCCTCCGACCGAGGCGGGGAACAGCTTCACCATGGTGGCGCCGGCCTGCCACACGGAGAGGATCTCGCTCGTCGTGAACGCGCCGGGAAGCACGGGAACGCCGAGCCGCCGTCCTTCGGTGACGACGTCGAGGCAGGTCGCGGGGGTGATCAGGTACGTGGCGCCCGCTTCGACGGCCCGCCGCGCGTCGGCCGGGGTGACGACCGTGCCGGCGCCCAGCGCCAGCCCGTCGGGCTTGGCGCCGGCGTACTCGCGCAGCGCGTCCAGGGCGCCGGGGGTGCTGAGGGTGAACTCCACCGCCCTTATGCCGGAGGCGTGCAGGACGTCGGCGACGTCCGGGAAGCGCCGGGACGACCCGGAGCGGAGGATGGCGATCACCGGCGTCGCGGTGAGGGCGTCGATCAGGTCGGTCATGACAGGGGTCCCTGCTGGTCGTGGGCGGTGGTGTCGGAAGGGGAAACGGGTGCGGGGCCGTCCGCGAACGGGGGTACGGGCACGCCCGTGGCGCCCGGACGGCAGACGAAGAGCCGCCCGGCGTCCGGCTCGTCGCGCAGTTGTTCGGGGCTGCGCCCCTCGGTGGCGGTGGTGATCACCAGGACGTCGAGGTCCGGTCCCGCGAAGGCGCAGCTGGAGACGTGGGCGGCCGGGACCTCCACGACGGCGCACGGTTCGCCCTCCGGGGTGAACGCCCGTACCTCGCCCGCGCCCCAGACCGCGACCCAGACCCGGCCCTCGGTGTCCACGGCGAGGCCGTCCGGCTCCTCGCCCTCGTCGAACACCGCGAAGGGGCGGCGGCCGGAGAGCGTGCCGGTGGTGACGTCGTAGTCGAAGACGTCGACCCGGCGCGTCGGGCTGTCGGCGAAGTGGAGCAGGCGCCCGTCCGGGCTCCAGCCCAGGCCGTTGGAGATGGTCACCGAGTCGAGCAGGGTGGCGACCGTGCCGTCCGGGTCCAGGCGGTAGAGGGAGCCTGCGCCCTCGGTGAGGTCATGGGCCATGGTCCCGGCGAGGAGCCGGCCCCGGGGGTCGCACTTGGCGTCGTTCATCCGCCGGCGCACTCCGTCGTCGGCGTCCGCCGGTGCGGCGATCAGGGAGTGGTCGCCCGCTTCCGTGACGTCCAGGAAGTCCGTACCGGCGGCGGCGACCATCCCTCCGGAGGCGCGGGGCGCCACGGCCCCCACGTGGCGGCCCAGGTCGAGGGTGGACAGGAGGGACACGTCGGGCAGCCCGCTCCCGTCGCCCCGCTCCACGAGGCTGCCGCGGTGGACGAGGCCCGCCGTGATGTCCACCCAGAGGAGTTCTCGTCGGTGCCGGTCCCACACCGGTCCTTCGGACAGCAGTCCTGGTCCGGGGGTGCAGGGGACCGCTTTCCATCGCATGTCGTCGCTCCTTGGCGCGGGGGAGTGGGGGCACACCGGACCCGCCCTCGACGGGCGGGGGTGCCGCTGCGGGAAGTGGAGGTGTGCCGAGGCGTACGCCGGTACGGCAGTCGTCGTCGGCCCGCCTGTGAAGGGGGGCCGGAAGTGCCCCGTGCGCGAAGGCGGCGAGGCGGCGGTGACCGGGCCCCGGAGCGGGCCGTGGCCGAGAGGGACCGGCGGTCGAGGCCGGTGGCGGGGACGGTGGGGGCCGGACGCCGCGCCGACCGGAGCGGGCGGCGTCCACAAGGGGCCGGAGGGGTCTCGGCCCTCCGGAGCGGCCCGCTCCTACTCCTCGGTGGGGCCGAGGTCGGCGGTGTCGAGGAAGTCGACGGTACGGGCCCGGTGGCCGGCGTGGAGTTCCAGGACGACGACCTCGTTCGTACCGGCCCGCAGGACGGGGGTGGGGACGTACAGCGACCGCTGCGGGCCGCGGGACCAGTAGCGGCCGAGCGCGAAGCCGTTGACCCAGGCGTTGCCCTTGGTCCAGCCGTCGAGGTGCAGGAACGTGTCGGCCGGCTCGATGACCTCGAAGGTGCCCCGGTGGAAGGCCGGGCCGACGGGCGTCGCCGTGCCGGCCGCGAAGGGGACGTCCTCCAGCGTGGTGAGCGGGAGCGGGCGGCTGGTCCAGCCCGCGAGCTCGGCGCCGTCGAGGAGGACCGCGCCGAGCAGTCCCTTGCGGTCGTGGATGCCCTGTCCGTAGTTCACCCGGCCCTGGTTCTCCACCAGGACCGAGAGCGTGCTGCCGGCCCGGGGGACCGTGAAGGCGAGGGCGTGCTCGTGGTTCTCGCGCTCCAGGACGCCCACCGGCTGCCCGTCGACGAAGACCTGGGCGCGGTCGCGGACCTGCTCGACCTCCAGGAGGGCGGGGCCGGACAGGGGCAGGAGGGTCTCGTACAGGACGAAGCCGAAGTCCTGCTCCAGCTCCTCCATGGTCAGCGGCCGGCGGGAGCCGATCCCCGGCGCCAGCGCGGCCGCGTTCGTCAGCAGCTCGGCGCGCTCCGTCAACGCGACCCCGGGGGCGGCCAGTTTGGCGCCCGGCGCGGGGACGGGGCCGCTCGGGACGGGGGCGTACTTGGCGATGACGTCGCGGAAGGCGGTGTACTTCTCCGTCGGGTCGCCGGCCTCGTCGAGCGGGGCGTCGTAGTCGTAGGAGGTGACGGTGGGCCGGTAGGTGTGCTTGTCGTTGGCGCCGTTGGTGAAGCCGAAGTTGGTGCCGCCGTGGAACATGTAGAAGTTGACCGAGGCGCCGGTGGCGAGGAGTTCGTCGAGTTCGCGGGCGGCCCGGTCGGGGTCGCGGACCACGTGGTGGGCGCCCCAGCGGTCGAACCAGCCGATCCAGAACTCGGTGGTCATCAGCGGCCCCTCGGGGCGCCGCGCGCGCAGGGCGGCCAAGTGGTGGGCCGAGCGGCTGCCGAAGTTGGCGGTGGCGAGGACGCCGGGCAGGGCGCCGCGCTCCAGGTCGGCCGGCTGGTCGCAGGTGAAGAGGGGCACGTCGACCCCGTGGGCGCGCAGCGAGTCGGCGACGTGCTCCAGATAGGCGGTGTCGTCGCCGTGGGCGCCGTACTCGTTCTCCACCTGCACGGCGAGGACCGGGCCGCCCCGCGGGGCGAGGTGCGGCCGGAGCGGGGGCAGCAGACGGCCGAAGAAGTCGTCCACCGCCGCCAGGAACCGGGGGTCGCGGGAGCGCAGCCGCATGTCCGGCTCGGCGAGCAGCCACGAGGGCAGACCGCCGCCCTCCCACTCCGCGCAGATGTACGGGCCGGGGCGCAGGAGCACGTGCAGCCCCTCGGCGGCGGCGAGTTCGAGGAAGCGGGGCAGGTCGAGGCCGCCGTCGAGGACGAAGCGGTCGGGGCGCGGCTGGTGGAGGTTCCAGGGGACGTAGGTCTCGACGGTGTTGAGCCCCATGAGCCGGGCCTTGCGGAGCCGGTCCCGCCACTGCCCGGGGTGGACCCGGAAGTAGTGCAGCCCGCCGGACAGGAAGCGGAAGGGACGGCCGTCGAGCAGGAATCCGGCCTTGTCTGTCTGGAGAACGGGCATGGGCTGCTTGCTCCTGTACGTGAAGGGTGGTGCGGGTCGAGACGCCGCTACGGTATGTTTGCGCAAACATCAAGGGCGTGACAAGCCCTGTCCGCATGCGTGCGGGGCGGAGGCGCGGCACGGCTCCGCCCCGCGGCCACCGGACTACTCGTTGACGCCGAAGCCCTGGTCGTTGCCGTACTTGACGGAGGCTTCCTGCCAGGCCTTCAGGCCCTCGGAGAGCTTCGTCGGGGAGACGTACGCCTTGCCGACCGTGTCGTTGAAGACCGAGTTCGCGTACACCTGGAAGGGCAGGTAGGACCAGTCCTCGCCGACGTTGCGGGCGGACTCGGCGAAGATCCGGTTGGCCTGCTGGCCGCCGAAGTACGGGAACTTCGTGTCGAGGAAGGCCTTCGACTCCAGATCGGCGCGGGTCGCGGGGAAGGCGCCGGCCGCGACGCGGCTGCTCGCACCGGCGCCGGTGGTGGCGAACTCGGTGAAGGCGTAGGCGAGTTCCTTGTTCTTGGCGGCCTTCGGCACGGCGAGCGAGCTGCCGCCGTTCTCGGCGCTCGCCTTGTCGCCCTTCGTCCACTGCGGCAGCGGGGCGACCCGCCAGTCGCCGGAGGCGGAGGCGACTCCGGAGGTGAGGTTGGCCGGCATCCAGGCCCCGATGGAGAGGGTGGCGACGGAGCCGTCGGCCAGCCCCTTGTACCAGGCGTCGCTCCAGGAGCTGATCGGCGCGACCAGCTTCTCGTCGAGGAGCTTCTGCCAGGTGGCGGTGTACTTCCGGGTGCCCTCGTCGTCGAAGTTCACGGTGACGTCGGTGCCCTCGGTCCGGTACGGGCGGCCGCCGGCCTGCCAGATGAGGCTGGTCGTGGCGCCGGCGTCGCCGGTGTCGTTGGTGATGAAGACCTTCGGGTCGGCCTTGTGGAGGGCGCGGGCCGCCTCCACGTACTCGTCCCAGGTGGTCGGCACCTGGACGCCGTGCTTGTCGAAGACCTTCTTGTTGTAGAAGAACGCCATGGGGCCGGAGTCCATGGGCAGGGCGTAGATCGCCTTGTCCTCGGTGACCGCGTTCCAGGGGCCGGAGGTGAAGCTCGCGGAGTGCTTGACGGCGCCGTAGGGGGAGAGTTCCTCGACGGACTTGCCGATGGTGAACTGGCCGAGGGCGTAGTACTCGACCTGTGCCACGTCGGGGGCGCCGGAGCCGGCCGCCAGCGCGTTCTGCAGGGCGGTGTACTGCTTGTCGCCGGTGCCCGCGTTGACCAGCTCGACGTCGACCTCGGGGTACTTCTTCTCGAAGTCCTCCGCCACCTTCTTGAGCGTGGGCTCCCAGGCCCACACCGTCAGCTTCCCGCCCTTCCGGAGCGCGGCGTCGACGTCCTTCGGGGCGCCGCCGGAGCCGGTGTCCGGGTCGTCGGAGCCGCAGGCCGTGGCGGTCAGCGTGAGCGTGGCGAGTACGGCGAGTGCGCCGAGCAGTCTGCGGGTGGTGTGGGTGCGCATGGGAGGTGCTCCTGGTCGGTGGTGCGGGCGGGGAGGGACTTCCGGAAGGTGGGGGATCGAGGGAAGGGGAGGAGGGGGGAGGGCGGTCACTCCTTGACGCTTCCGGCGGCCAGGCCGGACTGCCAGTACCGCTGGAGCAGCAGGAAGACGGCCACGATCGGGACGATCGTCAGCAGGGAGCCGGTGACGATCAGGTCGAAGACGGCCTCGCCGCCGGCCGTCTGTGCCTGGGCGTTCCAGGCGTTGAGGCCGAGGGTCAGGGGGTACCAGTCGGGGTCCTTGATCATGATCAGCGGCAGGAAGTAGTTGTTCCAGGTCGCGACCATGGAGAACAGCAGCACGGTGACGGTGCCCGGCACGAGCAGCGGCAGCGCGATCGTGAAGAAGGTGCGCAGCTCGCCGGAGCCGTCGATGCGCGCGGCCTCCAGGAGTTCGGTGGGGACGGCCTCGGCGGCGAAGACCCACATCAGGTAGAGGCCGAAGGGGGAGATGAGGGAGGGGACGATGACGGCCCAGGGGGTGTTCGTCAGGCCCATGTTGCTGAACATCAGGAAGGTGGGCACCGCCAGGGCGGTGCCGGGGACGGCCACGGCTCCGATGACGACCGCGAAGACCGCCTTGCGGCCGGGGAAGTCGTACTTCGCGAGGGCGTAGCCGCCGAGGACGGCGAGGACCGTGGCGCCGCCCGCGCCGGCGACGACGTACAGCAGGGTGTTGAGCAGCCAGCGGACGAAGACGCCGTCGTCGTAGGTGAGCGTGCGGGTGATGTTGTCCCACAGGTCGAAGTCCTCGGCGAACCACAGCCCGAAGGAGTCGAGCAGTCCCCGCCGGCTCTTGGTGGCGTTGATGACCAGCCAGGCGAGCGGGAGCAGGGTGTAGACGAGGACCAGGCCGGTGACCAGGGTCAGCGGGACGCTGGGGCGCGGGTTGAGCGGGGTGTGCGGGCGCCGTGTGCGACGCCCGGCCGCGGGGGGACGAGTGCGGTGCGAGGCGGCGGGGGCGCCGCCGGTCCGCGGCTCCACGGGGGTCGGGGTGGGCTCGGCGGCCGCGGTGGTCATGGAGGTGGTCATGGCTCAGCCCTTCCGCATGCCGCGCAGCTGGACCGCGTAGGCGATGATCGCGGTGATCACGCCCATCACGATCGCCACGGTCGCCGCGTAGTTGTGCTGCTGGCCCGAGAAGGACAGCGAGTACGTGTAGAGGTTGGGGGTGAAGTCGCTGGTGATGGCGTTGGGGGCGAGCTTCTGCAGGATGCTCGGCTCGTTGAAGAGCTGGAAGCTGCCGATGATCGAGAAGATCGTGGCGATGACCAGGGCGCTGCGGATGGCCGGCAGCTTCACCGAGGTCACGATCCGCCACTCCCCGGCGCCGTCGATCGCCGCCGCCTCGTAGAGCGAGCGGGGGACGACCTTGAGGGCCGAGTAGAAGATCAGCATGTTGTAGCCGACGAACTCCCAGGTGACGATGTTGCCGATCGAGGCGAGGACCAGGGAGGGGGAGAGCGGGTCGGGAAGGGTGATGCCGAGTGCGTCGTTGATGTTGCCGACCAGGCCGAACTGGTTGCCGTACATGAAGCCCCAGATGAGGCTGGCGACGACGGCGGGCACGGCGTACGGGAGGAAGATCGAGACGCGGAAGAAGGTCTTGCCGTAGAGCCGGCCGCTGTCGATCGCGAGGGCGGCGAGGAGCGCGATGCCCAGCATGACCGGCACCTGGATCAGCAGGAAGAGGCCGACCCGCGCCAGGCCGTCCCAGAAGCGCGGGTCCGTGAGGGCCTCGCCGTAGTTGTCGAGGCCGACGAAGGAGGTGCCGCCGATGAGCCGGTCCCGGAACAGGCTCAGGTATCCGGCGTACCCGATCGGCGCGAGGAAGACGAGGCCGAAGACCGCGACGAACGGGCCGGCGAACCCCCAGCCCACGAGGGCCTCCCTGCGGAGACGGAAGCGGGTTCGTGGGCGGGGCGGTGGCGCTGCCGCAGCACGCGTCGACAGGAGCGTCATGGCTTGGGTCCTAGCGTCGGTGACCGAGCGGTCCGGAGACGGGGAGCGAGGTGGATCGGGGCGGCCTGTGGCCGGGAACCGGCCCTTCGAAAGGGCTGGCCGACGAGAAATGTTTACGTAATCATCGGTAGCGTGATGGTGACACTCCCGCTGAGGGGCGTCAAGCACGAAGTAACGGCGAATGAGAGGGAATCGGGTGACCGGGCAGAACACGACCGAGTCGTCGGCGGCGGCCGCGGACGGCGGCCGGCAGGGGGCGCGGGGCAGGCCGCGCCGTGTCTCCATGGCGGACGTCGCCCTGCGGGCGGGGGTCTCCTCGCAGACGGTGTCCCGCGTCTCCAACGGCGACGCGGCCGTCGTCGAGACCACCCGGCAGAAGGTCCTCGACGCGATGAGGGAGCTGGGCTACCGTCCCAACAGCGCGGCTCGCGCCCTCAAGCGCGGTGACTTTCGAGCCATCGGCGTCATCACCATGGGACTCACCAGCACGGGCAACGTCCGGACCCTGGACGCCATCGCCGGTTCGGCGGCCCGCGCCGGCTACGCGGTCACCCTCATCCCGCTCGACGCGCCCACGCAGGACAACGTCAAGGGGGCGTTCACCCGCCTCGACGAGCTGGCGGTCGACGCCGTCGTGCTGATCATGGAGGTGCACCTGCTCGACGCCGCCGCCCTGACCCTGCCGCCGCACGTCAAGGTGGTCGTGGTGGACTCCGACGCCACGGGCCGCTTCCCGGTGGTGGACACGGACCAGCGGCAGGGCGCCCGCGCCGCCGTGCGGCACCTGCTCGACCTCGGTCACGACACGGTGTGGCACCTCGCGGGACCCGAGGAGTCCTTCGCCGCGGGTCGTCGTGCAGAGGCGTGGGAGGCGGCGCTGCGCGAGGAGGGGCGCGCGGTGCCTCCCGTGCTGCGCGGGGACTGGACCCCCGAGTCGGGCTACGAGGCCGGGCTGAGGCTCGCCGGCGAGGCCGGCCGCACGGCGGTGTTCGTGGCCAACGACCAGATGGCCCTCGGCGTGCTGCGGGCCTTCCACGACCGGGGCGTGCGCGTCCCCGAGGACGTCAGTGTCGTCGGCTTCGACGACATTCCCGAGGCGGCCTCCTTCATCCCGCCCCTGACGACCGTCCACCAGGACTTCGCCCGGGTCGGAGCGTGGTGCGTCGACGCCGTCCTGCGGGAGCTGGCGGGCGAGACGGTGACGGGGACACGGCTCGTGCCGACCACCCTGGTGGAGCGGAGCAGCACGGCGGCCCCCGGTGCTCGCGGACGGGAACGCTGAGGCCGGCCCGCCCGGAAGGGAGGACCGGCGCCGGGAGGATCTGCCGATCGGGCGCGACGGGGAAGGACCGGAGCGGCCTCAGGCCGTGGCGCCCGGCCGCGGCGGAGCCGTGCTCGAACGCACCACGAGGACGGGCTCGACCTCCCTGCGCCGCGGCCCGTCCGTCCGGCCCTCGATCCGGTCGAGCAGCAGCGCCACGCAGTGCTTGCCGACCACCTCGAAGTCCTGGTGGACGGTCGTCAGGGGCGGGTGGAGGTACGCGGCCTCGGCGATGTCGTCGAAGCCGGCCACGCTGACGTCCCGGGGCACGCTCCTGCCCGCTTCGTGCAGGGCGCGCATCAGCCCCATCGCCATCTGGTCGTTCGCCGCGAAGACGGCCGTGACCTCCGGCCGCCGGGCGAGGTCGAGACCGGCCCGGTAGCCGGACCTCGCCGACCAGTCGCCGTACACCACCGGCGGCACTGCCGCGCCCGCCTCCGCCAGGGTCCGGCGCCAGGCCTCGGCGCGCCGGCGCGCGGCGAACGAGTCGGGCGGGCCCGCGAGGTGCCAGACCGTGCGGTGGCCGAGACCGAGCAGGTGGGAGACCACGCCGCGGGAACCGTGGGCCTGGTCGAAGTCGACGTGGGGATACTCGTGACCGGTGTCGCCGTCGGCGACGACCACCGGCATCGACGGCGGCAGGCGCAGCGACGGGGTGTCGAGCATCTGCGACTCGACCAGCACGATGCCGTCGACGGACTGCAGCATCAGGTGCTGGAACGCGTGGCGCACGGCGGCCTCGGTCTGGGCCCGTACGCCCATGAAGTTCACGGAGAAGTCGGCCTCGCGGGCGGCGTCGGCGATCGCCCCGAGCGTACGGGCGTTGCCGTGCGCGCTCACGTCGAAACTGACCACGCCCAGCGCCCCGAAACGGCCGGTCACCAGCGCGCGGGCCGCCGTGTTGGGGCGGTAGCCGAGTGCCTGCATGGCGGAGAGCACCTTCTCGCGGGTGGCGGAGTCGACGTTCTCCCGGTTGTTCGCCACCCGGGAGACCGTCTGCGAGGAGACGCCCGCCATCGTGGCGACGTCCGCCATGGACGGCCACTGACGGGCGGGCCGTGAGCGGGGCGACCGTGTGCTGTTGTGCGTCGCCATGCGCGCGACCTTCCGTCGGAAGACTTCGAGACCCTCACGCGGAGGGACCCTCCGTATGTTGACGTAAACATACCGCCCGGTCAATCTTCGGCGGATCTTGTCCGAAACCTTGACAGCCCCTCCCGCCCTTTCCAGACTCTCGTCCCAAGCGCTCGCGTTAACGCAAACACGAGAGGGCGACATCTCCCTGTAACACGACGGACACGTTCCGTCGGCGACTCCGGATCCCGTCCGGCGGTCACCCTCCATCAGGTGTGCGACCCCGCCGGGGCGCTCCCGCACCCACGGACGTCTCCGTGCCGGAGGTGCGCCCACGCCTGTCCCACCCGCCCCACCGGACACTTCATCCCCCCAGACCACGAGGTACGCGATCATGCGACGCACATCCTCGGGGACGGTCACCGTGCTCACCGCGCTCTGTGCCGTCCTCCTGTCCCTCCTCGGCACCGCCGGCACCGCCCACGCGGCGGCCGTGACCGTCACCAATGCCACGCAGTTCACCGATCCGGCCGGCAATCCCGTGCACGCCCACGGTGGCGGGGTCGTCAAGGTCGGCGCGTACTACTACTGGTTCGGTGAGAACCGCAACGCCGACAACAGCTTCCGGTACGTCTCGGCCTACCGCTCGACGGACCTGAGGACGTGGGAGTTCCGCAACCACGTCCTGACCCAGGAGACCGACCCCGAACTCCGGGGCGCCAACATCGAACGTCCCAAGGTCGTCCACAACGCCTCGACCGGCCAGTTCGTGATGTGGATGCACAAGGAGGGCAGCGCCACCGACTACAGCGAGGCCCGCGCCGCCGTGGCCGTGTCGGACACCGTGGACGGCGACTACTCCTGGCGGGGCAGCTTCCGCCCGCTCGGCCACATGTCGCGTGACATCACGACGTTCGTCGACACCGACGGCACCGGCTACATGATCTCGGCCGCCAACGAGAACGCCGACCTGCACGTCTACCGCCTCACCTCCGACTACACCGGCATCGCGGCGCAGGTGCAGAAGCTGTGGGCCGGGCAGTGGCGGGAGGCTCCCGCGATGTTCAAGCGGGGCGGCGTCTACTTCCTGCTGACCTCCGGTGCCACCGGCTGGGCGCCCAACCAGCAGAGGTACGCCACCGCCACCAGCGTCACCGGCACCTGGAGCGGGCTGAGGGACATCGGCGACCGGAACACCTACGGCTCCCAGACCGCCTACGTCCTGCCCGTGCAGGGCACCTCCGGCACCTCCTACCTCTACATGGGCGACCGCTGGGGCAACTCCATGGGCGGCACGGTCCAGGACTCCCAGTACGTCTGGCTCCCGCTGAAGTTCCCCACCAGGACCACCATGACCATGGACTACCACCCGCAGATCACCATCGACACGGCCGCCGGTACGGTGCGGGGCCTCGGCACCTGGGAGACGCTGACCGCCTCGCACAGCGGCAAGTGCGCCGACGTGGCCGACCGTTCGACCGCCGACGGCGCCGCCCTCGTCCAGTGGGGCTGCGGCAACGCCGTCAACCAGCAGTTCTGGCTCAAGTCCGCCGGCAACGGCCGGGTGCAGATCGTGGCCCGCCACAGCGGCAAGTGCCTCGCCGCGAGGGACGGCTCGACCGCCGACGGCGCCGCGATCGTCCAGTACGCCTGCGACGGCACGGCCGCCCAGCAGTGGAGGGCGACCGGCTCGGGCGGCACCGTGCAGCTCGCCGCCGTGCGGAGCGGCAAGTGCCTCGACGTCACCAACACGTCGGCGAGCGACGGCACGCCGCTGATCCAGTGGAGCTGCAACAGCGGCGCCAACCAGAAGTGGCTCCGCACGGCCGCCTGACCGCCGTCCGGACCGCGCCGGGCGGGCCCCGCCCCCGTCGGGGCCCGCCCCACCCACGACCACCCGCCTCACCCACGACCACCCGCTCTACCCACGACCACCTGCTCCACCCACGACCAGCCGCCCCACCCACGACCGCCTGTCCCGTACCGCCCGTCCCGTACGCCCGGCCGCGACCGGCCCGTCGCCCGCGGCCCCCATCGGCGATCGACGATCGACTCAGGGAGACCGACCATGCGCTCCACCCGTGAACGCCCCCCGGCCCGTGCGCGCGGAAGGGGCGGGGTCCTGGGCACCGCCGCCGTGGCCGCGCTCCTCGCGACCGGCCTCGCCCCCGTGACCTCCGCGGCGGCCGAGAACACCGAGCAGGCGGTGACCGTCCGCTTCGACCCCGGCTACCAGCAGCAGCCCTTCCAGGGCTGGGGCACGGCGCTCGCCTGGTTCGCCCACGTGACCGGAGGCTGGCCGGACGACCGGCGCAACGCGCTCGCCGACGCCCTCTACGGCAAGGACGGACTCGGCTTCACCGTCGCCCGCTACAACATCGGCGGCGGCGACAGCCCCGAGACCACCCCCTACATGCGGGCCGGCGGCGCCGTTCCCGGCTGGTGGAACCGTCCCGGGGCCGAGTCCCCCGACTGGTGGAACCCGGACGACCCCACCCACTGGAACCCGAACGCCGACGCCGACCAGCGCTGGTGGCTCACCGCCGCCAAGGCACGGGGCGCCGACACCTTCGAGGCCTTCTCCAACTCCGCGCCGTACTTCATGACGAACAGCGGCCTCGTCTCCGGAGCGCGGGATCCGAACCGGGACAACCTCCGCTCCGACCAGTACGAGCGGTTCGCCGCGTACCTCTCAGGGGCGCTGAAGCGCGCGCAGAGCGCCACCGGCGTCACCTTCGACTCCCTGTCCCCCGTCAACGAGCCGAACACCGACTACTGGCGCGCCGGGGGGAGACAGGAGGGCTCCCACTGGGATCCCGCCTCCCAGGCGCGCATGATCACCACCATGCGCGCCCGGCTGGACGCCGACGGCCTCACCACCCGTGTCGCCGCCATGGACGAGACCAACCCCGACGTCTTCCGCGCGAACTGGGACGCCTACGACCCGGCGGCCAAGTCCGCGGTCGGCAGGCTCAACACCCACACGTACGGCACCGACGGGCGCACCGGCGTCCGTGACATCGCCAAGGGGACCGGCACGCCGCTGTGGATGTCCGAAGTGGACCTCGGCGGCAGCGTCGGACAGAGCTTCACCGACATGAGCCCCGCCCTCGACCTCACCCAGCGCGTCAACGAGGACTTCCGCGAACTGGAGCCCCGCGCCTGGGTCCTGTGGCAGGCCGTCGAGGACTACGAGAACATGACGCCGGGCCGCGAGAACTCCAACTGGGGCCTCATCCAGACCGACTTCACCCCGGCCGACGCGGCCACCGAACCCCTCCGCAAGAACAAGAAGTACTGGGCGATGGCGAACTACACCCGCTTCGTCCGCCCGGGCGCCCGCGTCATCAACACCGACAACGCCGACACCTTCGCCGCCCTGCGGCCGGCCGGCCAGGGCGCGGTCGTCGTCCACACCAACCCCACCGGCGAGCCCCAGCGGCTCACCCTGAACCTCGCCGGCTTCCAGAGCGTGGGCACGGGGGCCGTCCAGCGCTACACCACCGACGGCACCAGGAACCTCCAGCGCGAGGGCGACCTCGTCCCCGCGGGCAAGACGCTCACCGCCACCGTGGGCGCGGGCTCCGTCACGACGTTCGTCCTGCCCGCCGCGACGGGCGTGAACGCCTCCGACACCACGGCCCCCACCGGCGCCGCACGCCAACTCCTCAACGACAACAGCGGCAAGGCCCTGGCCGTCGCCACGAGCAACGGCCGCAGCACGCTGGTCCAGCGCACGTCCAGCCCCGGCACCACGGCGCAGCACTGGAAGTTCACCAAGTTCACCTCCACCGACCGGAGCAACACCGCGGCCTACCGCATCACGAGCGCCGTCGACGGCAAGGCGCTCGCGGCCCGGGGCGACTCCCTGGTGCTCGTGGCCCCGGGCAGCTCGGCCGAGCAGAAGTGGATGCTGTCCACCACGGGCGACGGACACCACACCCTCGTCAACGCCGCCGGCGGCAAGCTCCTGGACGTCGGCGGCGAGTCCACGAGCGACGGCGCGCCCGTCGGGGTGTACCGCCCGACGACCGGGGCCAACCAGTCCTGGACCTTCCGCTCCGTCGCCCCGGACACGTGGACGCCGCTGCGCATGCGGCACAGCGGCAAGTGCCTGGACGTGAGCGGCACCTCCACCGCGGACGGCGCCCAGGTCGTCCAGTACACCTGCGGCGGCGCGACCAACCAGCAGTGGGCTTTGCGGCCCGCGGGCGGCGGCTACGTCAACGTCGTCGCCCGGCACAGCGGCAAGTGCCTCGACGTCAGCGGCGAGTCGACCTCCGACGGCGCGGCCGTCTTCCAGTACGGCTGCAACGGCGGTGCCAACCAGCAGTGGTCGGTGCACCGGTCGCCCGACGGTTTCACCACCCTCCTCGCCCGCCACAGCGGCAAGTGCCTGGACGTGGGCGGAGTCTCCGCGGCGGACGGCGCGGAGGTCGTCCAGTACGCCTGCGCCACGGCCGCCAACCAGCAGCTCACCACCTCCTGACGGCCCCGCCCGCGGGGGCGGTGCGAGCCGCCCCCGCGGAGGGAGGAGGGTATTCTGTTCCCCTCCGACGCCTTCGGTCGGCTCCACGCCGACCGGTTCCCGCACGAGGCGGACGACACGGGGACGGGGGATGCGATGCTGGCGCTCCAGCGGCGCGCGCTGATCCTCGACCTCGTACGCCGTGACGGCGCCGTGCGGGTGGCCCGCCTCGTCGAACAGCTCGGGGTCTCGGACATGACCGTCCGGCGGGACCTGGAGGCGCTGGCCAGGTCCGGCTCCCTGGAGAAGGTGCACGGAGGAGCCGTCGCGACCTCCACGGCCACCACCGGGGAGGAGCCCGGCTTCGAGGCCAAGACCGACCTGGAGTCGACGGCCAAGGCCGCCGTGGCCACGGCGGCGGCCGGCCTGGTGAAGCCGGGCAGCGTCATCGCCGTCTCCGGGGGCACGACCGCCTTCGCGGTGGCCGAGGGCCTCCGGCACGTTCCCGGCCTCACCGTCGTCACCAATTCACTGCCCGTCGCGGACCTCCTGCGCGGACGCGCCGAGGAGCGGGACGCGGGCGCCCCGACCGTGCTCCTCACCGGTGGCTCCCCGACGAAGTCGGCGTCGCTCGTGGGACCCCTGGCCGACCAGGCGATCCGCTCGCTGCGCGTGGACCTCCTGATCATGGGCGCCCACGGGGTGTCCGAGCGCGCGGGCGTCACCTCCCCGAACCTCGCCGAGGCGCAGACGAACCGGGCGCTGATCGACTCCGCCGGACAGCTCGCCGTGGTCGCGGACCACAGCAAGTGGGGCGTGGTGGGGCTGAGCAGGTTCGCCGACCTCTCCGAGATCGACTACTTCGTCTCGGACGACGCCCTCGGCGAGGAAGCCCGGTCGGTACTGAGCCGCGAGGTGGGCCGGCTGGTCCTGGCCGACGCGGCGAGCGCCTGACCTTCCCGCCGGGGAGGCCCGCGAGGCAGCCGGCATCGATGCCCTGATCGTGTACGAACTCGACGGCACCACCCTCGCCCACAGCGATCCCGCACAGCTGGGCGGGCACGTCGTCGGCCCGTACGCCGAAGCGGCGGTGCGCCGGCCCTTCACCCGCGCCTTCCAGGGCGTCCTGGGCCTCGGTCCCACCCTCGCGGCCCTTCTGGCGTCGGACCGGATCGCCGCCGACCGGGACGGGAGCCCGCCGAACCGGAAGGACCCGGACGCCTCGTGGTTCGACAGCCACGCGGCTACGTGACCATCGGCTGCGCCCGCAACCGGATCGCGGTCCGCCCCGTCTCCTTCGACGGCATCCAGCCGGGCATCGACTTCTTCGCGAGCGACCCCGACCCCGAGGCGATCGCCCACGGCGAGCCCCCGATCGGCAGCGCGTGGGACTTCCCCGACCTCGGGCACCTTGACGAACCGCGAGGAAAACCCCCGATACCCACCGGTACGCGAACCTTCTGTTCAAACTCTTGACAGTCCACCACCGGCCTTCCAGACTCTCTCCCAACACCCCGCGTTAACGTAAACATGAAGGACGAAACGCAGCCGCAACGCGGCGGCGATCCCCTCCGGCGCATGGGCCGCATCGTCCCGACCGCCGCCGCCGTGAGCACGGATCCGGTCGGCCCCCGCCTTCGCGTACGCCTTCGCAGTACGCACCCGCTCGCCCCACACTCCGCCGTGCACGTCAGGTTCGCCGTGACAATGCGACCCCCACGTGACGGCTCCCCACAGCAAGAGGTAATTGATCATGCCGCGCAGAAGAACCAGGACATCGGCGTTCCTCGCCGCTCTGTCCGCCCTCCTCCTCTCCCTCCTCGGTGCCACGGGAACCGCCCACGCGGCCTCGGTGGCCACAGCCAACGCCACGCAGTTCACCGATCCGGCCGGCAATCCCGTGCACGCCCACGGTGGCGGGGTCGTCAAGGTCGGCGCGTACTACTACTGGTTCGGTGAGAACCGCAACGCCGACAACAGCTTCCGGTACGTCTCGGCCTACCGCTCGACGGACCTGAGGACGTGGGAGTTCCGCAACCACGTCCTGACCCAGGAGACCGACCCCGAACTCCGGGGCGCCAACATCGAACGCCCCAAGGTCGTCCACAACGCCTCGACCGGCCAGTTCGTGATGTGGATGCACAAGGAGGGCAGCGCCACCGACTACTCCGAGGCGCGGGCCGCGGTCGCGGTCTCCTCGACCGTGGACGGCGACTACTCCTGGCGTGGCAGCTTCCGCCCGCTCGGCCACATGTCGCGTGACATCACGACGTTCGTCGACACCGACGGCACCGGCTACATGATCTCGGCGGCCAACGAGAACGCCGACCTGCACGTCTACCGCCTCACCTCCGACTACACCGGCATCGCGGCGCAGGTGCAGAAGCTGTGGGCCGGACAGTGGCGGGAGGCTCCCGCGATGTTCAAGCGGGGCGGCGTCTACTTCCTGCTGACCTCCGGCGCCACCGGCTGGGCGCCCAACCAGCAGAAGTACGCCACCGCCACCAGCGTCACCGGCACCTGGAGCGGGCTGAGGGACATCGGCAACTCCACCACCTACCGCAGCCAGACGGCCTACGTCCTGCCGGTGCAGGGCACCTCCGGCACCTCGTACCTCTACATGGGCGACCGCTGGGGCAACTCCATGGGCGGCATGGTCCAGGACTCCCAGTACGTCTGGCTCCCGCTGAAGTTCCCCACCAGGACCACCATGACCATGGACTACTCGCCCAAGGTCACGATCGACACCGCGGCCGGAAAGGTGACCGGCATGAACGTGGTCTGGGAGACGCTGTCGGTCCGCAGCAGCGGCAAGTGCGCCGACGTCTCCGACTTCGACTCCGCCGACGGCGCCCGGATCATCCAGTGGGGCTGCGGCGGAGACATCAACCAGCAGTACTGGTTCAAGAACGTGGGCACCAGCGGCTACGTCCAGATCATGGCCCGCAACAGCGGCAAGTGCCTCGAAGCGAGTGGGACGGCCACCGAGGACGGCGCTCCGGTCGTCCAGAAGACCTGCGGCTCCGCGAAGTCCCAGCACTGGAAGGTCGAGCCGACGGACGAAGCCGGCTACAGCCGACTGGTCGCCCGGCGCAGCGGCAAGTGCCTGGACGTCGCCGACTACTCGTACGCGGACGGAGCCGCGCTCGACCAGTGGACCTGCAACGGCGGTCGGAACCAGCAGTGGGAGCGGACCATCGCCTGACGGCGACGCTCTCCCCGGGTGTCTCTTCTCTCCTCTTGTGGAGGAGAGGCACCCGCTTGCGTGCCGGCCGCCCAGGCGCGCCCCCTTCCCTCCCCGTCCCCGCTCTCCTTGTCATCGAAGGAGTTCCGTCATGTCCTCCCCCGACACCCCTCTCGGCCGCAGAGGCTTCATCACCGCGGCCGCTCTCACCGCCGGTGCCGTCGCGCTTCCCCAAGGCGTCCTGGCGACGGCGGCGGCAGCCGTCGTTCCGCCCCAGATCACCCTGCCGCAGCGGGGCATGTACGACACCGCGCCGGCATCGGACTGGACCGACGGCTTCGTCACCGGCAACGGCGAGTACGGCGCGGTGCTCCACGGGACGCCGCGGTCGGAGCGGATGGTCCTCAACCACCACCGCTTCGTGCTGCCCAACGGCACCCGCGACGTGACACCGCCCGTGCTCGCGAACCGTCTGGAGTCGGTGCGGGACAGGGCCCTGTCCGGTGACTACTGGGGTGCCGCGGGGGAGTTCGCGGAAGGCTGGGACCTGCGCTGGACGCAGACCTTCCACCCGGGGTACGAACTGCGGCTGAGCACGCCGGACGCGACGACGTCCGACAACTACGCGCGGGTCACCGACTTCCGCACCGGCGAGGTCACGCACTCGTGGTCCGACAACGCCGGTGTGTGGAAGCGGCGCGCCTTCGTCTCCCGCGCCGACAGGGTCGTCGTCCACGAGCTGTTGCCCGCCGCCGGCAGGACCGTCGACACGACGATCGAGGTGAGCACCGCTCTCGAAGGCGTACCGGGCGATGTCGGCTTCACCACGACCGCCACGGCCTCGAACCGCACCGGCCACCTCCGCCTGCGCGGCACGTACCCGTCGGGACAGGGGGCGTTCGGGTACGAGGGCGTCACCCGGGTCGTGGTGACGGGCAACAGGGCCTCGGTGTCGGCCAGCGGCAACACGCTGGTCGTCTCCCGTGCGGCCAAGGTGGTACTGCTGACCAAACTGGGCCGGTACGAGAACGCGGGCGAGTGGAACGCCGAGCCGCTGCACGCCGCGCTGGGCGCGCTCTCCACCGACTACGCGACCCTGCTCGGGCGCCACACACCTCTGCACCGGGCGATGTTCGACGGCTCCAGCCTCGACCTCGGCGTATCCGCCGCGGACCGGCAGCTCTCCACGTCCGAGCTGATCGCGCGGCAGAACGGCAACCGGTGGACGCTCGACATCGCGCTCCTCGAGCGGATGTACGACTCGGGACGGTACCTGTTCGTCAGCTCCAGCGGCGTCCTGCCTCCACGATTGACCGGGCTGTGGGCGGGCAGCTGGAACGGCGCCTGGGCCGACGACTTCACCACCGACGCCAACGTCAACCTCCAGGTCGCGGGCGGCAACATCCTCGGCCACGGCGCCGCCATGAACGGCTTCTTCGACCTCGTTCTCGGGCAACTCGACGACTGGCGCAGGAACGCCACGAACCTCTACGGCGCACGAGGCTTCCTCGCGCCGTCGCGTACCGACGGCGAACACGGCCACATGCTGCACTTCAACGGCGGCGACTTCCCGGGCCAGTGCTGGACCGGCGGCGCCGACTGGATGCTGTACCCGCTCCTGGAGCACTACCAGGTGACCGGTGACGAGGCCTT
Organism: Streptomyces sp. NPDC055632; assembly: GCF_053618675.1. NCBI lineage: Bacteria > Bacillati > Actinomycetota > Actinomycetes > Kitasatosporales > Streptomycetaceae > Streptomyces > Streptomyces sp. NPDC055632. Next base: position 45,625 of record NZ_JBSHHY010000030.1, on the reverse strand, counting down.
CCTCCGGGACAAGCTCGGCCCTGCCCTCATGGAACTCGCGCTTTTCTACGAGGACTTCCTCACCCGTACCGACTCCCACGACAAGGTCGTCTTCGTTCCCTCGTTCTCGATGGAGAACTCCCCCTCCAGCACCGGCCAGATGCTCTCCACCAACGCGACCGGCGACATCATGGCCGGCCGCCACGCCCTCCAGGCCGCCGTCGACGCCGCGAACACGCTGAACGTCGAACAGGGCGGCGGACAGGGAGTGGCCCGCTGGACCGCGCTCCTCGCCAGGCTTCCCGACTACGCCGTCAACGGCGACGAGGCGCTGGCCGAATGGTCCTGGGCCGGTCTGAACGACCGCTACAACCACCGGCACGCGCAGCACCTGTACGGCGCCTGGCCCCTGCACGAGATCAACCCGGAGGAGAAGCCGGACCTCGTTCTCGCCGCGCGCAAGGCCCTCAGGATCCGCGGCGACGAGAACTATTCGGCTCATGGCAGCCTCCACCGCGCACTGGCGTGGAGCCGGCTGAAGAACGGGGCCGGTGTCTACGACAACATCCGCAAGGTGCTGGGAAGCAACATGGTCTTCCGCTCCCTGGTGACCTCCCACAACCCCGACCTGCACACCTACAACTGCGACGCCGCAAACGCCCTGCCGGCGGTCATCGCCGAGTCCCTGATCTACACCAGGCCGGGGATGCTGGAGATCCTGCCGGCCCTGCCCGAGCAGTTGGCGCGGGGAACGATCCGTGGCGTCCGGGGCCGCAACCGGGTTCTCGTCGAGACCCTGACGTGGGACACGACGGCACGCACCGCCACCGTCACTCTCGTCTCGAACGTCACGCAGACCCTCGATTTCGTCTGCCGTCGCGGCATCACGTCGCTCTCCACCACGGCGACCGTGGCACCCTCCTCCCTCGGCGGCCATGCCAGGAAGGTGTCCCTCACGGCGGGTAAGCGTACGCGGATCACCGTAGGCCTGCTCACCGGGACGTACCGGGTGGTCAACCGGGCCGGCGGCAAGGTCCTCGACGTGGCGAACGAATCGACCGGCAACGGGGCTTCGGTCATCCAGTGGCCGTGGTCGGGCGGGGCGAACCAGCAGTGGCGCCTGGCACCGAACCACGACGGGACCTTCCGCCTCTCCAACGTCCACAGCGGCAAGGTCCTCGACAACCCCGGTACCTCCATGACCCCCGGCCAGGCGTTGGACCAGTGGACGGACACCGACAGCCCCAACCAGTGGTGGGACCTGGTGCCCGCCGGCGCGAGCGGCCGTCATCACCTGATCAACAGGGCCAGCGGTCTGCGCGCGTGCGTCGAGAACGGCTCGACGGACGACGGCGCCAGGATCGTCCAGATGCCCGCCGACCGTTCGGCCGGACAGGAATGGACGATCGTCGCCCTCTGACCGCGTGCGCCCCGGAGAGGACGTCGGCCGGTGGCCCCTTCCCCGTGCCCCGACCGTTCGCACGCACGGGAGGACAGGCGGCTCAGGCCGGGCGACGAGGCGATCACCGTCGAACACCGCTCCTGGCGCACCGCCGAAGGCGTCACTCACGACCCCGCCGCCACCGGCCGCATCGTCGACAACGACGTGTCCGTCTGCCGCTGCGTCTCCTGCGACCGGCGGCTCTTCCTCGACCAGACGGGCCCCCGACGGGCCCGAGCACTGGACCTCCGGGACACCGGCACCCTGGCCCCGGGCAAGCCCGCCCGCCGGTGCTTTCGGTCCGAAGGTCCGGAGCGGTCCGGAGGCAGGACTCAGGCTGGCTTGCGCCAGACGGAGACGTGCTTCGCGGAGTCCTGGGTGAACGCCGCACCGCTCCAGTCGGCGACGCGGCGCTCCAGCTCCAGTCCGGCGATCCGGGCCATCAGGTCCAGCTCCGCCGGCCAGGCGTACCGGTGCCGGGAACTGCCGCGCCGGTAGCGGCCGTCGTCGCCGTCGCGGGTGAGGTGGTGCGAGACGAGGACCTGCTCGACCAGGTCAAAGGTGTCGAAGCCGAGGTGCCGCTCGGAGACGTCGAACGGCACCGCGATCTGGCCGGGCGGCAGGAACCGCAGCGGCGGCACGGCCAGTTCGACGACGAACCGGCCGCCGGGCGCCAGGTGCCGCGCGGCGTTGCGGAAGCACTCGACCTGCTCGTCCTGGGTGAGCAGGTTCGAGATCGTGTTGTAGACGAGGTACACCAGGGAGAACTCGCCGGGGACGACGGTCGTGGCCATGTCCCCCAAGGTCACCGGGAGCGTCTCCTCGTCCGCCTTGCGGCGCAGGACCGCCGCCATGTGCTCGGACAGTTCGATGCCCGCCACCGGCACGCCGCGTTCCCGGAGCGGAACGCCCACCCGCCCGGTCCCGATGGCGAACTCCAGGGCCCGGCCGTCTCCGGCGAGCCCGGCCAGGAAGTCGAGGGTCGGTCCGAGGACGGCGTCCGAGAACATCCCGGCGTCCTCGGCGTCGTAGCGGTCGGCGGTCTCACGGGTCCACAGTTCGCTGCTCGTCACGGGGCGTCAGGCTGCCAGGCGGGCGGGGCGCTGTCGACACGTTTTCGTCCGGGCCGCCCGCGTTCCGGACGGTGGGGAAGGACGACCGGCGGGCCCCGGGATCTCTCCCCGGGGCTCGCCGGCCGCTCTGTCTCCCGTGCGGTGAGGGCTATGAGACTGCCATCGATTAAGCGTGCATGAGTGGATATGGCATGACTCTGGTTCCGCTCCGATCTTCGCGTGAATCTGACTGAGTGGGCACGAGCGCAGGGGGTGAGCCCCCATACGGCGTATCGCTGGTTCAAGAACGGGACACTCCCTGTGCCTGCTCAGTGCTCGCTTGAAGGTTCGGCAAGGTACGGGAACGTCCTGACCTGCGGAGAAGCAGAGGCGCATAATGCCTCTGAACGGTGCCGAACGTCGTTGATTGCAACCAAAACTGCAACCACGGAGCCGCCCCTTGCGGCACGACTGCTGCCAGCCCATGTGTACTCGTCGATCGAGTGAACGCGCCCGGAGACGGTGTTCGAGGCTTGAGGCTTCCCAGAACCCCGGAGAGCCTCAGCGCTCGCCCGAGAGCGCGGCGGTCAGTCCGTGAGCACCGGTGCTATAGAGGACGTCGATGATGTCGAGGCACTGCGCGCGGACCTCCGCATCCCCCTGCCGGTACAGGCGGAGCACCGCCTCGATCAGATACCGCTGGATCAGCGCGTATCCGCGTCGACCCTCTCTGCTGTTCCGCTCGGATACCGCTGCCAACGCCTGGCATGCCTCGATCGCTCCGGAGGGCAGCCGCGCGGCCGAGTCGGCGAGGGCACGGGCCAGCTTGTCGGGGTGCTCCGCAAGAGCGGGGCTGCCGAGGAATGCGCCTATGAGGCCGTCCGCGGCAGTGGGCGACAGCGACATCACGCCGGTCATCGCGCGTGCTGCCGCTGCGCGTACCGCCGCATCGCTGTCATGGAACATTCCTTGGAGTAGCGATGCGCCATACGCGGGGTCCCCGGCAGCCATCTCGGCGGCGCCCTGACGTGCCGCCGTCGTGAGCCCGGCCGGGTCGGTGGGCAGGCCGGGGATCAACCGCCCCTGCATGCTCAGGACCGCCCAAGTCGCTCCGGCGTGCCGGACAGCTTTCTCCGGGCCGCAGAGGGCCCGGAGGAGTTCCGGTGCGAAGCGCCGGGTGTCGCGGATCAGGCTCCAGGTAAGGAGCCAGTGGGTGGTCCGGGCCTCGTGAATGTCGACGCGTATGTCGGTGAAGAGGCTTTCCGCCAGGTCGAGGGCGGTCTCCGGGGCGTGGCGCAGCAGAGCGGCCACCGCCTCCGCCGCGCAGACGCGGACCGCCATGATCGGGTCCACAGCGAGCCTTCCGAGTAGGGGGATGAGCCCCTGGGCAACCGTGTCCGACGCCCTGAACAGAGCGCCGATGGCGAGCGCGGCCTGCCCTCGTGTGGAGTTCAACCCTGCGGTCAGGAGGTCCCCGCCGTAGGGGTCCCGCCCTGGGGCGGCACCGGATCGCGCCGCTTCGACGGCGGGATCCGGGTCATCGACACAGTCGGCCAACAGGTCGACGAGGGCGGCGTGCCCTACGACATCCGAGGCAGCGGTTTCTATGGCCCGGCAGATGGTTCTGGCGAAACTCTCCCCCACGAGACGACGAGCGTGGGAACAGAGCCGGAGCAGGACGTCGGCGTCGGTCTTCCCCGCGACCCCGTCGATCACGGCTGCGAAGGCAGGAGCCGGAACGGTCTCGTCGAAGGTGAGTGCCAGTCGAACGAACCGTTGCGGTTCCTTCCCGGCTACGGCACGCAGTATGGAAGCCAGCTCGGTTGCTCCGCCTGTCGGGATGTCGCCTTCCCAGTTGGTCTGTTCCTTGTCGTACTTCCTCAGCGCACGTAGCCACTGGTCATCTGTCATGTGCTCACCTGCGGAACCCGGCACCGGAGGGCCCACCCAATGGGCCTCTGGCTCCCGAGGCCCGACCGGAGGATGCTGCCCGAACTTTCGTTCCAACTCGCCGAGGCGCCTCTCCACAGCAGCGCTGCGGCGCTTCTCGTCGACCGCGCCGAGGAGCACGTATTGTGCTCGCCCGAACAGGTGACGGCCCTCGGGGAGCCGTTCCCAGCGGGGAAAGTGGTCGAATAGAAGCTGGACGAGCTGCTCCAGAGTGGTGTCCTCGCACCGTTGCGTCGTCGCGACGATGAGTTCACGTGAAGCCCAGCACGCACTGTCCGCCCAGCCGATATGCAAGTGCTCGGGGTCGCTCATCAGCCAGGCGAGCGCTTCGTCCGGGCGGTTCCAGACCGTGTAGGTCCGGCAGGCAAGGAAGCGCAGGGCCCGCCCACCGCCCACCGCCGTCAGGGACCCCATGGCCTCGGTGACGGAGGGGGGGTTCTGCTGGGCCAGGGTCCGCAGGGCCTCGTGAGCCGTCCAGTACAGGGCTTCGTCAAGGTCAGGCTGGAGCCCAGAAGGGGGAAGCGCCCACCGGGGGCGTAGAAGGGAGACGTCGGAAAGGGCCGCGTGGCTGGACTTCGCGACGGCGACGACGAACGGCAGGACGTGTTCGAGCGCTGCCGCGGGGGCCGCCTCGGCCGCCTCGGTGACGAGCGTGCCCGGGCTGGAGCTTCTGTGAATGGGCAGATGGCCGGAGGCGAAGGGGTCGCCGTGACCCGCTGCGGCGGCTTGCTGTAACCCGCGGGTGAGAAAGGCTCCCAGCACCTGGAGCGCGACACCTACGTCCTCCTGGGCGAGCTGTTCGAACAGGGACCAGAAGTCCGCCTTGGTGTCGGAAGAACCGTCGGGCGCGATATCGAAGTCACCACGGTCGATGAGAGCGAGGATCAGCCCGAGGGCGTGCACCGAGGGCCGCGACTGGACCCAGGAGAGGAGGCGCTGCCGCCACGGACCCCCGGCATCCCGATACGGCTCGAGGAGTTCCGTTATGCGTGCCGGATGGTGTGGGGTGCCCCACTCCAGCTGGGGGAGGACCAGCGGTACCGCTTCGGGTGTGGCGAGCCACCTTTCCCACCTCCCGGTGTCGGCCGCCTCGAACCAGGATGGCAGGGCCAGCAGGCGGCGCAGGTTGCCCGAGGTCACGTCCTCTCCCCAGGCAAGGGGTTCCAGCGCGGCCCAGTCTTCGCTGGTGGCGTCGAGCTGTTCGAGTACGGCCACGACCACGAACCGCAGATGCGGCCGGACCAGGTCCGAGGTGAGCAGGCGAACCGCAGTTTGTCGGAAGGCCGTGCGGTCAGTGTCCCGCAGATGTTCCAGGATTTGACGGGTCTGGGCCCGGCGGAACAGGGCCTGTCCGCTTGCCGCGAGGAAATCATGGAGGTCGCTGCCCGCCAGGACGAAGGAGCGGGCGAAGAGATAGTCGAAGTACGTCTCGTGGAAGAACCCGATACGGCCGTTCTCCGCGTGGAGAAGGATTCCGGCCGAGGAGAGCACCGCCAGGTCGGTTCTGGCGAACTGGTCCAGGAGCGCGTAAGGAACGGTGACGGTCTCGCGTCGGCTCATCTCCTCGACCAGATGCTGGGTGATGGCCGGCCAGACCTCACGGGGGAGCAACCGCTCCACCTCACGTCGCTTGTCGTCTGTGTACTGGTCGTAGAGGTCTTGCAGGCTCCGATAGGCCGTTGCCCGTGCCCCCTTCGTCAATCTGCTGAAGACGGCAAGGTGCAGGGGTGTCCGCAACAGGACCAAGGTCTCCGTGTCGAGCTCCTCCGGAGGTGTGCCGCTCTGCTCGAGTACTGCGCGAACGGCCTGGTCGTCCAGCAGCCCCAGCACGAACCGCTCGACCATGTCTTTCTGGTCGACCAGACTCGTGAGCCTTGGGTCTTTCTCGACATCGACCGTCCGCGCCACCAGCACGACCTTGACGTTCGGTGAGTTGGCCAACGCCTCCAGCATCTCGTCGACGGCTTCGAAGACCTCCGGGATGCGCCCGCTGTAGCTGCTCACTGCATCGAGCTGGTCCACGACCAGCAGAGCGGGACCGCCCTGCGCCACCTGGGCGATCAGCGCGGCGGGGGAGCCGGGTAGCCTCAGTCGTGAGCCCACTGCCTGTGCGGTCCGGTCGTCCGCCTCCACCTCGTCCATCCGGAAGGGCAGGACCGGCCATCCCCGGTTGGCCACCAGGCCGATGACCTCCTCGATGACGGCGGACTTCCCCATTCCCGCGGGGCCTTCACAGACGACGGTGGCCGGCCCATCCTCCGCGACCAGACGGTCCAGCAGCTCCTGTGCGTGAGGCCGTGCGGCCAGTCCGAACGGAGGGCGGACGCTTCTGCCACGCCGCAGGAAGCGCTGCCGGGCGGCATGGACAACCTCTCGGGTGGCGTCAGCCGTGTCGGGGCCGTGCGGCGCGCTGCCTGTTGCCTGCGGCGCTTCGAGGAACAGGTATTGGTTCCAGCAGCCGACGGCGAAGCCGTGGTCGGATGCCTGTACGAGGTCCGCTCGGGCGCATGGCACGGTCCTGTCTCCGGCGGGGAGCGGCACCGCCCGCGTGATCCGTTCGGAGGAGGGTGGGCCTGAGTCACCCGGTCCGTTCAGCCCTGTGCCGGACCCGGGCGGAAAGGGGATGTGAAGTGCACGTCCCCGTTCGCCACGCCCACCACGAGCGACCCGCGGTCGGCCTGGAGCCGCACGTTCTCCCCGGCGATGACGCCGGGGGTAGTGGCCGCCGGGGCGGCGCCGGCGACGTGGTCGCGCACGAGACGCTGGAGGTGTGCTGCCGCGGGGTGGCGTTCGTCGGCGCTCAGTTGCTCCAGCACGGCGGTGAAGCGGCCTTGCCAGACCATCGCGTGGCGGGCGGCGACAGCCCGGGACGAGGCGTCGACGGCCGAGCGCAGAGCCTCCTCGGTCTCGGCCAGGCGGGCGAGGTCGGCCCGCTCGGCCTGCCCGCCCCGAGCGAGCCAGCAGGCCACCTGTTCCCCGAAGAGCGTCCAGCGACCGGTCCCGGCCGTCTCCACCACGGCCACCCCGGCCTCTGCCGCGATGCTGCTCAGTGTTTCCGGTAACACCTGGCCCCTCCCGCTCGGTCTTCGGCTCGTCGACACGATAGTCATCCGATGCGGTCGGCAGGGGTGATCACGGAAACCGTGCGATCCGGAACCCGATATTTCGCATCTCCGTAGGGCCGGGGTGCGCAATCGGCGTCAGAGGGATCCTTGCACGTCGAGCGCCTGATACCGGGCCGCGGTCACAGCACGGGGTCATGGGCTGCGCCCCGGGTTCCCGTGCCCGAGCAGAAGGAGGAAACATGAAACTTCGCTTTAGCCGGCTGAACGACGCGCGACCATGCCAGAATCTCCTTCAGGAGGCGACCGATGGGTAATTCGGTCGTACAAGTATGGGAAAGGTGGGGGTATGGACGTCCCGTTACGTTTTGGTGCGGAGCTGCGTCGGCTGCGTGAGGACGCGGGAATGACGCTCAAGCAGCTGGCGGAAGTCACGACCTATAGCACCGGGCATCTCTCCAAGATCGAGCGGGGTGTGAATCCTCCCACGATGAATCTGGCCCAGTGCTGTGACGCCTACTTCAATGCCGGCGGACGGCTACGCCGACTGTTCTCCGGGGAGGTTCAATCGGCCGTAAGCAGGCCGAGGCCCGCGCGGCGCCGGGTGATCGCCACAGGGGTGGGCTCGCTCCTCGCCGCCGGTATGGCGGACGGGGGTGGGGCCGGTCATGTCGGCGACCAGAACCTACCGCCGGGCGCCCTGTTCCAGGAGCAGCTGCGCCAAATGAAGAGGCTGGGCCAGAGCCTGGCACCCGCCGCGATGCTGCCCGTTCTCCGCTCACAGGCCTTCACCGTCACGACGCTGGCCTCCCGTACCATCGGACCCTCCCGGGCCGACCTGTTCATCACCGCATCCCGCTTCGCCGAGTACGTCGGGTGGATGGCCCAGGAGAACGGGGACGAGACCACCGCACTGCGCGCTACGGCCGAGGCGGTGGAGCTGGCGCAGGCCGGCGGGGACACGGACCTGGCGGACTATGCGCTGGTCCGCCGCGCGCTCGTCACCTACTACGGCGGGGACGCTCTCCGGACGATTGCGCTCGCCCGACAGGCTCAACGCAGTGCCGCGCCCCCCAGGGTCAGAGGTCTGGCAGCCCAGCGCGAGGCCCAGGGCCATGCCCTCGCGGGTGACGAAAGGGCCTGCGGAAGAGCGCTGGAACGGGCGCGCGATCTCTTGGCGGCTGACGTGGAGCCATCGGTCGGTCCGGTGCTCGGCACTACCCAGCTCAAGGACCCGGTCTCGATGGTGGAGGGGTGGTGCCTCTACGACCTTGGCCGCCCCCGGCAGGCTGCCGACGTGCTGGAGCGCCAGTGCCGGCGCATCGCCCCCCACGCACTGAACACCCGTGCGCGGTACGGCCTCCGGTATGCTCTGGCGCTCGCCGCATCGGGTGAGATCGAGCGGTCGTGCGAAACGGCCCGCGAACCGCTGGCCTTCATGAGCGTCGTTTCCTCGGCCACCGTCCGTACAGACGTGCGTCGGCTGGACCGTGAATGGTCCCGGTTCCGTGGAAACCCGGCGGTGCGCGGGCTCCGTCCCGCACTCGCCAACGTACTCGGCGTCGGTCGCTGAGGGCTGTTTCCGGTCACAGGAGTCTTGGCCGCACAGTAATTCGGCCGCTTTTCGTCGTGCCGGGGAGTTTCTCCGGCACGGACTCGATCCTGTCCTCCGGGTCTTCGGCATCCCATCGACATCTTTTCTCCTTTCCGTCGAAATTGGGAACATCGCACAGAAATGGAATTCTGCGTGCCTCTAATCTTTGTGAATTACCGGACCAACGACGAGGAAGCTACCGCCACACTCGTGGAAAGGGAACTGTCCAGGGTGTTCGGCAATGACAATGTCTTCCGGGCGAGCAAGTCCATCCGGTTGGGAAGCCGGTTCCCCCAGGAACTGCTCACCGCGGTCCGGCGCAGCAGCGTGCTGTTGGCCGTCATGGGGCCCCGCTGGCTGGAGTCGGGAGGTCCCGGCGGCCGGAGTCCTCTGGAGGACGAGGACGACTGGACCCGGAGGGAGATCAGGGAAGCGCTCGAGACCGGGGCCGTGGTCATCCCTCTGCTGGTCGGTGGCGCGAAGAGGCTGCGCCCCGACGATCTTCCCGGCGACATCGAGGCCCTGGCCTCCTGCCAGTACCGACGGCTCAGCCACCGCAACGCGGATGCCGACCTGACGGGGCTGGCCGACGACCTCGTGGAGTTGCTGCCCGAACTGGGAGCCGCCGCGCGGAGCAACGGCTACCGAACACGTTCGGCATCATTGGCCGACGACCGCGGCACCGACAGGGACGGGGCCGGAGACGCCCGGACGCAGGACAGGGTGATCAAGCACCGCCAGCGCGGGGGGATCGGCAATCTCAACGGGGACTTCTCCGGAACCTTCGTCAGCGAGCCCCAGGGCCCGGTCCACACCGGGAGCGGGCATCTGTATCAGGCGCGTGAGCAGTACCTGGGCCCGCGTATCTCCGGTGACGGAGGCAACGTGCAGTACGTGGGCGAGAACCATGGGGAGGTCCGGCAAAGGGCAGACCGGAATGGGCGGCCTGTGGACGAGGAATGTTGACCGGCACGGGCGGCACGTCGATCAGTGACCCGCAGGGACCGGTGCACAGCGGTGGCGGTGACCAGAACAACGCCTACTACTACTCGATCGGCCTGCGAGAACCCCTGGTCAGGGCCGGCGTTGATCGGCTGGAGATCGTACGCGAGCACCGGCGGCGGCTCGCCAAGTGCTTCGTATGGCCGGGTGGATACGCCCGGGCGGCCGACCGGCTGGTGCGGCCCGGTGCGGTGGTGCTCCTGGAAGGTCCGCCCGGAATCGGCCGGCGCTCCGCGGCGACCATGCTGTTGGTGGAGGTGTCGGTGCCGGACAGCCGCATCGAGGAACTGCCCATGGTCAGAGAAGAGGAGCCCCTCGACCCGTCACCCGACGACCGCTATCTGCTGGACCTGTCGAGCATCGGCGACAGCGACTACCCGGCTGCTCAGCGCACGCTCATGTCTTATCGCGCGCTGGTCGAGGAGAGCGGTGCCCGGCTGGTCGCCGTGACTCCGTCGGGTCTGGAATGGATGCTCGATGCGGAACTCGCCCCTTTGGCCGTGCACTTCGAACGGCCGAGTGGGCGGGCGGTCTTCAGTCGGCACCTGAGGGTGCGGGGCGTGAGGTTCGAGTACGAGCAACTGGACCACGGTGACCTGCCCCATCTGTTCGAGACCGCTCCCATGCGAGAGCTGGACCGCTTGGCGGGCCTGGTGGTGCAGGCCCGGGACCGGGGCCGTGGCACGAATTTCGAGCACTGGCGGGACGAGGCGATGGTCGCCGCGACCAACTGGTCGCAGCAGGTGGCCGGAGACCTACGGCAGCACCGAGGCGCGGAGGAACGAGCACTGCTGCTCGCGGCGAGCATGACGAGTGGCGGACCGGCGGACACGGTGCTGAGCACCGCGCGCAGCCTTCTAGGCGTCCTGGAGCACCCTCCGGACGAAACGCCCAAACTGGCCCGGGCGGGTCTGGACGAGCAGTTCGAGGAGTTACCCCTTGCCCGGGAGGACGACGGGCGGGTGCGGTTCGTCAGGCTCGCTTACGACGAAGCGGTCAGAAGGCACTTCTGGGAGAACTTCCCCGAACTCCGCTCAGACTTCAGGGACTGGGTGGGCGAATGCATGCAGCTTCCTGGCCTCGGGGCGGAGGACCGCGCGCGTCTGGTCGCCCGCTTCGCGGAACAGGTCCTGCGGACCGATCGACCTGATGACCTGCACCTGCTCATCGAGAAATGGACCCACCCCTCGGCAGAGGGCCGGTTGCGGGCCGAGGCCGCGGCGGCGCTTGAACTGGGCCTCAGCCACGAACGGTACGGGTCGCGGTTCCGCTCGTACGTCTACCAGTGGGTGACGATGGCGCACATAGCACCCGATCTCGCGCGAGTGCTGACGGTCGTGTGCCGGCAGGTGATGGCCGTCACCCATCCGGAGCAGGCCGTGGTCCGGCTCAGGCATCTCGCCCTGCGGCAGGAGAACCCCGAGGACATCAAGGCGGCGGCCCGCTCCGCTCTCCTGGAGCTGGCGCGCGGCAACCGCCGGTTGTACGGGCGGCTGGTGCACCGCCTTCTGCCGCGGGCGAGGCCGGTGGACGGCGGCCTAGAGGTACTTCTGGCGTTGCTCGACCCTGCTGAACTCCGCGTCCACCCGCCCTGGCAGGCATTCGTCTTCGCCTGGCGGGCCGTGATGGCGGGGAAGCCGGCGCGCGCCTGGTCCCCGTCGGTGCAGCGCTGGCTCGCCGCCCTGACGCTGCGGCAGGTGGGGGAGGAGGTCCTGAACGCGTTGCTCCTGGCCGCCTACGGAGACCGGGACCTGTTGAACCAGCTCTATGTGATGACGCGCGACTGGGCTGAGTCGGAGCCCGCCGACACGGCTGGGGGACTTCGGGCCCAGCGCGACGACCGTTTGCGGACCGCCGATCGGTTCTGCCGGGAAATCGACCTTGCACAAGGAGTCGCATACCTCGCTTCGGCTTCGGGTGCGCAAGGGACAAGGGAAGGACCATGAGTACCCAGCACATCACGCGCCTCATGTCTGGCGGAGTCGTTGCCACCACCCTGGCGGTGGGAGTCGCGCTTGGCTGTCCGCTTTGGGTGTGGTTCCTCCTGCCTGCGCTCATCGCCGGTGCTCTGCTGATCGATATGCGGGTGTCGCGTGCGGAGGGTACGCGTCCCACGGCTCCAGACCTGGACGAGTCTGTTCCCGAGCCTCCGGCTGAAGTTCCCTACCAGGAGACGTCGATCGTGGTGGTTCCCGTCCAGAGCGCCGTCGAGGACTGCCCCTTCCTGTTCTCCGCCTCCGTCTGGTGGCGGCCCGCGGAGAGGTTCGCCCTCTCTTCACACGGCAACCCGGCCGCCCTGGCCGCGACGTCCGTCCTGCAACGTGTGGAGAGTGTGACGCTGACCGAGAACCCCGGCCGGTGCACGTTCCTGGAACGTTCGCTGGAGGGAGTGCTGGGAACACCGATCCTCGACGGTTCGGAGCTGGTGGAGGCCTTCGCCACGGACATTCGGCTGGCCCTGCGGACCAGGGACCAGGAGCACCTGGAAGAGCTGGACGGGCTGCGCAAGGCCGTGGACAGCTGGGAGAGCCGGCGGCAGCACGAGCGCAACCTCCGGGAGTACCTGGGGGAGGACGTTCTGCGGAGTCCCGGCAACGCGGTGGTCTGGTGGATGGCCCGCCACGACGACCAGATCGAGCGTGCGGTGGACATGATCGCTCCTCTGACGGTCCTGTCCGCCGCCGCCAATGACGAGGAGATCCCCGAGGAGTACCGGGATCTGTTCCGGAGCCGCTGGAAGCCAGTGGAAGGGGAGCCGATGAGCGGATTCGACCACCCGGAGTCGGGTGGTGGGCAAACCTCGCCGGTCCATGGCCCGATCCGTCCGGCAGAGAGACAGGCACCTTCCGCCGATCTCCTGGCCGCCTGGCTGGACAGCGAGGGGTTCACCGAAGGGTCGGACGAGACCAGGGTGTTCCTGGACCGTCTCGCGCGTACGTCGGACGCGGCGGGCCGGCCGGAGGCCGCGGAGAACATCCGCAGGCATATGCGTCTGGCCGACCACGAGGACGGGCGTCCCCCTGCCGACCCCTCGGAGACCGGTACTGAGGACCCGCCGCTGGCCACACCCGCCTCCTGGCCGCCGCACGGCGGGGACGCGGCCGGCCACCCGGGTGACGCGGCGGAACCGTCGGGTACCGGGAGCCGGCCGACGGCATCGGAAGGCACGGCCGCCGAAGTGGGCGATTTCTCGCGGCGTTTCGACCCTGACGCATGGGCGCAGAGCGGCCCCGGCCCGGAGTGGCCCGAGGGTGAGCGATGACCCCGTCCCCCGATGTCTTCACCCGCATCTGCAGGTCCGTGGAGCAGCGGTACGCCCAGGGGCAGCCGCTGTGCAGTGGTTCGGACGTACCCATGGAGCCGCACTGCGGTCGAGCGGGCACCTCGCTGGACGATCTGCGGTCCCAGGCCCTTCGAGCAGAACCGGGCCACCCTGACCGGATCGCTCACTGGCGGCACATCGCCGGCCACATCCGCCAGGACGAGGTTGAAAGCGGACGGAGTTGGACGCTTGTGGCTGTGTGGTTGCTCGCGCCCCGCTTGAGAGGAGCGGCGTACTCGCTCTCCCGCCGTACCGGCGCCGAGCACGCTGACGTGTGTTCCGCCTTGCTGCAAGGAACGTTGGAGGGTGTACGAACCCTTGGCCGGGCGGACACATCGCTCACTGAGCAGCACCTGGTCGACGAGGCCTTCGCCGCAGGGTGGCGGACGGGCCGCCGCAGTCCGGAGGAGACCCCGGTGGGAGAGTGGGGAACGGTACCGGAGCCGGAAGGGCTCGATCCGTTGACGATGGCGGCCGATGAAGTCGTACGTGTCGGCGGGATGTCCAGGACCCTCGCCCAGCAGGCACAGGGCGAACGGCTGGGGTCGCTGGCGTATCGACTGGGCCTCCTGGACCATGTGCGCCAGGTACGTCAGTGTGGGCGCCGCCGAGCCAGCCCTCGCGCCCAGAACGCATTGAGCGAGCAGTTGGGCCTGTTCGGGATATGGGGGTCCGCCCGATGAAGCGCCATCGTGATGAGTCCGTCGCCTTCTCCGCCGTGTTCGGACTTCCGGAGGAGGTGGGGATGCGCATGGCGGCGGACGCGCTGAGCCTGGGGCTGAGTACGGCGTACACGCGGGCGAGAAGCGGTGAATTCCCTTGCCCATTACGGAAAGTCGGGCGTCGGTACGTCGTGCGGCTGACGGATCTGATGCGGGCTCTCGGCATCCAGGACGTGCGCGTGCACTACGACGACTTCGAAGCGGGTGCGCGCATCGCGCGTGGTCGGTCCGACACCTGGTGCTGAGCAGGGGGCTGGGGTGGTGCACGGGAGGGCCGTGCACCACCCCAGCTCACGCACCACTACTCCGGCAACCGGATCCCGTTCACGGCGACATCGAAGGCGGGGCGGAACTCGTCCCACTGGGCGCTCGGTGCGGACAGGAAGACTACGTACTGGGTCCCGTCGGTGCTGGTGAACGCCAGTTCCGCCGCGCGGAAATCGTGTTCGCGGCCCTTGAAGGTGAACTCCCAGTACCTCGCCCGCTCGCTGTTCCCGGAAAGTGGTCTCGTCCATCCGTACCCGCTTGTAGCCCGGGTTCTCGCGGCGGGTCTGGGCCTCCTTGGTCTCACGTCAGTGCCGGAGCGGTTCCACGCTGGCGAATATGACGACGTCGACCCGCAGGCCCGTCGGCCTGGTGGGGTCGAAGCAGGTGACCTCGTTGCCGGGCCGGTCCTGCGGGGCCCAGCCGTCCCGGACGGGGTGAAAGGACCTCGACGGGCCTCCTTCAGCCGGTATCCGGCAGGCACCGGGGGCTGGGGCGAGGCGCTGGGTCCCGGGGGCCGGTGCGAGGCGCCGGCCTTCGGCGGGGCGGCGTTGCCCGAGGGAGCGTCGGCCCGGGGCCACAGCATGGTGCCCGCCGTCGCCGTGGCGGTGAGGGCCACCACCGCGACCGTTGAGCATCAGCCGTATGCCGACGCCGCCCCCCTTCCGCGCGGTGGCGGGAGGTCCGTCTCCTTGGCCGGAACGTGCGGCGGCTGCCAAGGCCGCGCTCGCGAGCACTCATGTACGTTCCCGTCGGGTGGGCTGATTGTCGGAACTTTCTGCTCCCGGTGCTGCCCGTCCCCGCTCCTGCCCCTTGCAGCGCGGTCCAGGCAGGAATATGGCCCGGTCCGCGACCATGCCCTCGGCGGGGCCCTTCACGAGTAGGCCGTCGATCATCGGACGACGCTCCCCCGGCCACCGGGTCAGGCGACGGACGGCACCGCCCTCACACCACCAGAGCGATGGTGTGAGGCATCGGACCGCCCAGGCTCGACCCGGCACCCGAAGGAGCGAGGGAAATCGCCCCCGCGTAC
Source organism: Streptomyces sp. NPDC055632 (assembly GCF_053618675.1). Classification (NCBI taxonomy): domain Bacteria; kingdom Bacillati; phylum Actinomycetota; class Actinomycetes; order Kitasatosporales; family Streptomycetaceae; genus Streptomyces; species Streptomyces sp. NPDC055632. The sequence goes on along the minus strand of NZ_JBSHHY010000030.1, from coordinate 30,204 downwards.
CCGGACCACGGACACGATCCGATGGCGCTGAACGCGGCAGGAACGCGGTGGACCAGAACGCCCAAGACCGTTCGGGGCGTTCGGCTGAACATGTGCAACTCATGCTCAGTCTTTAGTAACGGTTACGCCGCGTCCCGTACCCGTCCGGTGAACTCCGGGCCCGGGACCGGTTCCCAGGAGCCGTCGAAGAGGGACAGGGCGGCCCGCAGGGACTCCGTCGGTTCCTTGACGCGGTCCGCGACGGTGGGCACGGTCAGCTCCGTGCTCGTCTCCCCGGCGGGGACGGAGAACCACAGGGACAGGCCGCCCGGGACCGCCTCGGACAGCGGCACGGCCGGATCCGGGACCTCGCCGATCTGCTGCTCCAGCCACTCCGGATCGATGTCCGCCGTGGACAGTTCGGCGCCGCCGGTCACCGGCAGCACGCCGACCGTGCCCATGATGTCGGCGTCCGCCGCGGCGGACAGCGTCACCCGCCAGGTCAGGGCCCGGCCCTCGGTCACGTCGTCCGCGACGGGCGTCACGGTCACCGCGGGCAGGGGATCGTCGTTACGGGCGGTCACGCCGCCCCGGTGGGAGCCGACCACGGCCCCGCGCACCGCCTTCACGAACGCGTCGTGCGCCGTGTCGTAGCCGAAGCGGGTGTTGCCCCGGACCTCGACCGGCACGTCGATGTCGTGGCGCCCCGGGCGCACCGTCACCAGGCGCGAGACGGCCCCGTCGCCGTCGGGGCCGGGCACGAACAGGCGGACCTGTCCGGCACCCTTCCCGGAGACCCGCACCGGGACGCGGTAGGTCCGCACCCCGGAGTCGCCCTCGTCGACCGTCAGCCGGCCGATGTCGACGCGCGGCAGCGCGGCCGGCCGCACCGCCGGGGTGCCCGGACGCCAGCCCCACCCGTCCACGAGCCACGCGCGGCCCGCGCCGCCGCCCGGGGACAGTTCGAGCGACGCGATCCGCTTCAGGTCCAGGCCCGCCCGGCTCGCGGCGGACAGCGGGACGCGGACCTCGCGCGCCCACACGGACGCGGTCCGGTCGCTGCCCGGCAGCCCGTCGACCCGGACGCGGCCCAGGTGCGCGCGGCGGCCCGAGGCGTCGGTCACGGCGACGTCGAACCGGGTGCCCGCGCTGTTGGGCGGCACGGCCAGGCGCAGGGCCAGGGCGTCGGAGCCGGCCAGCGAGACCGGCCGGGACGGGCGTACCGCGACCGGCTTCCCGGGAGCGTCCCACCGCAGCGCGACGGCGTCGCGGCCCGGCTCGGGAGAGGCGTCCCAGACCGCGAAGTGCGGCGAGGCGCCGCCCTCCTCGGGGTTCAGACAGGCGCGTCCGGCGTCGGGATCGACCTGGGCGCACAGCCGGCCCGAGCCGGAGACCGCCGTCGAGGCGTCCGGCAGGAAGGCCGGGACGCGGTGCCCGCCGACGGCGTGGGTGAGGACCCGGGCCGGGCCCGCCGAGGGCGCGCGGCGGCCGGTGCCGTCGAGCAGCGGCCGCACCCGGTCGTCGCCCCCGACGAACAGCCGCGCCGACGCCGCGATGTAGGCCGCGCCCGCCTTCTGCTGCTGCCCGGCGGTCAGCCGGGTCGCCGCGCCGGGGGAGCAGACCGGGTCGGGCGTCTCGTCGGACGAGAAGTCGTCGGAGGCCGGGGCCTGGGCCTGGCCCGGGGTCCACTCGGTGTTGAAGAAGTTGTGGTTGGCCCCGACCATGTAGACCGAGCTGTGCAGGGCCGTGCCCCGGCCGACGCCACGGGTGCCGTCGAGGTAGATCTGGCCCTGGAGGTCGCTCACGTCCCCGTCGCAGCCCGGCAGGATCGTCGTGGACGGCACGTCGGGGGCCGGGTTCTGGCCGAAGATCGTGGGCCCGATCAGGACGTTGCCGCGGATCTTCCACCGTACGGGCCCGTGGTGGCCGTCCCGGTCGGCCGGCGGCGGGTAGAGGCTGTCGAGCGCCGCCCGGTTGACGCCCTCGCCGCCGCGCGAGTGGCCGACGAGCAGCACCCGCGAGAGGTCGGCGGGCGCGGTCTTCCGCACGGCGGCCGGCGCGCCCGGCCGGTTCGCGGCCCAGTCGGCCCAGCGGGCCAGGTGCAGCCGGACCAGGGAGGAACGGGCCTGCGCGCCCGCGTCGTCGATGCTGTGGTCCTGCCCGTTGACGCCGTTGGCGGATATCGAGAGCGTCACGTAGCCCTGGGAGGCCAGGAGCTTCTGGGCGTTCAGGTATCCCCGGTGGCTCGGTATCTCCCGGGTGCCCGCCGGACAGGGCCAGGCGCCCGTCGCGTCCTCGGTCCCGGGCGTGTAGCAGGTGGCGTGCCGGCCGTGCAGGAAGAGGGCCACCGGCCGCTTGCCCGGCGCGCCGGCCGGACCCACCACGACGGCGCGCATCTCGACGGGCACGGGGAAGTCGGGCAGCGACACGGACGGCAGGACGTACTCGCCGCTCACGGTCCGGTAGGGGCCGGGCGTGCCCGGGTCGACCGGGTTCGCCGGGAGGAGGGCCTCCGGCGCGGCGGACCGGGGCGGGGCCTGCCGCGGCCCGGTGGGCGGGGCGAGGGGCCGGAGGGGGGCGGAGGGAGCGGCGTCCAGCCGCTTGCCGCCGGCCGTCACCCGCAGCCGGTCGCTCCCGTCGAGCCGGGCGTCCCCGAGGGGGAGCCGGAAGGCGCGCCCGTCGGGATCGGCCGCCGGACGGCCGAGCAGCCGGTCGCCGGCGTGGAACTCGACCCGGGCGTCGCCCATGGGGACGGGTCCGGGCGACGTCCACACGAGCTGCCGGTCCGCACCGGTCCCGGTGACCCGCCAGCCCGGGGGGAGTTCGGGGTTCCCGCGTCCGGCCTCCCGGGCGGTCGTCGCCGTCGGTCCGGGCGACGGTTCCCCCGCGTGCGCCGCGCCGGGCGTCGCCGCCGCCAGCGCGAGTAAGGCGGCGGCGGTGGTCACGCCGCGTATGCCACGTATCAAGACGGTCTTCCTCACGTTCGTTCCGTGGGAGCACCGCCGGTGGCGTCGGCCGTCCGGCTCCCCGGTGCCCCCTCTCGCCCCGGAGGACGGCGGCGGACGCGCCGGGGTTGCCTCCCCCGTACGGCGTCATGTGCGCGCCGGAGAAGGGGAGTCGGGAACGGGACCGGCCCGGACGGCGGGGAGCCGTCCGGGCCGGGCGTGCCGCGGCCGGACGACGGGGGGCGCCGTCCGGCCGCGGGCGGGAGAGGGTCAGACGAGGTCGAACCGGTCCAGGTTCATCACCTTGTCCCACGCGGAGACGAAGTCCTTCACGAACTTCTCCTTCGCGTCGTCGCTCGCGTAGACCTCGGCCAGCGCGCGCAGTTCGCTGTTGGAGCCGAAGACGAGGTCGGCGCGGGTGCCGGTCCACCGGACCGTGCCCGTCGCGGCGTCGTGGGCCTCGAAGAGGTCCGCGTCCCCGGCCACCGGCCGCCAGATGGTGTCCATGTCGAGCAGGTTGACGAAGAAGTCGTTCGTCAGGGTGCCCGGGACCGTGGTCAGGACGCCGTGCTTCGAGCCCTGGTGGTTCGCGCCCAGGACGCGCAGACCGCCGACGAGGACCGTCAGTTCGGGGGCGCTCAGGTTCAGCAGGTTGGCCCGGTCGACGAGGAGGAACTCGGCCGGAAGCCGGCTGCCCTTGCCGAGGTGGTTGCGGAAGCCGTCCGCCTTGGGCTCCAGGGCGGCGAAGGACTCCACGTCCGTCTGCTCCTGGCTCGCGTCCACCCGGCCCGGCGTGAACGGCACCTCGACGGCGAAGCCCGCGTCCGCGGCGGCCTTCTCCACGGCCGCGGAGCCCGCGAGGACGACCAGGTCGGCGATCGAGACCTTCTTGCCGCCCTCGGCGTCGAAGGCGGACTTGACGCCTTCGAGGACGCGGAGCACCTGCGCCAGCTGGTCCGGCTCGTTGACCTCCCAGTTGCGCTGCGGCTCCAGGCGGATGCGGCCGCCGTTGGCGCCGCCCCGCTTGTCGCTGCCGCGGAAGGAGGAGGCCGAGGCCCAGGCCGCGGAGACGAGCTGCGCGACGGTCAGGTCCGAGGCGAGGATCCGCTCCTTGAGGGAGGCGACGTCCGAGGCGTCCAGGAGCTCGCCCTCGCGCTCCGGCAGCGGGTCCTGCCACAGCAGGACCTCGGAGGGGACCTCCGGGCCGAGGTAGCGGGAGATCGGACCCAGGTCACGGTGGGTCAGCTTGTACCAGGCGCGGGCGAAGGCGTCCGCGAACTGCTCCGGGTTCTCGTGGAAGCGCCGCGAGATCTGCTCGTACGCCGGGTCGAAGCGCAGCGACAGGTCGGTGGTGAGCATCGTCGGGAGGTGCTTTTTCGACGGGTCGTGCGCGTCGGGGATGATCGCCTCGGCGTCCTTCGCCACCCACTGGTGGGCACCGGCCGGGCTCTTGGAGAGCTCGTAGTCGTACGCGAAGAGGTGCTCGAAGAAGTCGTGGCCCCACTGCGCGGGGGTGGTGGTCCAGGTGACCTCCAGACCGCTGGTGATGGTGTCGCCGCCCTTGCCGGTGCCGTGGGAGTTCGCCCAGCCGAAGCCCTGGGACTCGATCGGCGCGGCCTCGGGGTCGTCGCCGACGCTCTCCGACGGGCCGGCGCCGTGCGCCTTGCCGAAGGTGTGGCCGCCCGCGATGAGCGCGACGGTCTCCTCGTCGTTCATCGCCATCCGGCGGAAGGTCTCCCGGATGTCGCGGGCCGCCGCGACCGGGTCCGGGTTGCCGTTCGGGCCCTCGGGGTTGACGTAGATGAGGCCCATCTGGACCGCGCCGAGGGGCTCCTCGAGCTCGCGGTCGCCGGTGTAGCGCTTGTCGTCCAGCCAGACGGTCTCGGGGCCCCAGTAGACGTCCTCGTCGGGCTCCCACACGTCCGCGCGGCCGCCGGCGAAGCCGAAGGTCTCGAAGCCCATCGTCTCCAGGGCCACGTTGCCGGTGAGGATCAGGAGGTCGGCCCAGGAGATGTTCTGGCCGTACTTCTTCTTGACCGGCCACAGCAGGCGGCGGGCCTTGTCCAGGTTGACGTTGTCCGGCCAGCTGTTGAGCGGCGCGAAGCGCTGCTGGCCGGCGCCGGCGCCGCCGCGGCCGTCGCTGATGCGGTACGTGCCCGCGCTGTGCCACGCCATCCGGACCATGAGGGGGCCGTAGTGGCCGAAGTCGGCGGGCCACCAGTCCTGGGAGGTCGTGAGGACCTCGGCTATGTCGCGCTTCACGGCCGCCAGGTCGAGGTTCCCGAACGCCTCGGCGTAGTCGAAGTCCTCGCCCAGCGGGTTGGCCACGGCGGGGTTCTTGGCGAGGATCTTCAGGTTCAGCCGGTTCGGCCACCACTGGTTGTTCCCGCCGCCCTGGGTCGGGTGGGCGGCGCGGCCGTGCGCGACCGGGCAACCGCCCCCGGCTTCGTCCAGCTTCGCGTCCACGACGATCGCGTCGTGGTTCTCGGGCGCTTCGTTCTCGGGCACGCGGTTCTCAGACATCGGAATCCTTCCGGACCTGGCGGACGACATTGCTCAGGAAGTGCGATCGGAGCGGCCGGGCCGTGCCCGGAGAGCCGTCACGTATCGGACTCCCGCCGCGCTGAGGTCTTCCTGTCCCTTGGCCATTAACGAAATCGATCCTACAATGGACCTTGTCCAAGTCAAGAACAATGCCAAATCCTGTCCGAGGAACACCGGCCGCACACCGGACACCACGGGCCCCGCGTCCGAGCCGAAGAGGTGAACCGATATGAGCGACCTGCTGGAACGGCTGCGATCCCGAGGCTGGCGTATGACGTCCCAGCGGCGCGTGGTCGCGGAGGTCCTGGCCGGCGACCACGTCCACCTCACGGCGGACGAGGTGCACGCGCGCGCCGTCGAGCGGCTGCCGGAGATCGCGCGGGCGACGGTCTACAACACCCTCGGCGAACTCGTCGCCCTGGGGGAGGTCGTGGAGCTCTCCACGGACGGGCGGGCCAAGCGCTACGACCCGAACGCGCGCCGGGAGCACCAGCACCTGGTCTGCTCGGGCTGCGGGCTCATCCGGGACGTCCACCCGACGGGCGACCCGCTGGCGGTCCTCCCGTCGGAGGAGCGTTTCGGCTTCGCCGTGGAGAAGGCCGACGTCACGTACCGGGGGCTGTGCCCGGACTGCTCGGAGGGATGAGCGCGTACGCGGGAGGGGGCCGCCACCGGTGTCGGTGACGGCCCCCTCCGGGGTGGCGGCTCCCGCTCCGGAGCCGCCGGGTGACTACTTCAGGACGGCGAGCGCCTCGTCGTAGCCGGGCTCGTCCGCGATCTCGCCCACGAGCTGCGCGTGCAGGACCTTGTCGTTCTCGTCGAGGACGACGACCGCGCGGGCGGTCAGGCCGGCCAGCGGCCCGTCCGCGATCTCCACGCCGTAGTTCGTGTGGAACTCGCGGCCCCGGAGCGTCGAGAGGTTCTTGACGTTCTCCAGGCCCTCGGCGCCGCAGAAGCGCGCCTGCGCGAAGGGCAGGTCGGCGGAGATGCAGAGCACCACGGTGTTCTCCAGCTCACCGGCCTTCTTGTTGAAGGCGCGAACGGAGGAGGCGCACGTCGGGGTGTCGACGCTCGGGAAGATGTTGAGGACCTTGCGCACGCCGGCGAAGTCCTTCAGCGACTTGTCGGCGAGACCCTCGGCGACGAGCGTGAAGTCGGGCGCCTGGCTGCCGGGCTCCGGCAGGGCGCCGTTGACCTGCACCGGGCTGCCCTTCAGTGTGACCTGGGCCATGGTGATCTCCTTCAAGACGTGTGAGTGGCAACGAAGCGCATCGTACGGAGTCCGGGCCGCTCGCGCGGTCACACCTCTTGACGCCCCCTTCCTTCACTTCTTAAATCAGGTGGGCGGTGAAGCGGTCCGGCTCCATGCGTGTCATGTACCTGACATGCATCCGAGGCGCGCGTCCACGGCGCCGTCCCCCCACACCCGACGGAAGAGAGAGCCATGACCTCCTCCCGCGCACGACGGCGCACGCTGTCCTCCGCCCTGTCCGCCCTCGCCCTGGCCCTCGCCGTCACGGCGCTCGGCCCCGCGGCCTCGGCCGGCCCCGCCGAAGGAGCCGCCCCCGTACCCGCCGCCGTAGCCCCCGCCGCCCTCCAGCCCGCCGCCGGGGCGGCCGCCGTCACCTTCTCCGACGACTTCGACGGCCCCGCGGGCGCCGCCGTGGACGGGAACAAGTGGCAGATCGAGACCGGCGACAACGTCAACAACCACGAGCGGCAGTACTACACGGCCGGAAACCGCAACGCCGCGCTCGACGGCCAGGGCCACCTGGTCATCACCGCCCGCAAGGAGAACCCGGGCAACTACCAGTGCTGGTACGGGCGGTGCGAGTACACCTCGGCGCGGCTCAACACCGCCGGGAAGTTCACCACCCGGTACGGCCGCGTCGAGGCCCGCATGAAGGTGCCGCGCGGCCAGGGCATGTGGCCCGCGTTCTGGATGCTCGGCAACGACATCGGCCAGGTCGGCTGGCCCAACTCGGGCGAGATCGACGTCATGGAGAACGTCGGCTTCGAGCCCTCCACCGTCCACGGCACCCTGCACGGCCCCGGCTACTCGGGCTCCGGCGGCATCGGCGCCGGATACACCCTGCCCGGCGGGCAGGCCTTCGCCGACGCCTTCCACACCTTCGCCGTCGACTGGTCGCCGGGCCGGATCACCTGGTCCGTGGACGGCAACGTCTACCAGACCCGCACGCCCGCCGACCTCGGCGGCCGGACCTGGGTCTTCGACAAGCCCTTCTTCCTGATCCTCAACCTCGCGGTCGGCGGCTACTGGCCCGGCGACCCGAACGGCTCGACCCCCTTCCCGAGCCAGCTCCTCGTCGACCACGTCCGCGTCACCACCTCCGACGCCCCGGCCGGCGGCGGACCGATCACCGGCATCGGCGGCAAGTGCGTCGACGTCGCCGCCGCCGACACCGCGAACGGCACCCCCGTCCAGCTCTACGACTGCAACGGGACCGCCGCCCAGCGATGGACCGTAGGGACGGACGGAACCATCCGCGCGCTCGGCAAGTGCCTCGACGTCACCTCCGCCGGCACCGCCGACGGAACGCCCCTCCAGCTGTGGGACTGCAACGGCACGGAGGCCCAGCGCTGGGTCGCCAACGACGCCCGGGACGTGGTGAACCCGCGCGCGAACAAGTGCCTGGACGCCACCGGCAACAGCTCGGCCAACGGCACCCGGCTCCAGATCTGGACCTGCGCGGGCACCGCCAACCAGAAGTGGACGGTGACCCGGTAGTACGGGCGGTCCCGACAGCCCCGTGGGGCGGGGGGGGGGGGGCGGCCCCCCCGCCCCCCCCCCCCGCCCCGCCCCCCCCGGGGCCGGCGCGTAAAAACAAAAAACCACCCCCCAGAAACCACAAAAAAAA
>NZ_JBSHHY010000030.1:0-21847 GCF_053618675.1 Streptomyces sp. NPDC055632 | reverse complement strand
GCCACCATTTCCTGCCCCCGGGCCCCCCCCCAAAACCTCATGGGGCGGTCGCCCCCCCCGGGGGGGGGCCCCCCCCCCCCCGGGGGGGGGGGGGGCCCCCCCCCCCCCCCCCCCCCACGGCCCAGGACGCTCAGCCCCGGGGCCGCGCCAGGTACTCCTCCCGCAGGGCGGTGAGGATCCGCGCGGCCCCGGGGTGGCCCGCGTTCCGGCAGCGCGCCGCCGCCGTCGTCAGCCGGGCGATCGCGTCGTCGGTCCGGCCGAGCCCGTTCCCCTCGACCAGGGCGGCGAACCGCACCGCCTCCGCCCTCGGCAGCTCGCCCTGCTCCCCGCCCCCCTCGTGGACGCCGATCGCGGCCTCCGCCTCGGCCAGGGCCTCCTCGAAGCGCTCCGCCTCCGCCAGGACGTGGGACCTGCGGTAGTGCACCTCACCGCGCTCGTACCAGACGGCGAAGCCCTCGGCGTCCTCCGGCACGCCGTCCAGGACCGCGTCGGCCCGCGCCAGGTGCGCGAGCGCCTCGTCCACCCCCTCGGCGCCCCGGGCCGCCGTCGTGAGACGGGCGAACTCGCGCGCCATCCGCACGATCATGGGCGGGTTCGGCGCCTCGTCGTGCGCGGCGAGGGCACGCCCGTACGCGGCCTCCGCCGCCTCCCAGCGGTCGGCGAGGACCAGCGCGACCGCCGTGTCCGCCGCCACCAGGGTGCGGATCGGGGCGTCGTCCTCCCACCCGGAGACCGCGCTCGCGAGCCGCAGGAACTCCTCGGCCGACGGCAGGTACTCCTCCAGCTCCCGCAGCCCGCGCGCCAGGGACAGCCGGATCTGGGCCACCATCCGCTCGTTCAGGGCGGCGGCCGACTCCTCGGAGAGCAGCGACTCCAGGACCGCCACGGCGTCCGCCTGCCGGCCCGACTCCTCCAGGACGTCGGCCAGCTGGATCCGTACGCCCGCGGCCTCCTCGTGCTCCCCGTCCCGGTCGAACCGCGCGGCCGCCTCGGAGAGGTGGCGCACGGCCCCGGCGCGGTCCCCGAGGTGCGAGGACGCGTGGCCGAGCAGGGCGTACGTCGGGGCCATCGGGAAGTCCGCGTCGTCGTACCGCACCGCGTCCGCGATCGCCCGGTGCAGCAGCTCGACCGCCTCCGCCGGCTCCTGCCGGGCCAGCACGGTCTGGGCGAGCAGGGCGCGCGGGCGCGAGCCCCGCCAGGGCCGGTCCGAGGCGTCGACGTCCACGAGGGCCGCGCGCAGCTCCGCCTCGGCGAGGGCGACGTCGCCCCGGCGGCCGGCCACGTCCGCGGCGAACTGGCGCGCGTTGGCCGCCTGGTGGGGCACGCCCAGGCGCTCCGCCTCGGCGCGCAGCGCCCCCACGGCCCGCTCGAACCGCTCCGGAACGGGACCGGACTCCTCCGGCTCCCGCCGCATCGTCTCCTGGTAGGCGGCGTAGGCGTCGGCGTACAGCACGGTGAAGTAGGCCGACACGCGGTCCGTCGCCGCGTCGGCACCGGCCGCGCGCTCGGCGTCGCCGGGCTTCTCGCCGGTCAGCGGGGCCTCGTCCCTCAGGCGCTCCGCCTCGCGCAGCATCGCGTCGAGACGGCTCCGGACCGCCTCGTCGCGCCCGGCGTCGGCGTCGTCCTCGCCGGTCGTCCACGCGAGGGCGCGGGCCCGGGCGGCGAGGGCCTGCCACGGCAACCCCAGCTCCTCGTAGAGCCCGGCGGCCGTCTCCAGCTCGGCGCCGCTCTCCGCGTCCTCGTCCTTCTGCCGGAGCCGGTACGCGCGCTCCCCGGCGAGCTCGGCCCGCAGCAGCTCCTCCGGGCCGAGCCGGTCGTCGTGCGCGGCCGAGCCGTCCGCGAGCCGCTCGGCGATCCGGGACCAGAGCACGCTGTCCCCGGGGTGACCGAGCCGGGCCAGGCGCCGCGCCTCGGTCACCAGGGCGACGAAGTCCTCCGGGACCTCGGGCGCCCCGGAACCGGCCGCGGTGGCGGCCGCCGGGGCCGCGCTCGCGGAGGTACGGGCCGGGGCGGCCGTCCGAAGCCCGAGCGGCAGCGGCTCGTCCAGGAGCGGGCGCCGGGCCAGGCGCTCGCGGCGCCGGTCCCCGACGGCGGTGGTGCCGTTGCGCGCGTCGAAGGCGGCGGCGAGCCGGTCCGCCTCGGCGCGCACGTGGGCGAGGAGTTCGCCGGCGGTCCAGTTCCGGCCGGGCGGCCCGGCGACGGGCGTCTCCGCGTGCCCGTCCTCCGCGAGCCGGGCGAGCAGCACCTCCACGCCGGTCAGGAAGCCCAGGCGGTCGAGCGGCGCGCCGGTCGCCTCGAACAGCGGGCGGTTCTCCGCGAGGACCTCCAGGCCCCGGCCCTCGTTCCGCGAGAGCGCGCAGAACTCCAGGTGCAGGCCGACCTCGTGCTGCATGCCGGTGCTGCCCCGGACCCGGCGGTAGCCGGTGAGGTGGTGGGAGCGGGCCTCGTCCGTGCGGCCCAGGCGCAGCAGCGGCAGCAGGGCGCGCGCCTGGCTCATCTGCGGCTCCTCGGAGCAGCTCTGCTCGCCCGCCAGGACGGGCCGCCAGATGTCGAGGGCCCCGGCGTCGTCGCCCGCCGCCACCCGGTGCCAGGCGTGGTGCCGGGTCTCGCAGGCCTCGCAGTCGCTCAGCTCGGTACGGGGCCGGGTGGCCCACAGGTCGTAGGCGTCGGCGACGCCCGTGCCGGTGTGGGCGGCCACGTGGTGGCGCATCGCCGCCACCGGCTGCATGCCGTGCCCGGCCCCCTCGTACCGCTCCTTCATCGTGTCGATCCAGCCCCGCACGGTGTCGAGGGGCATCTCCGGCACCTGGAGCAGGGACGTCGTCACCCACTTGAAGCGCCAGAAGACCTGGTGGGCCTCCCACGGGCTGAAGGACTCCGGAGCGGTGTCCCACAGCTTGAGCAGCCGGGCGAAGACCACGGGGGACTTGCGCTGCTCGCCGGTGAACTCGTACGCCGTCATCAGCTCCAGGAGGGCCGTGACGAGGGTGTCGGGCTTGTCGAAGACCTCGGCCGTCTCGACGAGTTCCTCGGCGGTGACGGTCCGCTGCATGCCGTGGGGGCGGTCGTGGTTCTCGCGCAGCGCCTCGACGACGGCCTCGGGCGTGTCCAGCATCTACAGTTCCTTCCGGGGCTCGGAGCCGGGTGCCGCCGCGTCCGGACGGTGCATGGCGTGGGTCAGCAGGCCGATGAAGGCCCGGTTGAGCAGGGCGCTCTCGCTCGCCCGCAGCGGACGGCGGCTGAGCAGCAGGGCCTGGCCGTAGAGGGCCTCGGCGGTCGTCACGGCGAGCCCGCGCTCGGTGATCGTGGTCGCCTGGCGGACCAGCGGGTTGAGGTGGTTGAGGACGAGCTGCGCGCGCGGGGTCTCGTGGCGCAGCGAGCCGAGGATGTCGGCCCACAGTCCGTCGCTGTCGGCGGCCAGGCCCGCCCGGGTCCGCTCGTGGCGCGCCTCCCGGTTGTCGAGGAGCAGCGCGGGCGCGGTGACCGGCTGGAAGTCGCGCAGCACGACGTCGCAGTCGTGGACGCCGATCGTCTCCCGGGCCACCGCGAGGAAGGCCGCCGCCCGCAGCTCGGCGGTCGGGTCCACGGCGTCCAGGTGCGCGGTGACCGTGGCCGGGTCCAGGTCCGTGACGGACGTGCCCGGCCGGATCTCGGGCAGCCGGTGCACCAGGTCGCGGTCGTAGGTGTAGCCGCCGTTGACGACGCCCAGACCGGCGGCCGCCGCGATGGGCGCGACCTGCCGGAACTCCTCGACGCTCCGGGTGACCAGGACCGTCGGGTGGGTCCGTACGAACTCCTCCAGGGTCACGTTGCCGTCGGTGGTCTCGAACGGCAGCCACGGCAGCACGACCCGCAGCAGCTCGTCGTCGTAGCGGGCGAGCGCCTTGACCGCGAGGTGGTGGGTGTCGATGAAGCGGTGCAGGAGCGACGGGTCGCTGGCGGCGAGCCCGGTGAGCCAGTCGCGGATCCGGTCGCCGAGCGCGTCCCGTACGGCGGAGAGCGTGCCGTCCTCGTACAGCGACTCGCGCGAGGCGGTGGGCCGCAGGCTGGTCGTGTCGACCACGCAGCGCACGAAGAACGCCCACTCCGGGAGGAGTTCGGGCGCCTTGTCGGTGAGCAGCATGCCCTTGAGGTGCACCCGGTGCCCCGCGCGCTGCGCCGGGCTGACCGCCGTCGGCAGCACGTACGCCACACCGCGCAGACCGGCCGCCGGCAGGTCCAGTTCGATGCTGTCGAGCGGGGTGAAGTCGAACAGGTCGCGGCAGTACGCGGTGAGGGCCTCGCGGCGCGCCAGCGGGGAGCGGTGGCTCCGCTCCCACGGCGGCGCCTCGTTGATCCGGTGCGTCTCGCCCCGGGAGTCGACGACGGTGACCTCGTGCCGCAGCAGACCGCCGTAGTGCCGGGCGAGGGAGACGACCTGCCCCGGGCTCGTCCACTCGGCGTTGTCGGCGCGCGGCACGAGCCGGACGGTGGTGCCCGGCTCGGGCGCCTCCGGGGCGGGCAGGGTGCGGAGGGTGTAGCGGCCGTCGGAGTGGCCGCGCCACTCGACGGCGGGCGCCGACGGGTCCGACGCGGACCGGCTGACCACCGTGATCTCGTCGGCCACGACGAAGCAGGCCAGCAGGCCGATGCCGAACTGGCCGATGAACTCCCCGCGGGCGGCGTCGAGCCCGGCGCCGTCCAGGGCGCCGTCGGGGGTCCGCTTGGAGCTGCGGCCGATGGTGGCGAGGAACCGGTGGACATCGGCCTCGGTCAGGCCGACGCCGGTGTCCGTGACGGTGAGGACGTCACCGGTGCGGACCGTGATGGCGCCGGGCGCGTCGGGGTCGAGCGCCTGCCGGGCCGTGATGGCGTCCACGGCGTTCTGGAGCAGCTCGCGCAGATAGACGCGGGGGCTGGAGTAGAGGTGGTGGGAGAGCAGGTCGACCAGACCGCGCAGGTCGACCTGGAAGGTGTGCGCTGACTCGGAAGGGGACACCCGGTGAAGTCTTTCGGTGAACGCGCCCGCGACGACGGGCGGGAGGCGAAGGGGGTACGGAGGAGGAGGTACGGAGAAGGAGGTACGGGGGAGGGCGGGGGCGGCGGAACCGGCCGCCCCGACGCTCCGGTCGCGGACGGCGGTCCGGTCGTGGGCAGCGGCCCGGTCGCGGACGGCGGCCCGGTGGGGCGGCGGGTCCGTGCGGGCCCGGCCGCCCGCCGGTTCAGCGGCCGGCCGCCGACCGCAGCTCGCGGTAGGCCGCGACGGGGTCGGAGCCGTTCACGTAGGACCAGGGGAACTCGCTGACCCGCCCCTCGGTGGCCCGGAAGCACTCCCGGGCGGCCTCGCGGTCCGCGGCGAGCGAGAAGGCCAGGGCGAAGCTGTTGATCACCTGGACCCAGCCGTTCCGGCGGACGAAGTCCGGGTGCCGGTACGAGTGGTCCGCCGCCTCGTTCAGGGACGCGACCACCTCGGGCCGGCGGACGTAGGCGGAGTCCTGACCGGAGTCGAGGGAGAGCCACTCCTCCAGGTGCGCGACCGCGACGAGCTGGCCGAGCGGCGTGCCGCCCGGGGCGTTCAGCATGGACGTGCGCGCGAAGGCGTGCATCTCCTCGTGCGAACCGCCCCACTTCTGGCAGACCTGCTGCAACTGCTGCTGGTGCGCCTGCAGGTGGTGCGGCGCGCGCCGCACCGTCGCCTCGAACCGGCGCCGCGCGACCTCCGGCCCGACCTCCAGGCCGCGCCCGCTGATCTGGAGGCAGTACCAGGGCGAGGCCCAGCCGGGCTCGATCTCCGCCGCCTCGTACAGCCACCGCTCGGCCGTGCGCAGCCGCTCGTGGAAGACCTCGAACTGCTCCCGCGAGACGTCCTTGGCGCGGGCCGAGGTCCGGGCCTCCCAGCCCCAGCTGACGTGGCGGAGGCCCGCCACGAGCCGGGGCAGCGCCGCCCCCGGCTCGGCCTCGATCACCCCGGTGATCCACTCCTCGACCCCGGCGGTGTCGCAGACGGTCCACAGCAGGTCCGTCCGGCCCTCGTTCTCGGGACGCGCTTCGAGCACCTCCCGCACGGTGGCCCAGTCCGCCGCGGCGGCTGCCTCCTTCAGGCGGAGCACCTCGGGATCGTCCGAGTCCTTCTCCAGCCGCGCGACGGGCCGGCCCGCCCTCTTCCCCAGCGTGAGCCCCCAGTTACGGAGCAACGCCATGTCCCCACCCCTTGTTCCGTACGAACGGGGCGGTCAGTGATCACTCGCCCCGTGGAGGTAGTGACTATCACGCGCGTACGACAATCGCACACCCGTTTCCCTCCGGGCGCCCGCCGCTCAGCCGTCCGCGACGGCGGCCCCCGTCCCGGCGGGCTTCTCCGGCGCCCGGCGCAGCGCCCGGACGGCGGGCACGGCCAGCATGACCGCGATGCACACGAGGCCCATGACCGAGGAGAAGAGCAGCACGCGGTCGGCGCCCACGGACTCGGCCGCCGGACCGGCCAGGGCCCGGCCCACCGGGATGACCATGATGGACCCGGCGACGTCGTAGGCCGAGACGCGGCTCAGGACGGCCAGCGGGATGTGGGACTGCACGCTGGTCGCCCACATGACGCCCCAGAAGGCGAACCCGCAGCCCGCCAGGACGCCCGTGACGGCCGTGAGCGTGAACGACCAGCCCAGGGCGGGGGCCAGCGGGTTGAGGGAGAAGAAGAACATGGCGCACGCGCCCGCGACGAGCGGCCGCCGGGGCCGCACCCGCATCCCGAGCAGCCCGCCGACGATCGTGCCGGCCCCGTCGGCGGACGCGATCCAGCCGTACCCGTCGGCGCCGTGCTGCTCGGTGAGGAGCGCGGCGCCCAGCGGCAGCGCCGGGCCGAAGACGAACAGACCGTAGACGGCCCACACGGCGATGACGCCCCACAGCCAGGAACGGGACCGGAACTCGTGCCAGCCCGTGGCGAGCCGCTGCCAGATCGGCTCGTCGGTCCCGTCCGGGGCCGTGCCGAGCCTCCGCAGCGGCGCGAGGCCCAGGGCGCTGCACGCGTAGAACGCCGCGATCACCAGGAAGGAGCCCGCCACGTCCCCGTACGCCACGAGGAGGCCGGCCAGGCCGGGGCCGAGCAGGGTGCAGATCGACTCCGATATGCGCAGCAGCGCGTTGGCCCGCTGGATGTCCTCGGCGACCCGCGGCACCAGGCTCGCCAGCCCGGGCTGGAACATCGCGGTCGCCGCGCCGCTGACCGCGAGCAGCGCCATGACGTGCCACAGGCGCACGTCCCCGAGGGCGAGGAGCCCCGCGAGCGCGAGCATGGCCACCATGCGCACCACGTCCGCGCCGACCATCATCACCTGCGGGGTGAACCGGTCGGCGAGGACCCCGCCGAAGAGCACCAGGAGGACGATCGGCGCCATCCACGCGGCCAGCGCGTATCCCACGCCGGAGGCCCCGTACCCCGCGCCGAGCACGGCGGTGGTCAGCGAGACCATCAGCATGCCGTCGGCGAGCAGCGAGGTGCTGCGGGCGGTGAAGAAGAGCCGGAAGCGGCCCGAGCGCCACGGGCTGGGCGGGGAGCCGGGCCCCCGCTCCACGGGCGCGTCGTCCGTCGTCACGTCGTTCGTCGTCATGTCGGATCCGCCGGAGTCCGGCCGTTCCCTTCGGTGAGGATGTGCTGCCGGAGCCACGCGTCCGTCCGGTCCGCCGCCTCCGGCGGGGCCTGGACGATCACGTACCGGCGGGGGGCGAGGACCCCGGGACGGCCCGGGAGGACGTGCATCAGCGCGGCGTGGGCCTCCGCCGGGGACAGCGGGGCGCCGCCGGGGGCGACGAAGGCGGTGAGGCCCTCCCCGGGCCCGTCCGCCGTGACGTGCGCGGGTACGCCCCCGAGGGCGCGGCCCAGGGCGCCCGCCACGGCCGGCGGCGAGACCCAGGAGCCGTCCACCCGGATCCAGTCCGGGCCGCGCTCCACCGGACGGACCCCCGTCACCCCGGTCAGCGAGGCGAGCGGCACGTCCTCCTCGGCGGCCGCCTCCAGGAGCCGTACGAGACCGGTCAGGAAACCCTCCGCCTCGCCGGGGGCGAACAGCGCGGGGTCGGCCCACAGGCCGATCCGCAGCAGGGGCGCCGTCTCGTGCACGAAGGCGAGGAGACGGGTCGGCAGGACCTGGGACGGGCCCCGGCCCAGTTCGAGGTCCGGTCCGTCCGGCGCCGGCCCGGAGCCGTCGGCCCCGGGAAGCGCGCTCACGTCGTTGAAGACCACGTCCCGTGCGAACCGGCTGCCGCGCTCGAAGGTCGTCCGGTCGATCATCTCCCACAGGGCGACCGCGTCGAACCGGCTGTGCCGGTACGCGTCGAGCGCCGCCCCCCACGCCTTGGCGAGTAGTGCGTCGAAGGACGGCACCCGGACGTCGAGGGCGAGCAGCGCGTCCTGCGACACGGTGTTCACCGCGCGGACGAGCCGGTCGTGGAACCGGTTGGAGGTCGGGACGGCGGCGACGCAGGCGTCCTGGCCGGTCCGGTGGGCGACGAGCGCGCACCAGGCCGTGAGCAGCACCGTGGACGGCAGCCCGCCGGTGCGCTCCGCCACCCGGGCGAGCGCCCGCGCGCCCCGCAGGGACCGGAGCGTCACCTCCGGCGTCACTGTCTCGGTGCCCTCCGCGCCCGGCCCGTCGAACATGGCCTGGGGGCCGGTGCGGATGATCCGCTCCCAGTACCGCAGGGACGCCGCCGACTTCCGGAGCCCGGCCGGGGAGGCCTCCTCGGCGGCGAGGTCGAGCGGCGTGAAGGCGGTCTGCGGCGGCAGGGGCCCACCGGCGAGCAGGGCCAGCCAGTCCTCCTCCAGGACGGCGAGCGCGCTGACGTCGGTGACGGCGTGGCTCGCCGCCAGGGCGACGAAGACCGGCGCGCCGTCCACGGTGACGAGGGAGATCCGCAGGCCGAAGTCCCGGTCGAGCCGGAAGCGTTCGGCGCGGGCCCGGCGGGCCACGGCGTCGGCGTACCGTTCGGGGTCCGGGGGCGGCCCGTCGTGGTCGAGGACGGTGACCGTGAACTCGCCCCCGGCCGCCACCACCTGCTCGCGGGGCACGGCGCCCGCCCCGTGCGGGAACGTGGTGCGCAGCGCCTCGTGCCGTACGACCAGGGCGCGCAGGGCGTCGATCACCGCGTCCGTCCGGGTCCCGGCGGGCACCGGCCACACGTCGTGGATGTTGATGTGCTCGGGCTCGTCCCGCAGCATGCACCGGATCATGTTGGCCTGGCCCAGCGTGACCGGGCCCCGGCGCTCCTCGCCGCCGGTGTGGGCGACGGTCACGGTGCGCGTCTTCGCCGGGCGCGGGAGGTCCCGTTCGTGCGCGGTCACGGGGCGGCCACCGCCCCGGGCCGGGGGAGGGGCTGCGGAGGGCGGCTCATGCGGTGCTGCCTTTCGGGGACGGGAGGCGGTTCTCGTGCGCCGGGGACGCGGGGTGGTCCTCGCGTACGGAGGAGGAAGGGCGGTCCTCGCGCGCGGGGGACGCGGGGCGGCCGTCGTGCGCCGGGGCGGGCGGGTGTCCCTCGCTCGCGCGGGCCAGGGGCCCCCAGGCGTCGAGGAGCAGGGCGAAGTCCGCCATGTCCCGCCGCGCCTCGTCGAGGAGGCGTTCGCGGCGGGCGGCGAGGACGTCGGCGACGGCCGCGTAACGGCCGCCGAGCTTGCGGTAGCAGCGCTCGACCACGTCGAACCGCTCGGCGTTCTCCACCGGTTCGGGGCCCGTGCCCTCCCCGACCACCGCGGCGACGGCGGAGGTGCGGACGAGGCCGTCGCCGTCGAGCAGCCCGTCGCCGGCCGCCGCCAGCCCCGCGTACACGGCCTGGAGGTGGGGGACGGCGAGGAGGAACTTGGTCAGCCGCACCTGGTACGCGAGGAAGCCCGCGTCCGAACGGCGTTCTTTCGTGTGGAAGTTGACGATGTGCCGGTTGTGCAGGACGCCGGGCAGCCGGGCGCCGTGCACCAGGTGGAGGAGGAAGTAGTCGCTGCCGATGGTGTCGGTGGCGGGCGGCAGCGGCACCCGGCCGTAGACCCCGCGCGCGAAGGCGACGTTGCACATGTCCACGCGGGTCGGGCTGACGGTGGTGAGCGTGGTGAGGTCACCGGTGAACGCGGTGGTCCCGGCGCCCCGGAACGCCTCGGCGACGAGGTTCCGCCGCCAGATCTCCGGATACCCGGCCGGGACGGACAGGCCGACGAGCTCCTCGTGGACGAGCGGGTCGAGCGCCCGGATCTCCGCCACGTCCACGGACATCTCGCCGACGAACGAGCCGCCGACCAGCGCCACCGGCCGGTCCGCGAGCGCCGGGTCGAGCCTGCTCCGCGACACGAGCCCCGCCACGTCGGCGGCCCGCCGCCCCAGCGCCGTCAGCTCGTGGTGGAGCGGGAAGACCGGCTTCCCGTCCAGGTACTGGTAGCGGCTGTCGGAGTCCCGGCGGTGCACCGAGGCGCAGCCCAGGGCCTCCGCGATCAGGAAGGCCCGGTTGGTGCAGGCCCCGTAGGAGACCCCGGACGGCAGCATCAGGTCGAGCACCCGGTCCGGCCCGGCGACCCCGGAGCGGGCGACCGCCCCGCGCAGGAAGGCCCGCTGCTCGTCCTCGTCGAAGTGGTGGACGACCACGCCGGGCTCCGGCGGCAGCGCGGCCACCGCCTCCCGGTGGGCGGCGAGGACCGCCGGCCCGGAGGAGTCCAGGACCAGCAGGTGCACCTCGACGCCGAAGTGCCGGGCGCCGTAAGCCGCTTCCTCCGCGACCGCCCGGAGGGTCGCGGCGCAGGCCCGGTCGGTGGGCAGGGTCAGGCAGACGCGGCGCACGACGGCTCCCCGTCCTTGCCCTCGTGCCCGTCGCGGTCCTTCCACGAGGTGAGCCCGAGCAGCCGGCCGCCGAGCTCGTTCAGGACGGCCGTCGGGTAGCGCTCGGACTCGTGCAGGACGGGGTCGCCGACGAGGGTCCGGTTCCAGCGCGGGGTGCGCAGATGGCGCCAGGAGTCCACCCGGGACCTCCGCAGCCGCTCGTGCTCCTCCAGGGCCGGCATCATCGACAGGTACTGGACCGCCCGCACCTGGTCCTCCGAGGTGTTGCGGGCCACCCCGTGGGCGAGGAGCCCGTTCCAGATCAGCAGGTCGCCGGGGCGCAGGTCGGGACGGACGACGGGGTACTCGTCCCGGTCCACGGCGGGCCGGAGCGGGTCCCGGCCGGCGGGCTGCCCGACCTTCCACTCCTCGAACCGCCGGAACAGCTCCGGGCAGCACTGGAACCCGCCCGACTCCGGCCGGGTGTCGTTGAGCGCGACGATCCCCTGCACCCGCTGCGGCGGCACGCCGAGCGTGGTGTCGATGTCCCAGTGCAGCTCGATGTCGAAGCCCCGGTCGGTGGGTTCGATCAGGGCGCGGTCGCGGTTCCTGACGTTGGGCGGGTTGAGGTTGAGCCGGTCCTGCGTGACCCACAGCTCCTCGCAGTCCCACACGTCCACGAAGGCGTCGTACACCCGCTGCGACTGGCGGCTGTCCCACAGGAGCTGGTGGTGGTACGCCTCCACGAAGCCGTAGACGTGCAGCTGCCGGTCGAGCTGGGAGCGGAACGGCCGGTCCTCGTACCAGGTGTCCGGCCGCTCCGGGTCGAGCCCCTGGAAGTCCCAGGCGAAGTCGAGCAGCCGCCGCGCCGCCTCCGCCGGGATCGCCTCCCGGACGACGACGTACCCGTACGTCTGCCAGTGGGCGAAGTCCGCCTCCGAGAGCACCCGCAGCGGCCGCGACTTGCCCAGCTCCCGCAGGGTGGTCTGCGCGAGGTAGGACTCGCCGTCCGCGCTGAAGTACGGGAGGTCCGAGGCCGCCCGGTGCAGACGGGGGCGGCGCGCGGGGCGGTGCGGAGCGGGGGTCGTCATGGGTCCCTCCAGGTGGGGGAGTCGGGGGAGGAGGTCCGGGGGCGGGCGCGGGGTCCGGGGCGCTTCTCCCCGGCCGGCGGGCAGCACGCGGCGACCCCCGGCGAAGGGGCGGCGGCGGACGGCACGGACGGCCGGAAGTGCCGTGACGCTGGTCGGACGTCACGCCGTGCGAAAGAATTGGTTTAGACCTTAGCGGGTGGCAAGTGCCATCTCAATACGCCGAGTTGAGTCGGGGAGGGATCCGGGCAAACGTTGTCAGGGCGGCTACTTTGGTCTAGACAACCAGCGGGAGACTGGCCTACTGTCGCCCTGCGCGGTCCACTTCCTGATGGGCCGTCAGTCGCTTTCTTCGCCGTGCCGCGGTCGACGCCGACCGCCCGCGAGGCCGTCCACGGCCGGAGACCGGGCCGCGGCCGGAGAGCGGGCGGCGGCGCGTCCGTCCCGCCCGCCCCGCCGGCACCCCTGACTGTTCGTCCATCCCCCGAGGGAGCGGTTCCCCCATGAGCACACCCGGCACCACGGTCCTGCCCGACGGCGGCCTGAGGAGCCCCGGCCCGGGCCTGATCACCCTCGACCCCGAGCACACCGCGCTGCTGCGCGGCCTCGACGAGCTGCTCGCCGGCCTGGCCGCCCGGCTCTCCGCCCCCGAGGTGGTGGGGCCGCCCCTGCTCTCCGTGGAGGGCCTCGCCCGCCTCGACTTCTTCCGCAACTTCCCCCATCTCGGCGTCTCCGCCGGACGGTTCGAGCCCGACGCGCCGGCCGCCCTGGCGGCCGGCGGGGCCCCGGGGGAGTTCCCGCTCCGGCCGACCGGCTACCTGCTGCCGTCCGCCACCTGCTACGGACTGCTGCTCTCCCTGGAGGGCCGGGACGTCGGCGCGGAGGGACTGCGGCTCTCCGCGGCCGGCCGCTGCTTCCGCAACGAGACCCACTTCGACGGCCTGCGGCGCCTGTGGGGCTTCCACATGCGCGAGGTCCTCTACCTCGGCACCAAGGAGGGCGCCCTCGAACACCTGGAGCAGGGCGCCGGGTTCGTCCAGGAGCTGGCCGGACGCCTCGGCCTCGACCTCACCCGGGCCGTCGCCGACGACCCCTTCTACGACAAGGGCGGCTCCCGGGCCCGGCTGATGGCCCTCGACCCGGTCAAGCACGAGTTCAGCGCCCCCGACGGCACGGCGATCGCCTCCGTGAACCGGCACCGCAACTTCTTCGGCGAGCGCCTGGAGATCCGCGCGGGCGCCGAGGGACCGGCGTACAGCGCCTGCGTCGCCTTCGGCGTCGAACGCTGGGTCCACGCGATGGTCCTCGCCCACGGCACCCCCGGGCGGGCGCTCGACCGCCTGCGCGAGGCCGGCGCCTGACACCCGCCGGGCCCCGGCCCGCACGACACCCGCACAGCGCACGAACGAGGAGCGACCCCACCCCATGGAACGCATCGCCGAGTGGCTTCACGAGAAGAACCCCGGCCTCGACGGACCGATCGACCCCGACGAGGACCTCATCGAGGCCCGTCTCATCGACTCCATGGACTTCCTGGAGTTCGTCGACCTCCTGGAGGAGCTCTCCGGCCGCTCCATCGACCTCCAGGAGGTCACCATCGACGACTTCCGCACGCTCGGCCGCGTCCGCGAGCGCTTCCTGAGCACCGCCGGGTGAGTCCCCGCCGATGAACGGCGACCCGGAACGGAACGGGGCGAGCCGGGAGGGCCGGGAGGACCGTGAGGAGGCCCTCCCGGTCCTCGCCGTGGTGGCGGCCACCGGCGAGGTCCTGGCCCGCCCGGAGCTGTACGAGGGGCTGCTCGCGCCGTGGGAGCGGCGCCGTCTCGACCGGATACGGGTGCCCGCCCGCCGCGACGACGTCCTGGCGGCGCGCCTCCTCGTGCGCCTGTGCGTCGCCCGGTTCACCGGGCTGCCCCTGAGCGCGTCGGGACCGGAGCAGTACTGCGCCGAGTGCGGCCGGGACGGGCACGGGCGCCCCCGCCTCGACGGCCGGCCCGGCCTCGGCGTCAGCATGAGCCACGCCGACGGCCTCGTCGCGGCCGCCGTCGGACCCGGCCCGGTCGGCGTCGACGTGGAGCCCGCGACGCGCCGGCCCGGCCCCCCGTCCGTACTGCGGCGGCTCCTGCCCGAGGCCGGCCTGCGGGAGGCCGCCGCCCGGCCGGACCCCGGCCCGGCGCTGCTCCGGCTGTGGGTGCGGGGCGAGGCCCTGTTCAAGGCGGGCGGCGGGACCGGCCTCGGACTCCTCGAATGGACCGACGACACACGGGGAGCGGTCGTGGCGGTCGCCGCCGAGGCCCCCCGTCGCCGCCTTCACCGTCTCCCGCGCCTTCCGTCGGGAACCCCTCGCGCGAGGTCTCGCGGGCCCGCCCGCACTGCCCCTGACGGCCTTGCCGGGTGATGGTCACGGCCTCGGGGAACCACCGGGTCCCGCGGGCACCCCACTCCCGCTCGGCCGCGGCCGTACGGACAGGGCCCTGAGGTACTCGCTCAGGGCGGCCGCGGCACCGCCGAGGGGGAACCGGGCGCCGAGCTGCCCGTCCGGGCGGACGACGAGACCGGTGGCGCCGTCGGGGAGGTAGAGCCGCGCGAACTCCCCGGCGGCGTCGCGGTACACGGGCACGGACGGGGACAGGGACGCGAGGCGGGAGGGGTCGGCCCCGGCCGGCAGGACCACCACGGCCGGCGGACCGCCCGCCGCCCGCGCCGCCTCCGCCGCGCCGGACAGCTCGGCGGCGTCGGAGCCGTACAGGAGCACCACGTGCCCCGCGCGGCCGCGCAGCACGTCGAGCAGCCGCAGCGGGAAGGTGGCGACCGGTGTGGTCAGACCGGCGCAGTCCGGGGCCCGGTCGCCGGGCTGCGGCGCGCCGGCCGGACCGTACGGCGCGCCGGCGAGCGGGCCGCCCCGGTACCCGACGAGCAGTTGGGCCTCGCGGAGCAGCAGGGTCCGCCGGTCGTCCGGGTCGGCCTCGATGCCGCGGACGGCGTGCCGCACGGTCCGGCCCACGACCTCCTCGCCGACCGGCCGCCGCTCCGCGTCGTACGTGGCGAGCAGCTCGGGACCCGCCTCGCCCCGGACCACGAGGGCGAGCTTCCAGGCCAGGTTGCAGGCGTCCTGCACACCGGTGTTCATGCCCTGGGCGCCGGTCGGCGGATGGATGTGGGCCGCGTCGCCCGCGACGAAGACACGCCCCTCGCCGTACCGGTCCACGATCCGGTGGCTGATCCGGAAGACCGAGGCCCAGCGCAGCCGGGAGAGCCGCGCGGGCCGGGGCGCCAACCGGTCGACGACGGCCTGGAGATCGGAGAGCTCCGGCACCCGCCCGTCCTGCATGCCGTGCGCGACGCCGTCCGGTGCGGTGCCCCGGGCGTTCGCTCCGTCGTCCGCCGCCGCGCCCCTTCCGGTGGACAGCTCGGGCGGCACCCGCATCGACATCCGGTAGCGGCCCGCGCCCGGCAGCGGGATGCAGACGAGGACGTCGTCGGCGGAGCCGTCGGCGGACCGGCGGCTGGACCGCACGCCGTAGCCGTGCGGCAGGTTCCAGTCGGCCTCCACGTCCCCGAGCATGTACTCCTCCGGGAACGCGCCGCCCTCGAACGACAGCCCCAGGCCCTTCCGCACGACGCTGTGCGCCCCGTCGCAGCCGATCAGGTACGGCACCCGCAGCTCCTCGTCGGCACCGGACGCGGTGCGCAGCCGCGCGGTGACCCCGTCCCGGTCCCGGTCGAACGACACCAGTTCGGTGCCGCGCTCCACGACCGTCCCCAGACCGGCCAGGTACTCCTCCAGGAGGCGTTCCGTCTCGTACTGGGGCAGCGCGGCGAAGCCGTAGGGCACCTCGGGCGGCATCTCCAGCTCGATCCGGGCCCGTTCCTCGCCGTCGGCGTAGATCCACTGCCCCCGGATCGGGACGGCGGCCTCCAGGACGGCGCGGACCAGGCCCATCCGGTCCCACAGCTCCAGGGTGCGCGGCTGGATCCCGACCGCCTTCGCGTACGGCAGCCGGTCCGGAAGCCGGTCCACGACCCGGCAGTGCACCCCGTGCCGGCGCAGCTCGGCGGCCGCGCTCAGACCGACCGGGCCCGCGCCGACGACCAGGACGTCGGTGGTGGTGCGGTGGTGCGCCACGAGTACCTCCAGCGCTGCCTCGCCCCCGCAGGGCCCCGTCCTCCATGGTCGCCCGCCGGGCCCCGGACGGCGAGCGGTGGAGAACGCGTGCCCCTCGTGGCGGTCCCGTGCGGGCGGACGACGGCTTCACGCGGATTTCACCGGGGCGGGCGATCCTGGTCCTCCGGCGGGGACGGACGAGGGGGAACGTCATGACGGAGAACGAGGTACCGGGGCCGGGGGCGTCGCCCGACGAGATCGAACGCGTCGTCGCCTCCCTGCGGCGCGCCGCACGCGCCGATCCCGCCCGGTACCTTCCCCGGCTCGGCCACGGCCTTCTGAGGCTCGGCTCGCTGATCGCCACCGAACCGGGGCGCCTGGAGGAGTCGGTGGACGTCCTGGAGGAGGCGGCCGGGGTGTACCGGCGGCTCCCCGAGGACTACCTCCCGGGCCTGGGCGTCGCGCTCCAGCGGAAGGCGCTCAGCCTGGGCTTCGTCAGAGGGCGCGAGGAGGAGGCGCGCGAGACGGCCCGGGAAGCCGTGGAGGTCTGGCGCCGGCTCGTGGCGCAGGGCGTCGAGGGCAGCAGGGCCGAACTGGCCGGCGCGCTCATCGTCCTCGGCAACCGGCTCGCCGAGACGGGCCGCCACCACGAAGGCCTCGACCGCATGGCCGAGGCGGTGGAGACACAGCGCCTCCTCGTCGACCGGGCGGACGGCACGGGACGGACGGAACTCGCCTCGTCCCTCCAGGACCTCGGCGTCAAGCTGGGGGAGATGGGGCGTCAGGAGGAGGCACTCGTCCATCTGCGCGAGGCGATCGCCATGCACCGTGAGACGGCCCGGACGGCGGGCGGGCGCACGGTCGGAGACACGGGCGTGCACGCGGGGGCCGCGTTCGCGGCGGGCCGCATGCTCATCGGCCTCGGGCGCACCGCCGAGGCGCGCCCGTACTTCGCCGAGGCGGCCGACCTCCACGCCGAGATCGCCGCACGCGAACCGGCCGCCGTCGCCTTCTTCGACCACCTCTTCGCCCGCTACGGCTACCGCATCACGTACGAGGGAGGAATCCTGGCCTGGGCGAAGATCCAGGACGGGCCGGAGGCCGCCGCCCCTCCCGACACCGCCGGCCCGACCGGTCCCACGGCCCCGGGCCCTGTCGGTTCCACGCCTCCGGGCCCCACCGGTCCCACGCCCCCGGGCCCTCTTGGTTCCACGCCTCCAGGCCCCACTGGTCCCACACCCTCCGACCTCACAGACCCGGCCGGTCCCACGGCCCCGAACCCCACCGGTTCCGACCTCTTCGAGCGGATCGACCGCCTCAATGCCCGCGGCCTTGCCCTGGCGGACTCCGGGCGGCCCGAGCTCGCCGTCGAGCCGCTGACCGAGGCCCTCGCCCTCGGACGGACGGCGGCCGTCGGCGGCGGCGCCGCCGGTGCCGTCTCCCTCGCCCGTACGCTGTACCACCTCGGTCTCGTACGGGCCTGGTCCGGCCGCCGCGCGGAGGCGCTGGAAGCGGCCGACGAGGCCGTGCACCTCTACCGGCGCCACCTGAGCACCGCGCCCGAGACCGTACGGCCCCTGCTCGCCGGCGCCGCCGACAGCCTGGGCAGCCGGCTGGCCGTGCTCGGCCGCCACCAGGACGCGGTCGCACCCGCCACCGAGGCCGTGGCCCTCCTCCGCCAGCTCGTCCACGCGGACCCGGCCGGGTACCGCAGCGAACTGGCCCGGGTGCTCAACAACCTGAGCATCCGGCTCTGCGACGCCGACCGCCACGCCGAGGCGCTCGCCGCCACCGAGGAGTCGCTGGAGATCCACCGCCGCCTCCACCGCGACGATCCCGCGGCGCACCTGCCCGGACTCGTCCACGCGCTGGCCAACCTCGCCCTCCGCCGCGCCCGCCTGGACCGGCACGACGAGGTGGCGGCCCCCACGGCGGAGGCCGTCCGCCACCTGCGGGACATGGACCGGATCCACCCGAACAACGACGTCGCCGCGCTCGCCGAGTCCCTGACCTGGCTCGGCTGGTACCTGCGGAAGCACCGCCACCGCGACGCGGCCCGCGACGCCGAACGCGCGGCGGGGGAACTGCGCCGCCGCGCCCCGGAACCGGGGCGGTAGGACCGCGGAACCGGACGGCGGCGCCCCGCGTCCCTCCCGGGCATGAGCGAGAAGCCCGCAGAGGAGTCCCGTGACCGCCTGGAGAGCGCCGTCGGCTGTCTGCTCGCCGTCCTCGGCGTCGCCGTCACGGGCGCCTTCGCGCTGCCCCGGGCCGCGTACAGCATCGAGGGCGGGTTCGAGGCGCAGGCACGGGACTGGGGCGTGATCCTCGTCGACCTGCCGCTGATCCTCTTCGCCGGACTCGTCGTCCCGCCCCTGGCCTGGGCGACGGCCACGCGGTGGCTGCGCCCGTGGGCGGCGCTCCTCGTCTGCGTGGCCGTCGTGGGCCTGGGCCTCTGGGGCCTCGCGGCCGGCTGGCACCCGAGGCAGGCCCCCGACCCGGGCGACGGCCCCGGCATCTGACGACCGCCCGGCCGGACGGGTCCGCCGCCCGGACGGGTCCGCCGCCCGGACGAGGGCCGTCGACCTGCCGAGAGCCGTCGACCTGCCGAGGGCCGTCCGCCCGGCCGTGGGCAGCCGGCCGGACGGCAGCCACCGGCCGGACGACGGCCGTCCGGTCAGACCAGGACCACCGGCCGGCCGCTCAGCCCGACGCCCGCCGCGCGCAGTTCGTCGAGCGCGCGGTCGGTGGTGTCGGCGGAGACGCCGACCGTGTGGTCGAGGAGGACGCGCACGTCGAAGCCCTCCCGGACCCCGCCGAAGGCGGTGGCCTTCACGCAGTGGTCCGTCCCGATCCCGACGACGTCGACGCCGCCCACCTCGCGGGCGCGCAGCCAGTCGCCCAGCGGGGTGCCGCTCGCGGTCGCGCCCTCGAAACCGCTCTTCGAGGCGGAGTGGGCCCCCTTGAAGAAGACCTCCTCCACGGCCCCGGAGGCGACGGCGGCCGCGAAGTCCGGGTGGAACTCGGAGCCCTCGGTGCCGGCGACGCAGTGCACCGGGAAGGAGTCCTCGAAGTCGGGCTCGTCCGAGAAGTGGTCGCCCGGGTCGACGTGGTGGTCACGGGTGGCGACGACGTGCGCGTACCGGCCGCCGGCGCTCCGGACCAGGTCGGCGAGGGCGACGGCCAGGTCGGTCGCGCCGTTCACGGGGACGTCGCCGCCCTCGCAGAAGTCCTTCTGTACATCGACGACGATCAGGGCACGGCGCACGGGAGCGGCCTTTCCTCAAGGGGGTGGAAGAGTCCCTGCCATCGTCGCGCCTCCGGGGTGCCCCGCGAGGGGCGCGCGCCCGCCTTTCACCCGATCGGGATCATGGAAACGGGACTCCGCCGGCCGGACCTCCGGGCCGCCGCGTCCGGCGCGGGCCCGAGGCCCGGCCCCCGCCGTGCGCCCCGGGGGGTCATCCGGCGCGACCTGCCCGAAACTGGGAGGAGGAAGAGCCACCGCGAGGGACGAGGAGAGGGGCGAGCCCATGGACGTGGACGGCGGCGCAGGGGCGCGGCGGGCGCCCGGCCGTACCCGGTTCGACGTACGGGTCCGGCCCGGGACGGCCGACGGGGTGGTGGTGCTCGAACTGGGCGGGGAGCTCGACCACGACACGGTCGCCCCCCTGCGCGCGGCGGTGGAGGAGCACGTCCGGGCCCGGCGGATCGTCGTCGACTGCTCGGGCCTCGGCTTCTGCGACTCGACGGGGCTCAACGCGCTCCTCAGGGCGCGCCTGCGGATGCGGGAGACGGGCGGGCGCCTGGACCTGGCCGGGCTGCGCCCGCCGGTGGACCGGATGTTCGACATCACCGGCGCCAGGGCCGTCTTCCGGGTGTACGAGGACACCGCCGGAGCCCTGGCCGACCCGGCGCCGCACGACGGCGGGTCCGGCCATGACTGACGGCGACGCCGACGCGGAAGGCGCCCAGGTGCGGCGGCTGTTGTTGCGCGGGGCGCGGAGGGTGGT
This sequence comes from Streptomyces sp. NPDC055632, assembly GCF_053618675.1. Classification (NCBI taxonomy): domain Bacteria; kingdom Bacillati; phylum Actinomycetota; class Actinomycetes; order Kitasatosporales; family Streptomycetaceae; genus Streptomyces; species Streptomyces sp. NPDC055632. Next base: position 1,878 of record NZ_JBSHHY010000030.1, on the reverse strand, counting down.
GTCGCGCTGTCGGGATTTCACGGCGGAGGCGCTGGCGGACTGGGGGTGGATACCGGCGGGGAGCGAGGCGGGGGAGGAGCGGGTGGAGGACGTGCTGCTCCTGGTGTCGGAGGTGGTGACCAATGCCTGTCTGCACGCCGGCGGGCCGGAGGAGTTCGTCCTGCGGCGCGGGCGCGAGGGGCTGCGGGTGGAGGTCGCCGACGCCAGTTCCGAACCGCCCCGTGCGCGCGCGCCCCGTTCGCCGGCGCTGCCCGGCGGGCACGGTCTGATGGTCCTGGACAAGCTGGCGGGGGCGTGGGGTTACGAGGTCAGGGGGCCGGGAGCGGCGGGGAAGGTGGTGTGGCTGGAGGTCAGCGGGCCTCCGGGCCGGATACCGGACCGTCCTCCAGCAGAGCTGCTCTGAGCTCGCCGAGGATGCGGGTGAGCAGTCGCGAGACCTGCATCTGGGAGAGTCCGATCCGCCGGCCGATCTCGGCCTGGGTGAGCTCCTCCCCGAACCGCAGCGCCAGGATGCACCGGTCGCGCTCGTCGAGCCGGTCGAGCAGCGGCCGGAGTGCTGCCAGGGACTCGATCAGCTCGTAGGCGGGCTCGGCGGTCGCCAGATGCCGGGGAGCGGCACCCGAGGTCTCCTCGTCGTCCCCCGCCGGGGTGTCGAGGGAGCGGGTGGCGTAGCCGTGGGCGGCGAGCTGGCCTTCCGCGATCTCTTCTTCGGTGAGGTGGAGGTGGTGGGCGAGTTCGGTGCGGGTGGGGCGGCGGCCGAGGTGTTGTTCGAGGTGGTCGGCGGTTTTGGCGAGGTCGATGCGGAGTTCTTGGAGGCGTCGGGGGACGCGGACGGCCCAGCTGGTGTCGCGGAAGAAGCGTTTCATCTCGCCGACGATGGTGGGCAGGGCGAAGGCGGAGAAGTCGACGGCGCGGTGGGGGTCGAAGCGGTTGATGGCTTTGATGAGTCCGATGGTGCCGACCTGGATGATGTCTTCGGTGGGTTCGGCGCGGTTGCGGAAGCGGCGGGCGGCGAATTTGACGAGGCTGAGGTTGAGTTCGACGAGGGTGTTGCGGACGTAGGCGTGTTCGGGGGTGCCTTCGTCGAGTTGGGCCAGGCGGGTGAGGAGGGCGGCGGAGAGGGGTTGGGCGTCGTCGGTGGAGACGGTGGTGGGGCGGGTCAGTTCGGGCAGTCCGTCCAGGGCCGCCCGGCGCATCGAGGCCCCCGGATTCCCGGCGGCCTCAGGACCGTGGCCGAGGGGGACGGGTCGGACGCGGGGGGTGGACATGTGGCTCCTTCGACGGTGCTCGGGACCTGCCCCGACCGCGTGAAGAGGGCGACGGCGCGGGTCCGCCGGTCAAGCGTCTTGAACCAGGATGCCCCGTATCCGGGGGTTTGGCATGATTTCCCGGGGAAGCCGTCCGGGAGGGGAGACGGACCCGTCTCCGAGCGAGAGGAGCGAACGATGCCGCGCGGATCGAGCCCCAAGCGGGAGCGACAGTACGAGCACATCAAGGACAGCGCCCTGGACCGCGGGGAGAGCGAGAAGCGCGCCGAGGAGATCGCCGCGCGCACGGTCAACAAGGAGCGGGCCCGCAGCGGCGAGTCCAGGACGGCGAGCAAGAGCTCGACGCAGGACATGTCCTCGTCCCGCCGCGGCGGCAAGCGTTCGCACAGCGGCGCGCAGGGACCGACGTACGACCAGCTCTACGCCGAGGCCAAGCGCCGCAACGTCCACGGCCGCTCCTCGATGGACAAGGCGGAGCTGAAGAAGGCCCTGGGCGAGTGACGACGCGCCCGGTGGACCGCTGAGAAGCGGGGGTGGGGGGGGGGCCGCGGGGGGGGGGGCGGGCGCCCCCCCCCCCCCGGGGGGGGTTTAGCGCACCCCCGGCCGCCAC
>NZ_JBSHHY010000029.1:0-95625 GCF_053618675.1 Streptomyces sp. NPDC055632 | reverse complement strand
GCCCGGCCGCCCAGATGTTTTTATTGTGACGGCGCCCTGAGATAACTAAACCTCTGTTTTGGTCGGTAGCGTGAGTTTTGTTTATGCTACTGGCCCGTTCCGTTCGATCATGCGGGCATGTCTCTTTCGAACACCCTCGCCCGCGTGGACGCGGACCTGGCCGCCGGGCGGGTGCCGATGGCGCGTCAGCGGCTGCGTGGGCTCGTCTCGTCCTTTCCGTGCGACCTGACCCTGCGCCGCCGGCTCGCCGAGGTGTACCGGCTGTACGGGGACGCGGCGGAGGCCGGGCGCTGGATGTACCTCGAAGAGGACCGGCGGGAGGACGAGACGGTCGCGTTCGAGGAGCGGTACGGGTCTCCCGCGCGGCGGATGAAGGCCCTCGCCTGGCGCGGGCCCGAGGCGCTCGCCGCCACCGCGTTCGCCCGGGGGCGGTTGGCGGCGGTGCGGGCCGCCCGCGCCGGGGAGCTGGGGCGGCCGGTCGACTGGGACGATCCCGCCTCGTACGAGGAGCGGGCGTACGGAAACCCCCCGCTGGAAACCGGTGGCTGGACGTTCAAGGGCGTGCTGATGGGCGGCGGGTGCGCGGTGGGGGTCCTGCTGCACCTGGCGATCTGGGTGGTCGGGGTCGTCACGATCCTGGACTGAGCCTCCGACCAGCGTTCAGGTGTGGTCGAAGCCCCCGTCCCCGCCCGCCCTCGCGCCCTCCGGCAGGTCCGGCGGGGTGTACGAGGCCAGGGCCGTTCCGTCCGGGTCCGGGCGCACCGCTCCGAGCAGCGGGTTCGCCGCGACCGGGGAGACCTTCACCTTCGCGCCGGGGCGCGGGGCCTGGACCACCAGCCCCTCGCCCAGGTAGACCGCCACGTGCGTCGCGCCCGGGAAGTAGACCACCAGGTCCCCGGGGCGCAACTTCGCGAGGGGGACCCGGGGGAGCGTCGCCCATTGCTCCTGGCTGGTCCGGGGGATCCTCCGGCCCGCCGCCGCCCACGCCCGCTGCGTCAGCCCCGAGCAGTCGTACGCGTCCGGGCCCTCCGCCCCCCATTCGTACGGCTTGCCGATCTGCCCCACCGCGAACCTCAGGGCCTCCCCGCCCGCCCGGGACGGGGTGCGCGGGCCGTCCAGGACCCCGGAGCCCAGCAGTTCGCGCTGGGCGCCCGCGGTCTGCGCCCGCTCCAGTTCCGTGAGCCGGGTGAGCTGGGTCGGGGAGAGGCCGGCGAGCAGCTTCTCCACCTCCCGCAGCTTCTTTCGGACCTCGTCGCGCCGGGTGCGCTGTTCGGCGGCGAGCCGCCGCTGCCGGTCCAGGGCCTTGCGGGAGGTGCTCGTGAGCGCGTCCGCCCGCCGGGCCGCCCCTTCGAGCCGGGCGACGGCACCGGCCCGGTCCCGCCCCGCCCGGGCCGCCAGCCGCTCCCGGTCCATGGCCGCCCGCGCGTCCGGGGCGAAGAGCACGTCCAGGTACGAGGAGAGCTCCGACCTCCCCTGGTACTGCTCCCGGGCGATCCGTCCGGCCTCGGCGCGCTCCCGGTCGAGGGCCGCCCGCGCGCCGGTGAGCCGGGCCGCGAGCCTCTGCGTGTCGGCGGTCTGGAGCTTCAGCGCCTCCTTGGCGGCGTTGTAGCGCTCGGTGGCCTCCTCGGCCTGCCGGTAGAGCGTGCGCAGGCGCGTGAGCAGGCCGGTGACGGAGGTCCCGCCGGGGGGCGCGAGGGCGGCGGCGTCGTCTTCGGGTTCCGGGTCTTCCGGGTCTTCCGTGTCTTCCGGAGCGGTGGGAGCGGCCGGTACGGGAGCCTCGGGGACCTTCGGGTCCACCGGACCCACCGGTTCCAGCTCCGGGTCCGGCCGGGCGACCGGGGCCTGGGCCGGAGGCTCCGTGGGCGGGTCCGCCGGGTCGGCGCCCGCCGGGACCGCCCCCGTGAGCGCCGTCAGCGCGGCGAGCGCTCCCGTGCAGACCGTGCGCAGCAGCCTTCGTGACACGTCACCACCTCCACGGGGATGATGACGGTTCACTTCATCCGATTACCGTACGAACGGGGGCGCGTCCGGCGCCCTCACCCGGTCGGCCCCATCCGGTCGGACCCATCCGGCCAGTCTCATCCGGACGGTCTCATCCGGACGGCCTCATCCAGCGGGTCTCATCCGGTCGGACCGGAGCCGCCGGAACCCCCGGAGCCCCCGCCCGGCTTCGACCACGGCCACTTCAGCTCGCGCCGCTCCCGTCCCCCGGGGGCGTACTCGTACACCCAGCCGCGCTGGAGCCCGAGCCGCTTCGTGTAGCCGGCGGGCTCGCGCCGGTAGGCGTACACCGTCGGCGGGTTCCCGTCGTGCGCCGGGACCGGGACCTCGTACCACTTCGGCGGGTGGCCGGTCGGGCCGAGCAGGATCGGCAGGACCCGGCCGTCCAGGGGGCCGCCGCGGAAGGGGGTGTTCTCGCTTCTCACCCCTCCAGTCTCTCCCGCCGCGCCCGTGACGGGTTCACCGTCCCGCGACGGGCCCCCGCGTACGGGGCCCACCGTCCCCGCCCACGGCTCACAGCAGGTGGGCCGCCTCGCTCACCACCGGGATCACCCGGCGGGCCAGGGCCGCCACCGGCCCCTCGGCCGTCTCCTGGGCGAGCAGCCGCCGGACGACCGCCATCGTCTCCTCGTCGCCCGCCGCCGTCGCGGTCAGCAGGGCGACCAGGTGGTCCACCATCCAGTCGCGCAGCTCCGCTGCCGGGGGCTGCTTCTCCTCGCCCAGCCAGATGAGCGAGGCGGCCTCCACGGCGGCGATCCACGTCCGGACCAGCATCCCCAGCCGGAGGCCCGGCCGCTCCACCCCGAGGTGGAGGAGGATCTGCTCGGCGCCGGCCCGCCGCACCTCGTCCACGATCGCGGTGGTCTGCGGGGTCTCGACGACGCTGCCGCCGCGCAGCAGCGCGCTGAACCCGGCGTCGTACTCGTCGACGAAGGCCAGGTAGCGGTCGAGCACCCGGCCGAGCCGCTCCGTGGGCGGTCCGGCGAGCGGCTCGGCGAAGCAGTGGTTCAGGGCGTCGGCGGAGGAGCGCAGGGCGGCCTCGTACAGCTGCTGCTTGCCGCCGGGGAAGTACCGGTAGACGAGGGGCCGCGAGACGCCGGCCGCCTCGGCGACGTCGTCGAGCGAGACGTCCTCGGGCGTCCGGTGGGCGAAGAGCCCCAGGGCCGCTTCGAGGAGCTGGCCGCGCCGCTCCTCGACGCTGAGCCTGCGGTACGCGGGCGTGGCGGGACTCGTCATGCTCCGCAGCGTAACCGCGCGCCTTCCCGGCGGGGCGCGCGGTCCGGTTCCCGGGGCCGGCATGACCGGTGGGGCTCGCATGACCGGCAGGACCCGTAGGACCCGCATGACCGGCAGGACCGGCAGGACCGGCAGAACCCACAAGACCCGCAGGCCCCGCAGGACCCCCTCACGCCAGCAGTCCCGACGACCTCCACAGCCGCCGTCCCGGCCCCCGCAGCAGCCCCACGTCGTCGAGGAAGTCCGTCAGCCGCTTGGCGCCCGCCTGCATGACCTCCCGCCGGTGCCCGCTCGCCCGCACCTGGGCGACGGCCTCGCGCCGGTCCAGGCCCACCGCCTCGTACACCCCCGGGTTGACGAAGCAGACCGAGAAGACCCGGGCCGCCTCGCCGCAGCTCAGCCGGGTGAACTCCCGCTCCCAGCGCGGAGCGGTCACCATCTGGCGGCGCAGCTCCTCGCGGGCGTACCGCACGTGGCGGGCCTCCTCCACCACGTGGATCCGCGTCACCCCGCGCACGAGGGGCTGCACCCGCTCGTCCGGGAACGTCAGGCGCTGCATCCAGTCCAGGATCTCCTCGCCGAGCAGCGTGGCGGCGAAGGAGCCCGGGGTGGTGGAGACGCTCTTCAGGACCCTCGCGAGGTTGTGGTAGACCCTCGGCACCGGGTACTCGGGGGTCCCGCCGCGCCGGATCAGCCGGGCGAACATCATCGAGTGCCGGCACTCGTCGGCGATCTCGGTCAGCGCGTACCGCACGTGCTGGCTGGTCAGCGGCTTGTCGTAGACGTGCCGGACGAGCAGCTGCATGAGGATGATCTCGAACCAGATCCCGAGCGAGGCCAGCGAGGCCGCCTCGTGGCGCGAGAGGTCGAGCCGCTGCTCCTCGGACATCCGGCGCCACAGCGGGGTGCCGTAGAGGGAGACCAGCTCGGGCGGCCAGAACCACAGGCCCTCCTCGAAGGGCGCGTCCCAGTCCAGCTCGGTGTCGGGGTCGTAGGAGTGCCTGCGCGAGGACTCCAGGAGGCGTTCGGCGACCTGCTCGCGGTCGCGCAGCGGTCCCAGCGCGTCCCGGAAGCGGGTGAAGTCGGGCTCGGTGAAGGGGGTCATGGCGGGGACACCTCGCGCTGCTCGCCGTCGCGTTGCCGTGGGTCACCCGTTATTGGACTGCTCGTCAGCAGAGTCGTCAATCCTTCGCGCGCCTTCTCGTACGAGTTGTTGACGGACCGTCAACAGCGTGTGAGCCTGCTGGGGTCGGACCGAAGCCGGTCGGCAGAAGGAGTCGTCCATGTCGACGCACGACCTCTACGCGAACGCCCCCGACGGAGCCGTCTGGGACGTGCCGGCCGCCGGCGCCGCCCGCTTCTCCTGGGACTACGACGACGGCCGCGACCGGCTCCTCGCCCTGTACCGGAAGGGCAAGGACAAGCAGTGGGACGGCGCCACCCGCATCGACTGGGACCTGGAGGTCGACCCGTACGACCCGCTCGGCACCCCGGACGAGGCCCTGGACCTCCACGGCACCCGCCACTGGGCCAAGCTGACCGAGAAGGACCGGGGCGAGCTGCGCCGCCACTACTCCTCCTGGCAGTTCAGCCAGTTCCTCCACGGCGAGCAGGGCGCCATGATCTGCGCCGCCCGGATCGTCGAGTCCGTCCCCGACCTCGACGCCAAGTTCTACTCGGCCACCCAGACCATGGACGAGGCCCGGCACGCCGAGATCTACGGCCGGTTCCTCCACGAGAAGGTCGGGATGCTCTACCCGATCGACGACAACCTCAAGGGCCTCCTCGACGACACCCTGCGCGACTCCCGCTGGGACATGCCCTACCTCGGCATGCAGGTCCTCATCGAGGGCCTCGCCCTCGCCGCCTTCGGCATGATCCGCGACACCACCGACAAGCCGCTGCCGAAGCAGATCCTCGCGTACGTGATGCAGGACGAGGCCCGGCACGTGGCCTTCGGCCGGATGGCCCTGCGCGACCACTACCGGCAGCTCTCGGACGCCGAGCTCCGCGAGCGCGAGGAGTTCGTCATCGAGGGCTGCCACCTGATGCGCGACCGGCTGCGCGCCACCGACGTCCTGGTGAACTTCGGCGTCGCGCGCAAGGAGGCCGAGGAGCTGACCGAGCGCAGCGAGTTCCTCCGGCTCTTCCGCAAGCTGCTCTTCAGCCGGATCGTCCCCTGCGTCAAGGACATCGGCCTGTGGGGCCCGCGCCTCCAGAAGGCCTACCTGGACATGGGCGTCTTCGACCTCGGCGACTCCAACCTGGACCTGCTGATGGCCCAGGACGAGGAGGCCGCGGAACGCCTCGACGCGGAGCGCTTCGCGGCGGAGGAGCGGGACCGGGCGGCGGAGGTGACGGCGGCGATCGAGGCGGGAGGCCGCGAGGCGGGGAGCGGCGAGGCGGGCGCGGAGTGACCGTGGGGTGAGGTGACCGCGCGACGGGATGACCGTGGGGTGGGGTGGACGGGGTGACCGTGGGGTGGGGTGACCGCGCGACGTGGTGGCCGCGCGGCGGAGTGACCGTGGGACGGAAGCCCCCGCGCGGAGGCCCGCGTCCTACCTCCTCCCCTCCGCTTCGAGCCGCAGCGCCTCCTCCATCACCGCCTTCGCGACCGGTGCCGCGCTGCCGCCCCCGCTGATGTCCGTACGGGAGGCCTCCGCGTCCTCGACGACCACCGCCACCGCCACCGCCGGCCGGGCCGAGTCCTCGCCCTGCGCCCAGGCGATGAACCAGGCGTAGGGGGTGCCGGTGTTGCCGAAGCCGTGCTGGGCGGTGCCGGTCTTGCCGCCGACCCGGGCCCCCGGGATCGCCGCGTTCGCCCCCGTCCCGTCCTCCACGGCCCGCACCATCAGCTCCTGGAGCCGGAGCGCCGTCGAGGGGTTCATCGCCTGCCGGTAGGCGCGGCGCGCGGTCCGCTCCACGGTCGCGCCGCCGGAGGTCGTCGTGCGGTCGACGAGGTGCGGACGGGCGATCTCGCCGTTGTTGGCGACCGCCGCCGCCACCATCGCCATCTGCAGCGGGGTCGCCGTCGTGTCGAACTGCCCGATCGACGACAGCGCGAGCTGGTCCGGGCTCATCTCCCGGTCGAAGTTGGACTTCGCCACCCACGACGGCACCCGGAGCGCCGTGTCGTTGAAGCCGAACCGCTCCACCGCGTCGACCATCCCCGTCAGACCCACCTCCACCCCGAGCCCGGCCATCACCGTGTTGCACGACCACTGGAGGGCGTACGCGAGGGAGGCGTCGCCGCAGCCCTTCGCCTCGTTCGGCAGCACCTGCCGGGTGCCCGGCAGCACGAACGGGTCCGGGGTGTCCGTCGGCGCGTCCACGTCCCGCACCGTGCCCGCGTCCAGGGCCGCCGCGGCCGTCACGATCTTGAACGTGGAGCCGGGCGGGTACGTCTGCCGCAGCGCCCGGTTCAGCATCGGCCGGTCCGGCGCGGAGTCCAGCCGCTTCCAGGCCTCCTCGACTCCCGGGCCCGTCCCGGAGAGCACCCCCGGATCGTACGAGGGCGAACTGACGAGCGCCAGGATCCGGCCGGTGGCCGGTTCGACCGCCACCACCGCGCCCCGCTTCCCGTCGAGCCCCCGGAAGGCCGTCTCCTGCATCGGCGCCCGGATCGTGGTGACCACGTCGCCGCCGGGTTCCCGGCCCCGGGTGAGGCCGTTCAGGAGCGGCAGCGGGGCCAGCATCGGCTCCGTGCCCGCCAGAACGGCGTCCTCGGCGTTCTCGACGAGCGTCGTGCCGTACGTCTGGGAGGCGTGGCCGGTCAGCGGCGCGTACAACGGCCCCTGGCGGTAGGTCCGTTCCCAGCGGAGCTGCTGCCCGCTGTCGCGGGAGCCCGTCACCGGCTTCCCGTCGACGACGATCGCGCCGCGCGGCTGCTCGTACCGGCTGATCGCGATCCGCCGGTTGGCCGGGTTGTCGTCGAGCGACCCGGCCTCGACGACCATGACGCGGCCCGCGTTCACGAGCAGCGCGGCCAGGAGGAGGAGGCAGAGCGCGGCGGCGCGCCGGATGTACCGGATCACCGGGGGGCTCCGGGGACGGGTCGGAGTGCGCGTGCCGGTACCCGCCCGGTCACGCGGCGCCCTCCTTGACCCGTGCGAGTTCGCCGGTGTCGGCCGACTCCGGTCGCGGCGCGCGTGCCGAGTCGCTGACCCGGACGAGGAGGGCGACGATCACCCAGTTGGTCACCACCGACGAACCTCCCTGCGCCAGGAACGGCATCGCCATGCCGGTCAGCGGGATGAGCCCCATCACCCCGCCCGCGATCACGAAGACCTGGAGCGCCACGATCGAGGCGAGCCCGATCGCGAGGAGCCGCCCGAAGGGGTCGCGCAGCAGGAGCCCGGCGCGGTAGCCGCGGCCGACGAACAGCGCGTACAGCAGGAAGAGCGCGGTCAGGCCGACGAGCCCCAGCTCCTCGCCGGCCGTCGCCAGGATGAAGTCGGACTTGGCGGCGAAGCCGATGAGCACGGAGTGGCCGAGGCCGAGCCCCGTGCCGAGCATCCCGCCGGCCGCGAAGGCGAACAGGGACTGGGCGAGCTGCCCCGGCCCCTCGCCCGCCCGGATCGAGGCGAAGGGGTCGAGCCAGTCCTGCACCCGGCTGTGGACGTGCGGTTCGAGCGAGCCGACCAGGAAGGCGCCGGCGGAGGCGAGCACCAGGCCGACCGCGATCCAGCCGGTCCGGCCGGTCGCCACGTACAGCATGATCACGAAGAGGCCGAAGAAGAGCAGCGAGGTGCCGAGGTCCCGCTCCAGGACGAGGACGCCGACGCTCAGCAGCCAGATCGCCACGACGGGCCCGAGCACCCGCCCCGAGGGGAACTGGAACTTCCAGATCCGGCGGCCGGTGTACGCGAGCGCGTTGAGGTTGGCGGAGAGGTACGCGGCGAAGAAGACCGCGAGCAGGATCTTGGCGAACTCGCCCGGCTGGAAGGAGAGCCCGCCGATCCGGATCCAGATCCTGGCGCCGTTCACGGCGGGGAAGAAGACCGGCAGGAGCATCAGGGCGAGGGCGGCGGCGACGGAGACGTACGCGTACCCCTGGAGGGTGCGGTGGTCGCGCAGCAGCAGCACCACCAGGATGAAGAGCGTCACCCCGAGGGCCGACCAGACCAGCTGGGTCGTCGCCGCCCGGTCGTACGGCGTCTCCAGGTCGAGCCGGTGGATCAGGGTCAGGCCGAGGCCGTTGAGCAGGACCGCGATCGGCAGCAGCAGCGGATCGGCGTACGGGGCGCCGAAGCGGACCGCGAGGTGGGCGACGAGCGCGAGCAGGCCGAGTCCGGCCCCGTAGCGGGCGGCGTCCGGCGGCACGGCGCCGCCGCGGGCGAGACCGACCGCGGCGTAGCCGTAGACGGAGATGAGGACGGCGCAGACGAGGAGGGAGAGTTCCACGCCGCGGCGCTTCGGGACGGGGACCCCGGGCGGGGGCGCGTCCGTTCGCGGTGCGGTCATGGCCGCAACGTAGCAAGCGGCATGCGCTATGTCCCTTTTGTGTGCCGGTGTGCCGCCGCGCTCCTGCCACGGCCCTCCGGGCGTCCTCGGGTGCCCCCGGGCGTCTCCGGGCGTCCCCGGTACCTCTCTGGACGTCCCCGGGTGCCTCCGGGCATCCTCGGGTACCTCCGGGCGTCCCCCGGGTACCTCCGGGCGTCCCCGGACGCCCTGGACGCGCTCGGGGTGCCCCCGGGCGTCCCCGTGACGCCTCTCGGGCCTTCCCCGCTGCCCTCGGGAGTCCTCGGGCGTGTCCTCGGGCGCGCTCCTCAGGCGTTCTCCCCCGGCGGGGGGTCGTCCAGGCGTACGTACTCGGGGAGCCGCAGCCGGGCCTCGGCGCCCCCGCCGGGCGCCTCGGCGAAGACCAGTTCGGCGCCGATCACCTCGGCCTGCCCCACCGCGATGGTCAGCCCCAGGCCGTGCCCCTTGCCCCCGCTCTCGGTGCGGAAGCGCTGCGGCCCGGACTCCAGCAGGTACGCGGGATACCCCGGCCCGTGGTCCCGCACGGAGACCACGGGCCCGTCCACCGTGACCACCACCGGGCGCGCGCCGTGCCGGTGGGCGTTGGACACCAGGTTCCCGAGAACCCGCTCCAGGCGCCGCCGGTCCGTCTCCACGTCGGCGTCCCGGACGACCCGCACCTCCGTCTCCGTGCCCGAGGCGCGGACCACCCGTTCGGCCAGCGGGCCGAGTTCGTGCACCGCCAGGTCCACGGTCTCGTTGCGGGCGTCGAGCCGCGAGATCTCCAGGAGGTCCTCGGTGAGCCCGCGCATCGCCCGCACCCGGTCCCGTACGAGCTCCGAGGGGCGCCCCTCCGGCAGCAGTTCGGCCGCGGCGGTGAGACCGGTCAGCGGGGTGCGCAGCTCGTGCGCCACGTCGGCGGTGAACCGCTGCTCGCTCTGCAGCTTCCGCTGGAGGGAGGAGGCCATGGTGTCGAGCGCACCGGAGACGGTCGCCACCTCGTCCTGGGGCCGGGAGGGGTCCTTCGTCCTCGGGTCGTCCACGCGCGCGTCGAGGTCGCCGGCGCTGATCCGGCGGGCCACCTGGGCGGTGAGGTGCAGCCGGCGCGTGACCCGGGTGACGGCGAAGACGCCGACGAGCAGGGTCGCGCCGATCGCCAGGGCGGAGGAGCCGAGCAGCGAACGCCCGAGCGCGTCGATCGTCCCGGCGCTCTGGGTGTAGTCGAGGCGCACGGCGAGGGCCCGGCCGTCGGCGGGGCCCGCCGCCCACATCGCGGGCCGGCCCCCGCGGTCGGCCACCACCGTGCCGCGCTCGCCGCGCAGGGCGAGCACCCGCAGGGGCGCGGGGAGGTCCGGCGGGTCGACGCCCGCGAACCGGGGGAGCGGCTCGCCCGCCTCGTAGAGGTCGGTGACCTCGCCGAGCCGGACCAGCGCCTTCTCCCGGGCGTCGTCCACGGTCTGCCGGGTCACGGACACGTGCACGAGCGCGCCGAGCAGCGCGGCGAGGGCGCAGCACATCACCGCGATGAACACGGCGGCCTTCCAGGTGAGGGTCGCGGTCCAGGCGGGCCGCCGGAGCGCCTTCACGGACTCTCCTCCGGAGGGGGTACGGGGGCGGGGGCCGTTCCGGAGGAACCGGTCCCGGAACCGGCCTCGGATCCGGCCCTGGCCTCCGCCTCGGATCCGGAACTGACCCCTACCCCGGACCCGGAACCCGGCCCGGAAGCCCGCCCGGCCGGGGACCTGCCGCCGGAAGGGCCCGTCCGGACGATCTCGTCCCGGGTGGGCAGCATGCTGCCCTGCCGCTCGTCCCAGGACCAGGCGGTGCGGTACTCGTACCCGGGGATGCCGGCCGACCCGACCCGCATGATCAGGTCGCGGCCGGCCAGCTCCACGCTGATGACCTGGTCGACGGTGGACATGATCCGGGTGAGCCCGCCCTTCTCGGCGCGGTAGACCCGCACGGCGACCTGCTGCTCGGGCATCCGGATCCCGACGATCAGCTCGTCCCGGCCGTCACCGGTGAGGTCGCGGTAGTACGGCCGCATGACCGGGCAGGAGGCCGGCTCGCTCACGCACGCCCCGATCGCCCGGGCGGTCTCCTCGTACAGCCCGTCCGCGCCGCTGCGCGCGTCGGGACGGGCGCGCACCTCGGCCCGGACGACCTCCACCGCGTCGACGGAACGGACGTCGCCGTCGGCGACCCGGATCCCGGGAACGCGCTGGATGTCGGACTCGCCGTAGTCGATCGGCGGGTTCGTGGCGGGCGGCAGATCGGGCCAGAGCCGTACGGGCCCCACGGCGGGACTCGTGGGCCCGGCGCTCTCCAGCCCGCCCGTACCGGCGCTTCCGCACCCGGCGAGCACGGAGACGCACAGCGCGCACAGGACGCCGAGGGCGACGTGCACTCCGCGCGCTCCCATGTGGCCACCTGCTCCCCGGTCGGTCTACGGGCTGTCCCGCTCCCCGTAGACCTTATGCGGGCAGAAGTCCTTTTTGCCTTCGACCTGGGGCTGCGGTCTCCGCCCGGCAGCGCGTCCCGCTCAGTACGTCCCCCTCAGTACGCCCCCCGCTCCATCCGCGCGAGCGCGGCCCGGCACAGGGTGAGGAGCTTCTCGTCGAGATGGATGTCGTGCGTGCCCGAGGCGCCCTCGCGGGCGTTGTGTCGGCGTCTGCGGGTCAGCTCGGTGAGCACGGCCAGCTGGGCCGCCGAGGCGGCGGGGCCCATCTCCGCCAGGCACTCCGCGATGTCCACGCGCGCGTGCCGGTTCTCCTCCCAGGCGGCGAGCAGCACCGGAAGGGCCTCCTCCGTCTCCCCGGTCACCCGCCACAGGGCCCCGGCGGCGCGGACCCGCACCCAGGGGTCCCGCGAGGCGAGGGCGGGCCGCAGGGCGGGGGCCGCCGCGACCGCCGCCGGACCGATCTCGCCGAGCACCCGCGCGGCGGCGCACCGGTCCGCACCCGGCAGCTCCGGCCGCAGCCACCGCTCCAGGACCGGCAGCACCTCCGCCACGCCCTCCTCGGCCGCCCACAGGGCGCGCGCCGCCGCCGTGGAGACGGCGGCCGACTCGTCGGCCAGGAGTCCCCGCAGCTCCGGTACGGCCTCCCGGGCGGCGGGCCCGAAGGCCGCGAGGGCGCGCAGGGCGGCCTCCCGCACCCGGTCGCGCCGGTTCGCGGGCGCGCCGCGCAGCACCCGCAGCACCTCGGGGAGGGCCTGGGCACCCCGCACGGCGGCCAGGGCGTGGAGCAGCGGGGCCGCCCGGTCGTACAGCCGCTCGTCCAGCTCGACCCGCGCGAGTTCGCGCCGGAGCGCGGGGGCGAGCATCGCCGCGGAGGGCCCGAGGCCGTCCGTGGCGTACAGCAGCTCCCGCCGCACCTCGCCCTCCTCCAGGGCGCGGGCGATCAGCGGCACCGCGCGGACGTCCCCGGCACGGGCGAGGGCGATCAGCGCCCCGTCCCGCCCGGACCGTCCGACGGCGCCGTACCCGCCGGCCGGGCCCGGGGGCGCCGAGGCCAGGCGCGCCGCGAGCGCGTCGGCGGCGGGCGCGCCCAGCTCGAAGAGCCGCTCCAGGAAGGAGGCGGCCGCCTCCCGGAGCCGGGGCTCGGGGTCGTGGAGCTGGTCGCCGACGAGCCGGACGACCTCCTCGTACCGCCCGCGCCAGACCCGTATCAGCCCTCCGCACAGCCAGATCGCGTCCGAGCGCTGCCCCCAGTCGGGGCTGCGGAGCTGGGCGAGGACCAGCGCGATCCGGTCGTCGACGCGGTCGTCGAGCGCGGCGTGCAGCGTCCGCAGCAACTCCTCGGTCCAGGGGGCCGGCCGCCCGGCCGCGTGCTCCTCCAGGAGCTCCCGCACCTGCCCGATGAGCGTCGGGGCGGCGCCCCGGGGCGTGTCGGACCCGGCGCCGGGGACGGACGCGGTCCTGATCTCCTCCAGCAGCTCCGTCACCCACGGCACGACGTCCTCGGGGATCTCGCACGGCGCGCAGCGCGCCCGCTGGGCGAGGGCCGCGAGCCGGAGCCCCGGGTCCTGGGCGGCCCGGGCGAGCCAGCCGAGCCAGTCGACGGTCTCGGCGCGCAGGGACGCGTGCCGCAGGGCGAGCTGCCCGACGGCGGCCACCAGCGCGAGCCGCACCTCGGTGTCCCGCTCGACGGTGAGCCGCTCCCGCAGCAGGGTCAGCACCCGGGCGGGCTCGGGGTGCAGCGAGGCGAGCGCGTACGGCGTGGCGAGCCGCACCTCGGGGTCGGGATCCGAGACGAGGCCGAGGAAGACGTCGGCCCCGGCGGCGATGGCGGCGGCGGCCATGGCGTAGTTGGCGGCGGGGATGAACTCCCCGTCGTCACCCGGGTGTTCCCCCATCTCCTCCTCGTCGTCCAGCTCGATCCCCCCGATGCTGGTGAGGAGTTCGACGATGCAGCCGCGGTCCTGGACGCCGGGGTCGGCGACGAGTTCGAGGAGGAAGGGGATGCAGGCGAGCGTCGAGTCGTAGACGTCGCCCTGGTGGTGCACCGCCCCGTACATGCCGTCGAGGGCGGTCTCCCGCTCGGCGGGGTCGGCGGAGGCGAGTCCGCGGAGCAGCTCCGGCACGTCGTCCGCGGGGCCGTACGCATGCCCCAGCGAGGCCCAGTCGACCTCCTCGATCCCCGTCAGCATGTGCCAGGCCGCCTTCCCCGTGAGCGCTGTACCAGGCAGCAAGTGTGCACCACAGGACGGACAACAAGGCCGTACCGCCGATACCCACCCCGCGGGAGGTCCGCCTTCCGTTCTCTTTGCGCCATGTACGCTGCGGAGCAAGGCAGTTGCCCTGCGTGCCCGCTCTTGCAGACCCGCTCCCGCCCGCCCGCGCGCCGCCTCCTCCCCACCGCCCCGACCGGACCACTCGTCACCCGCGCGACCGGTCGGTGTCCGCGCCCCATGACACGCCCCGCACGCTCCGGCGCGAAGAGCGGGGCCGGGAACTCCCCGTACCGCTCCATACGTGGCGTGATGTCGTCCATGAGGAGAACGGGCTCTTGGCAGGGGCCGACGGCCGGGGACGGGCGCAGGGGGAGCGGGGTGCGGGCGGATCGGCCGCCGGGTGCCGAAGAGGCGCAGCGGTCCGGCCGAGTACCGCCGTTCGGGGGTGAGTTGACTTGACTTCCCCACCACCGGGCGGCCGATGATCGGTCCATGACTGCCGCATCCTTCGACCCCAGGGCACTGCTCGCCGAGAGCCGGCTCGGCGTCCTCGCGACCATCAAGGCGGACGGGCGTCCGCAGCTCTCCCCCGTCCAGCCCTCCTACGACCGGGCGGCGGACGTCGTCCGCGTGTCGACCACCGCCGGAACCGCCAAGGCGGCGAACCTGCGACGGGACCCCCGGGCCGCGCTCGAGGTCACCGGCCCGGACGGCATGTCCTGGGCCACCGCCGAGGGCACCGTCACGCTCACCGGCCCGGGGACCGACCCGCACGGACCGGAGGTCGAGGCCCTGGTCGACTACTATCGGGCCGCCGCCGGCGAGCACCCGGACTGGGACGAGTACCGGGCGGTGATGGTCTCCGACCGCCGGGTCCTCATCACCCTGACCGTCGAGCGCGTGTACGGGGCCGACATCCACTGACGGACCGAGACGGCGGCGCGCCGGGCCGCTGAACCCCTTGGACCCGTCGATCGCATGAACCCCTTGAGCCCGTCGATCGCATGAACTCCTTGGACCCGTCGATCGCACGGCCCCGACCGAACGGTTCCGGAAGCCCCGACGGGCGCCCGGCGCGTCCTCGTATCAGCCGGTACGGGCCGACAGCAGGCCCCGGACCAGCCCGGCCACCTCGTCGGCGTGGTCGTTGAGGAAGAAGTGACCGCCCTCGAAGACGTGCGGCCGGAAGGCGCCCGAGGTGTGCTCGCCCCAGGCCCCGACCTCCTCGACGGTCGCCTCGGTGTCCCGGTCGCCGGCCAGGGCGACGACGGGGCAGGTCAGCGGCCGGCCCGGGGTGTCCTCGTACGAGGCGAGGGCGCGGTAGTCCCCGCGCAGCGCGGGCAGGACCAGCTCCAGCAGGTCGGGCTCGTCGAACACGGCGGCGTCCGTCCCTCCCAACCGCTTCACGCGCGCCACGAGTTCGTCGTCACCGAGCGGAACGTACCGGTCCCGCCACCGGGCGGCGGCGGGCGCGCGCCGCCCCGACACGACGAGCAGGTCCGGCCCGCCGCCGGGCACCTGGGCGAGCCGCACGGCGACCTCGTACGCCAGCGAGGCCCCCATGCTGTGCCCGAGCAGCGCCCGGGGACGCCCGCCCGACGGCCCCAGCGCCTCCGCGATCAGATCGGCGAGCCGGTGGAGGTCCTCCACCGGCGCCTCGCGCAGCCGGTCGAGGCGCCCCGGGTACTGCACGGCCGACACGTCGACGGCGGGGGAGAGCGCCACGGCGAGGGGCCGCCAGTAGGAGGCGGAACCACCGGCGTGGGGAAAGCACACCAACTCCCACTCCGCCCCGCTCCCGCCCGCCGCCGCCCCGGGAAAACGCCGCAGCCAGGCATCACGCGACCGCCCCATACAGACCCCACCTCACCCGACTCCGAGCGTCCCGGCCACCGGACCGCTGCCAGGCATCGTAGGAGCACCGGCCGATCGTTCACGACCACCGTCGGGAACGAGGGCCGGACGAGGGCTCCGAAGGAGGCGCGCGACCGGACGCCGGAGGCCGTGCCGGAAACCGTCGCCGCAGGTGAAACCCTGCGCGACCCGGCACGGGACACTCGCCAGGACTGCCGATCACAGGCAATGTGCCGGCGCCCGTCGTCGTGCCGGAGTGAGGCGACGGGGCGGCGCACAGGCCTGCCGCCCCGAGACCGGAACGAGGACGAGGGGGAGCCATGGCCAAGCCCGTGCACGCGCAGCTGGGCGAGAAGAGGATCCGCTGCCTGATCTGCGAGGGCGACACCTTCCGGGAGCGCGAGGTGAAGCTGAACAGCACCGGGATGGAGTTCTTCAACCTGGCCTGGGCGAACGAGTCGGCCACCGGGCTGATCTGTTGGTCGTGCGGCTACGTCCACCTGTTCGCCAACGGCAACCTGAGCCTCTACCGGGCCTCCGAGTAAGCCGCCTCGGCGTCCGAGAGGCTGCGCGCCC
Organism: Streptomyces sp. NPDC055632; assembly: GCF_053618675.1. Lineage (NCBI taxonomy): Bacteria > Bacillati > Actinomycetota > Actinomycetes > Kitasatosporales > Streptomycetaceae > Streptomyces > Streptomyces sp. NPDC055632. The sequence continues at coordinate 79,824 of NZ_JBSHHY010000029.1, read as the reverse complement.
CGGAGGCGACGAGACGAAAGGGCCGGTCCTGTCCGCGAAGGAGCCAGCTCCAAGCACCCGGCGGAGACCGGCCGGAGGACGCCCGCCCGGACAACAGGGAGGGAAGGCGTTTCGACGGAACCGCTCGTGTACGTCCCTGCCGACGACTCGTGCTTCGACATGCTCGTCATCGCACTCGAACGGAAGGTCGGGGCGTTGGCCGTGAACCATGACGGACCACCGACGTCGAGGTCCGCCGCGTTTCCGGGACGACCCCGAAGCGCCACGCCCCGATCGGCACCCGCGCCCCACCAAGGGGCTCCCGACCCAGCGGTCGTACGCTCGCCCGCACATACAACAAGACCCCGCTCTCAGCGCTTCCGCTGATCACGGGGTCTTTTGGCACTTCCTGCGAAGTGCCCCCGGCAGGATGCGAACCTGCGCACACGGCTCCGGAGGCCGTCGTCATTTATAGCGTTTGCGCAGGTCAGCGACCTAACTGACACTACGTTAGTGACGTCGTCCCACGCATGTCCCGTGAAGGTGGAATGGAATATTTAAGTGTAATTGTACGCTTACTACCCTGTGTTGTAGGCGCGGCGTGGCAGGCGTCATAGGGCTTGAGTGGGCGCATGCGTCTGAGGGACACGGAGGCATGCGTGGCTGCGGAGCGTTGTTTTCTGCCCAGGGTTTATTTCATGCCGAGCCGGTATACGCGGGAGATCACGTCCTGGATGCCGAGGCCGTCCTACGGGCTGAGCCGGCGCACCGCATGTCCAATGACGGGTTCGCCCGCCCTGCTGACACCCTCGCCGGCTATCGCCGCTTGTTCGATCCGCTCACCTGTGAGACCGGCAACCGCGCCTACGAGCAGCCCATCGATCTGCTCCCGGGTATGCAGCAACTGCTGCAGCCGCCTCGGTGCATCAGGCGGCTTCGCCGCTTACTCCACCAACCTGCGTGCGGCGAACCAAGGGCAGCACGGACACCACCGGAGAAGACGGTGGGGGACGGGAGGGGACCTGCATAGACTGCCTAGTGGTCCGAGACGGTCTACCGCGCGGAAAGCGGAAGCGGGCCATGAGGGGGAGGCGTGACATCGTGGAGCCGCTGAGGGACGACGATCCGAAGGAGATCGGGGGCTACACGCTCATGTGCCGGATCGGCTCCGGCGGCATGGGCCAGGTCTTCCTGGGTGAGTCCGCAGCCGGTCACCAGGCTGCGGTGAAGGTCATCAAACCCTCCGTGCTCGACGAGGACACCCGGGCACGCTTCCTGTCCGAAGTGGAGAGCCTACGTACCGTCTACGGCCCCTTCGTCGCGGCCTTCGTCGGCGCCGACGCGGATGCCGACCGGCCGTGGCTCGCGGTGGAGTACGTACCCGGCCCCGATCTGCGCACCCTGGTCGCCGGGCAGGGGCCTCTGCCGCTCGCCGAGACCGCCAGCCTCGGGGCGCTGCTCGCCGAAGGGCTCGGTACGGTCCACGACGCGGGTCTGCTCCACCGCGACCTCAAGCCGCAGAACATCCTGCTCTCCTCCTACGGCCCCAAGCTGATCGACTTCGGTCTCGCCGTGCTCGCGGAACGCCGCACCACCCTGACGGCCACCGGCTTCGTCGTTGGCAGCGTGCTCTGCATGCCGCCGGAGCAGGCCCGGGGCGAGCAACAGTTGGATCGGTCCGCCGACGTCTACGCGCTGGGCGCGGTGCTGCTCTTCGCCGCGACCGGGCACTACCCGTACGAGGGGCCGACGTGGCAGGCCGTCGCCCTGAAGATCGAGGATCCGGCGACCCCTCCCGATCTGACGGACGCCCCGCACGAGCTGATACCGCTGATCACGGACATGCTGGCCCTTGACCCGGGCTCCCGGCCGACTCTGCCGGAAGTCACCGAACGGCTGGTGAGCGTCATCCGTGACCAGGGCCTCACCGCGTTCCAGGCCAAGCGCCGCCTCACCGACCTGATCCCCGAGATCAGAGTGCCCCAGCTTTCCGCTCCGGCACCCGAACCCACGACGGGAACTGGCGCACCCGCCTACACGCCCGCCGTGCTCGACCAAGCGGCGGTCGAGGACGACGATCGGGTCGGCCCTCCGGTGGCCCCCGGCACCGGATACGACACCGCCGACGGAGAGCCCGGCGAAGAGGACCTGCCCGCCGACGTCTCCGCCCGTCGGGGCACTGCGCCCTCTGAGCCGGACATGCGCCCGCGCCGACGCGACGGGGTGGCCGCTGTTCGGCCCACCGCGCCCTTGAGGATCGCCGAGCGGATCCGCGCGGTGTACGCCCGAGAGGCTCGTTTCTGACCCGGTGCGGCCCGCCCGCATTCGCTCCGAAAGACCGTTTCCGACCCGGCGCGGACCGCTCGTGCGGTCCCGTACGTGCCCCTTCCTCCCCGTGACAGACTTGTGGTCGCGAGAGCGCACGACGCACAGGAAGACGAAGGGGCCGCGAGTGACCGACCAGGGGGCGACGCAGGACGGAACTCGGTTTCCGCCGGGGGCGCAGATCCTCGTACGGGACGAGGAGTGGCTGGTCCGCAACACCACCACGACCGATCACGACGGGGAGAGGATCGAAGCGGTCGGTGTCTCCGAGTTCGTACGGGACGAGGAGGCCGTCTTCTTCAGCGGGATCGACACGGTGGAACTCCTGGACCCGGAGAAGACTGTCCTCGTTCCCGACACCTCCTCCTACTTCCGGCGCAGCCGCCTGTTCCTCGAAGCCGTCCTGCGCAAGACGCCGCTGCCCCAGTCGGAGCGGGGCCTCGCCCTCGCCGACCGCTTCCTCCTCGACCCGCTCGTCTACCAGCAGCGTCCCGCCGAGCTCGCCCTGTCCATGCGCAACCTCCGCCCGCGGGTCCTCATTGCCGACGTCGTCGGTCTCGGCAAGACCCTGGAGATCGGCCTGACCCTCGCGGAGCTGATCCGCCGCGGCCGTGGCGAGCGCATCCTGGTCGTGACGCCGCAGAGCATCCTGGAGCAGTTTCAGCACGAGCTGTGGACCCGCTTCTCCATCCCCCTCGTGCGACTCGACTCGCTCGGCATCCAGCGCGTCCAGCGCGAGCTTCCGGCGGGAAGGAATCCGTTCACGCACTACAAGCGCGTGATCATCTCCGTGGACACCCTCAAGAACATCGGCCAGTACCGGCACCATCTGGAGCGGATCCGCTGGGACGCGGTCGTCATCGACGAGTCCCACAACCTGATCAACCCGGGCAGCCAGCGCCGCGCCCTCGCCGAGATCCTCGCACCGCGCACGGACGCCCTTCTGCTCGCCAGCGCCACCCCGCACAACGGCGACAAGCGGTCCTTCGCCGACCTGATCTCCCTCCTCGACCCGGCCGCCATCGCCGACCGCGACCACTACGACCCGGCGGAAGACCTGGGCCACCTCTACATCCGGCGCACCAAGATCAGCCCCGAGGTCCGGGACGAGATGGGCGCCGAATGGCCCGACCGCGGTCCCACCGTCTCCCTCCAATGCGCTGCCACCGAGGCGGAGGAACGGGTCTTCGCCGAACTGGCCGAACACTGGATCCCCGCCCCGCCGACGAGTACGGAGTTCGGCACGGCCGATGAGGTCCCCGCCTCGGTCGCCGTCGAGCCGGTCTTCGCCTACAACCTGCTCAAGACGTTCCTGTCCTCGCACGTCGCCCTCGGTGAGACGGTCGCCAACCGCATCGCCTCCCTCACCGACCGGGTCAGGAAGGCCGAGGAGAAGGGGTTGCGGCCCGACCCGGCCATCGCCGTCGAGCAGACTGCCCTCGCCCGGCTCCGGGAGATCGTCGCCGGCATGGGCGACGGCACCGCGCCCGGTGACTCCGCCAAGCTCGACGCACTCGTCGCCCAGTTCAAGGAGATCGGCGTCGGCCCCCGCTCCCCCGTCCGGGCCGTGGTCTTCTCCGAACGCGTCCGCACGCTGACCTGGCTCGCCGAGACCGTTCCCGCCCGCCTGGGCTTCCCGGTCGGACCCGACGGCACGTCGAAGGCCGTGGCCGTGATGCACGGCGGCCTCAGCGACGAGGAGCAGGGCAAGGTCCTGGAGGCGTTCGGCCTCGCCGACACCCCCGTCCGACTGCTGTTCACCGGTGACGTGGCCTCCGAGGGCGTCAACCTGCACCGGCAGTGCCACCACCTCGTCCACTACGACATCCCGTGGTCGCTGATCCGCATCGAACAGCGCAACGGCCGTATCGACCGGTACGGGCAGAAGCACGAGCCACGGTTCCACGCGCTGATCCTCACCTCGTCCACCCCCGGCGCCAAGGACGACCGCACGGTCGCCGAGAAGCTGCTCCTCCGAGAGGAGGAGGCGCACAAGCTGGACGGCACGGCCGAAGCCGTCTCCGGTCTCTACCGGGTGGAGGAGGAAGAGCGCCGGCTCATCAAGGAGCTGGTCAGGGGCGGTACGGTCGAGAGGTTCCTGGAGTCCGCTCCTGCCGACGACACGGCACTCGCCGACCTCTTCGGCCAAGTGGACGCGATCACCGAGCAGGAGCTGCCCGCCCGCGCCGAGCTGATTTCCCTCTTCGACGGCGACACGGCCGACTTCGTCGCCACCGCCCTCGACGAAGTGTACGAGGAGCGCGCCGAGGATCTGGTCGGACTGTCCTCGGGCACCGACGCCAAGGGCGGCGCCTACTTCTCCCTCTCGCCGGCCCTGGCGCCCGACCTGCTCCACCGTCTCAAGGCCCTGCCGCCCTCCTACCTCAGGGAACAGCAGGTCGCCGAGCGGATGCTGGTCACCTTCGACCGGGCCCTCGCGCAGCGCAAGCTCACCGAGGCCAGGGACAGCAGCACCACCATGTGGCCGGACGTCTCCTACCTCACCGACATCCATCCGGTGGTGGAGTGGCTGACGGACAAGGTCCTGGTCGAGTTCGGCCGGCAGGAGGCCCCGGTCATCACCACGCCGCACGTCGACGGCCCCGTCTTCCTCGTCCAGGGCATCCACTCCAACGCCCTCGGCCGCCCGACCGTGGTCCGCTGGATGGCCGTGACCGGCATTCGGCCCGACGGCACCGGTACGCCAGAGGTGCGCCCCATGGCCGACGCGCTGCGCGACGCGAAGGTCGGCCCGAGGCTCGCCCGCACCGGAGACCCGCGAGACCTGGATCGGCTCCAAGCCCTCGTACCGGCCGCCGTGGCCGCCGCCCGCCACCACCTGGACGCGGGCAGGGCAGAGTGGGAGGAGCAGATCAGCGAGCCCCTCGCCACCTACCGCAACCACGTCGCCCGGTGGCGCGCCGACTCCCTGCTACCCGGTGTCACCGGCCGCCGCGAGCGTGTCGTCGAGGAGACCGCCGACGAACTGGCCCGGCTCCTCGACCAGCTCCGGACCACGGGTCGCCCGCTGCTGCGGGTCCTCGCCGTCCTCGACCGCCCGGGAGCCCCCGGAGCCGACGGCGCCTCCCCGGCCACGGCCCCTGCATCCGACGCCGCCCACCCGTCCCACGCCCAGGCGGAGAACTGACGTGACGTACGACTCGCTGGTCAACCACGGCGACTACCTCTCGCCGCACTACCTCGCCGAGGTCCTCCCCAAGGACCTCAAGGCGAAGGACGGCCTCCTCACCCGCTGGGCCGCCTTCGAGGAGACCGAACGCCGCCGCCACGCCGACGCCGTCGCCGAAGCCGCCCGCCAGGGCCTCGGCCCCGACTCCGTACCGCCGCGCGTCCGCACCCCCCGTGAAGGCCTGCGCGCCCTGCACAGCCCCTACTTCGCGGGCCGCGCCGCACTCGCCCAGGACGCGGCGGCGCTCGCCGGGCCCGACGCGCTCGAACCCGAAGGGTGGCGGAAGCGGTACACCGAGAGCCACCTCGACACCCTGCGGGCCCTCGGCTACACCGACGCCCACGAGCAGACCGTGACCGTCCACCGCGCCGACCGCGAGTACGCCGTCCAGGTCCTCCACGCCGAGCCCGGCCTGTACGCGGTCGCCTGCGGCTGGACCACCGAACCCGACGCCGCCCTCGACCCGGACGACGCCGGCCGCCTCCTCCACCCGGTGGAGACGGAGACCTCGGCGCCCGACCTCCTGGACGCCAAGGCCCTCACCGACTTCCTCTTCACCTGCGAGACGCCCCCGCGCCACGTCCTCCTGCTTGTCGGCGGCGTCGTCGTCCTCGCCGACCGCCTCACCTGGCCCGAGGGCCGCTATCTGGCGGCCGACCTCGACGCGGCCCTGCACCGCCGCGACGACCGCCACGGCGGCGAACTCGACACCCTGGCCGCGCTGTTCGGCGCCGACTCGCTGCGCGTCCCCTCCGAGGGTGGCACCGCGCCGCTCGCCTCCTTCCTCGACCGGTCGGGCAAGCACGCCGTCGGCGTCTCCACCGAACTCCGCGAGGGCCTGCGCCTGAGCGTCGAGTGGATCGCCAACGAAGTCCTGGAGCGCCTGCGCGAACCGCAGAACGGCGTCGTCCCGGCCGACCTGGACGATCCGGCCCGCCTTGCCAAGGAACTCAGCCGCGAGTCGCTGCGCTACCTGTACCGCATCCTGTTCCTCCTGTATGCCGAGGCCAGCCCCACCCTCGGCATCCTGCCCTCCGACTACCCCGAGTACGAGCAGGGTTACGGCCTCCAGCGCCTCGGCGACCTCGTCCTGCGCGACCTGGTCGGCGAGCGCTCCCGGCGCGGATTCCACCTCTATGAGTCGCTCGAGCTGCTCTTCGAGAAGGTCGAGAAGGGCCACCGCCGCTACGGCACCGAGCCCGAGGACCTCGCGGCGGAGGCGGCGGCCCGGGAGGCGGCGGAAGCCGAGAGCGAGGCGGCGAGGATGCTCGCCGACGGCGCGATCACCCAGGCCGAGTACACCGACCGCGTCCGCGAGGCCGACCGCGCCCGCCGCGCCGCCGCCCGCTCCACGAGCGCGGGCCTGCGCTTCGAGGCCCTGCGCTCCGAGTTGTTCACCAAGGAGGCTGTCCGCCTCATCTCGGACGAGCAGATCGAGAACCCGGCCTACCGGGGCGGCGAGGGGGAGAAGCGCCGCCCCTTCCTGGACACCCGGCTCCGCAACGAGACCCTGCACAAGGTGCTGCGCCGCCTGATGCTCACCAAGGGCAGAGGACGGGAGCGCGGCGGCTTCATCTCGTACGCCCAGCTCGGCATCAACCAGCTCGGCGCGGTGTACGAGGGCCTGATGTCCTACACCGGCTCCCTCGCCGAGGAGAAGCTGTACGAGGTCGCCAAGGGCGGTGACCCCTCGGGCGGCAGCTGGACGGTCCCCGAATCCCGTGCCGGGGACTACGAGGACGCCGTCTTCGTCAAGCGGACGAACGAGGAGACCGGCCGCCCGGAGCGGGTTACGCACCCCGAGGGCTCCTTCGTCTACCGCCTGGCCGGCCGCGACCGCCAGACCTCCGCCTCCTACTACACCCCGAAGTCTCTCACCGCGGTGACGGTCGAGCTCGCCCTCCGCCACCGCCTCGACCAGGACGGCGCTACCACCCCGGCCAAGGAACTCCTGGAGTGGAAGATCTGCGAACCGGCCCTCGGCTCCGGCGCCTTCCTCAACGAGGCCATCGACCAGGTGGCCGCCGAGTACCTGCGGCGCCGCGAACGCGAGCTGGGCCGCCGGGTGGATCCCGAGCTGCGGCAGATCGAGCTCCAGAAGACCAAGGCGTACATCGCCCTGCACAACGCCTACGGCGTGGACCTCAACGCCACGGCGGTGGAACTGGCCGAGGTCTCCCTCTGGCTCAACTCCATGCACCCGGGCATGCGGGCCCCCTGGTTCGGCCTCCACCTGCGGCGCGGCAACTCGCTCATCGGCGCGGGCCGCAAGGTCTACAAGGCCGACGTCCTCACCGGCGGCGGATGGCTGGCCAAGAAGAACACCCTCCCCCCGACCGACCTGCCGTTCCGTGACGGCCCGCTACCCGAGGGCGCGGTGCACCAGTTCCTGCTGCCCGCGATCGGCTGGGGCGCGGTCGCCGGCGAGTCCGAGGCGAAGAAGCTCGCCGAGGACGAGGCCAAGGCGCTGGGACAGTGGCGCAAGGGTGTCCAGAAGGCCCCGAAGGGACCGAAGCCCTTCCAGGAGCGTGGCGACGAGACCGCCGAGGCCCGGCAGAAGCGCTACGACCGCTGGCGCAAGGCGGCCGACAAGACCGAACTGGGCCGCCTCCAGGGGGTGGCCCGCCGGGCCGAGTTCCTGTGGTCACTGGTCGCGACCCGCCTCGAACTCTCCGAGCGGGCGGTGTCCCGCCGTGTGGACGTGTGGGGCGCGGACTGGCTGGAGCAGTCGGCGGAGACGGAGCTGGACGACAAGCAGAAGGTCCTGGACGACCTGACCCGCTATGGCACGCCGTACTGGCGCCTGAAGACGGTCATGGACGCGTGGTGCGCGCTGTGGTTCTGGCCGTTGGACCGGGTCGGCCTGCTCGACGGCACGGCTCCGGAGTACGAGAGGGGCGGCGCGCTCGTCGACGAGTCGTCGGTGCCAGGACTGATGGGCGCGGTGGCCCCCGCCGCGCCGGCGGCCCCTGCGCCCGAAGGACAACTGTGGCGCGCGACCGGTCTGTTCGACCACCCGGACGGAGAGCAGGAGGAACTGGGCGAGGGCCTGGCGTCCAGCGCGACCAAGCGGCGCGCCGCACCGGCTGCCCGCGAGCCGGAGCGGACGACGGTCCCTCTCCAGAGCCTCGGCGACTGGCTGGACTTCCTGGAAGCCGTCCTCGGCACGGCCGACATGCCCGAGCAGTCACTGCTCTCGGGCATCGAGAAGCTGGGCCCCGACGAGGCGCTGGAACTGCTCGCGGACGTGGAGGACCGTCTGGAGGGCTTCCTCGGCATGCGCCCGGCAGGGCTGCTGCCGTTCCGCTATCCGTGGCTGAACACGGTCGAGGACATCGCGGGCACGACGGAGAAGGACATAAAGGCGGAGGACGGCCACGGCTTCTTCCACTGGGAGCTGCACTTCGCGCATGTGTTCCGGGGGGCGGGGGGCGGGTTCGACCTTCAGGTCGGGAATCCGCCGTGGGTGCGTCCGAGATGGGAAGAGGACGCGGTTCTTGCGGAGCTAGATCCGTGGTTCAAGTTGGAGGAGAAGCCAACTGCAACGTTGTGGCGTGAGCGAAAGGAAGAAGCGCTGGCCCTAGCTGGGGACTTGACGTACTTTTTGCGGGAGTTGGCATCCACTTCTGGGATGGCAGAGTGGCTCGGGTCAGCGGTTACGTATCCAGTCCTCACGGGAACGCATCCAGATTTGTATCGGGCATTCATGTGCCGTGTATGGGGAAATCTCGGAAAATTGGGGCTGGCCGGTCTCATCCACCCAGATACGCATCTGGGGGGGTCGCGGGATGGGAGAATCCGACAATCCGCGTACCGTCGACTTCGGCTGCATGCTGGGTTCGTGAACGTTGGTAACTGGGCGTTTGAGGCCAGCAGGAATACGGAGTTTGGGATTCATGTGTACGGAACCCCGAAGAGTTCAATCAGGTTCGATAGCCTGAGTCGTTTGTACGGCGTGGACCCGCTAGTCGCCTCTCTCGTTCACAATGGAGAAGGGGAGGTTCCCGGAATGAAGCACGGTGGTAGCTGGGATCTCCGCCCCCATCGTGCGCGGGTCGTTACGGTTGACGAGTCCATGCTCGCGGAGTGGCAGCGCTTGACTGGCGATGTAAGCACCCCGGCGGCGCAAGCGGCGCTGCTACAGCCGATCACTACAGCAGAGCAGTCGGCGATCAAGGCTTTGTCTGCTGTTACGGAGCGAATTTCAGAACACGACCTGCAAGTAAGTCGGGGATTCCATGAGACGGAAGGGAAGCGAAAGGGGTATTATGCGTGGAACACCTCCGATCCGTCGTCGCTTTCAGAACTCATCCTTCAAGGCCCTCACTTCGGAATTGCTACTCCTGTAAGTAAGCAGCCCATGGTGCCGTGCCGAGGTAATCACGACTGGGTTGCCTTTGATTTGGTAAATCTTCCTTCGAGCGCCGTACCGCGGACAAACTATACTCGCCCTGAAGCATTCTCATTTATGCGGTACGAAGGCGAACAAGATCGGTGGCTGGACCGAAATCGACTCGCGGTCGACTGGGAGCCCAGCCTTCAGGATTGGGAAGATCGAAGCGACGTATTGACGGCGGACGAACTGCGGCTGCCTGAGGCAGAGCAACGGGAACTGTTGCGGCAACAGCTATGGCTATTTCGGCCGTACACGCACTTCTATCGTCTAGTTTGGCGCCGAATGATTCCGTTTAATACGGAGCGAAGTCTGTTCGCGGCACTGGTTCCCCCTGGTCCCGCCCACGTGAATACAGTGAGCTCGCTCGCGTTGAGCGATAACCGCTCGACCGCGCTGGCGTCTGGTTTCTGGTCCTCGCTTCCGCTTGATTATCTCCTTCGTATTACTGGGCGTTCAGATTTGCAATTGGCTGAAGCCAAGAAGATGCCGCATGCTGATCCTGCCCATCCTCTCTCCGGCCCTCTCCTCCTTCGTACCCTCCGGCTCAACTGCCTCACCGACGCGTACGCGCCGCTCTGGACCGAGCTGTACGACATGAGGTGGCCGGGCTACGAGGATTGGGCGGTGGAGTGGCCCGGTCTAGTGCCCCTCGCCGGCGGAATCCAGACGACCTGGGAGCGCGGCACCCCGCTCCGTACCGAGTACGAGCGCCGTGCCGCCCTCGTGGAGATCGACGCCTTGGTGGCGGTATGGCTCGGCATGAGTGCCGACGAGCTCATCGCCATCCACGCGGCGCGGTACGCGATCCTCGCGGACCGTGAGTCGAACATGTGGTTCGACGCCAAGGGGCGGCAGTTGGCGCAGGACTCGTACGCCTTCGGGCACGGCCAGACCAAGGAGCACTACGAGCACTTCCTCGCCTATCAGAAGAAGGAGCGGCCCGAGCCCCCCGAGGGCTACACCGCGCCCTTCTACAAGGCCGACCGAGAGGCGGAGATGCGCGCGGCGCACGCGTACTTCTCCGCGCGGCTTCAGGAGGCGATCGACCATGGGAAGTGGACGCCTCCCCCGGCGTGAACGGCAGTGCCCCGCGCCGGACGACTCCGGCGCGGGGCACTCGACGTGAGGGTCAGCCCTGGGCGGCGTACGTGACGAACTTGCCCCATGCGGTGGCAGAGAGGGCGAGTTCGGGGCTCCGCTGGTCCTTGGAGTCCCGGACGTGGATCGCCTGCGTGTCCTTCGCCACCTCGATGCAGGCGTCACCCTGTGAGCCGCTGTAGCTGCTCTTGAACCAGACCAGATCGGACGTGCTCATAGCGCTCCTCGCAATCGCTTCAGCAGGCCCAGGGATTCCTCTGGGGTCAGGGCCTGTGAGCGCGTTTCGCATATCGTTGCTGGAGCAAGCTGATCTCTTTCGCGTGGGCGATCAGTCGACCGTTTTGCTGGCCCTCCGAGTAGGCGAACCATCGGTTCTCGGGCGTCTCGGCCAGCATGATGGGCCCATCCAGCTCCGCATGCGTCGGCCTCCGCGTAGGCATCACCTGGAACTCCACGTTCCAGTGCCGCTCGATCACCCCCACCAAGTGGTCCAGGACCTCCCGCGTCACCTTGTCCCCGCCCGTCCCCCGCTCCAGCACCGCCTGTTCCACGATGAAGCTGAACGCCGTCGGCGGTCTCTGCGTCACCGCCAGCAGGTCCTGCCGCGTCAACCACGCCGCGATCCGCTGCTCCAGCTGCACCGGGTCCGGCAGGGGCGGCACGTCCAGGGAGACGGCCCGTGTGTACGCCTCCGTCTGCAACAGGCCCGGTACCACCCGGCATTCGTACGTGTACAGGCTGATCGCCGTCGCCTCAAGGCGCGCCCACTGCAGGAACCAGCTCGCGAGCCCCGCCTGCCATGACAGGTGCGGCGCCGCCTTCCGCAGCGCCCCCGTGTTGCCGAGAACCGGTTCCGCGCGTTCCACGAAGTCGCGGTCCGGCATCCGGCGGCCCTGTTCGACCGAGGCGACCGTGTACTTCGAGTAGCCGACCAGGTTGCCGAACTCCTCGCGGCTCAGGCCGACGTGTTCGCGCAAGGCGTGGACGACCGCGCCGAAGGTGCGCAGACTGTCCGACACCTCCGATTCCGCGCCGCCCGCCGAACCCGTACCCCCGTCGTCCGTGCTCTCGTAGGCCATTGCCGGACACCTCCCGTGCCACTCGCCCGCCGTACCGCTTCCGACTCCGGTACATCGTCACGGACCGTCACGCGTACTGTCCACCGAACGTGTGCGTACGCTGACTCCGCGTACGCGGGTCGGGTATGGTGCACCCTTCTCTCCCAGCGGCATCGTGGGCACATGACAGCACCGCCCACCCCCGGCTCCCTCGAAGCGCCCGTCACCGTACGTTTGTTCGTCCAGCGTTTCAGTCCCACCCCGCGCGGTGCCTGGCTCGCCCGCCGGCTCGCGCTACACCAGCTCGACACCTGGGGCGTGCCGCACGGCAGCCCGGCGTCCGACACCGCTGCCGTACTGGTCGCAGAGCTGGCCGCCAACGCCGTCACGCACGGCCGCGTCCCCGGCCGGGATTTCGAGCTCGTCGTCAGGCTCCTCGGCCGGACCCTGCGGATCGAGGTCTCCGACACCCGGGGCGAGCGCCGCCCTCCCGCCCCGGAAGTCCCCCGCCCCGAACCCCTCGCCGAGAACGGCCGGGGCCTGCTCCTGGTGGAGGCGCTCGCCGACCGGTGGGACGTGCTCGACCGCCTCCCCGTGGGCAAGACCGTGGTGGCCGAGCTGGACCTGACAGACTGACCGTGCCGACGGCCGAACATTCGGGACGGATATCCGGCGGTCGTACCGACGCTTTCCGGCCCCGTCTATAGGCTGGGCCGGGCACGGTATCGGTGGTGACAGGCAACGGAGGGCGGCATGGCGGAGGCCGAGGATCACGAAGGCGGCCGGAGCGCCGGAGGGAGCCAGCCGTCGGAATCCCGGGGCTACGTCGTGGCGGAGGATGTTGATCAGCTGGACTCGCTTTTCCTGCCGCTGGGACCACCCCTTGAGATCGGGTCCGACGGCCGGCCGACCGGTGTTGAGCTGGAACTCGCCCCTGACGAGGACGGTGACTACCGGGACGCCTACGGCATCTCCGATTTGTTCCAGCCCCACAGCATCAGGATCCACACCGAGAACACCACCCTGGACCTGCTGCTGTCCCGGCTGCGGGAGGGCACGATCGACCTCGTGCCGGACTTCCAGCGCCGGGCCGGGATCTGGAGTGACCGCGCGCAGAGCCAACTGATCGAGTCGCTGCTGCTGCGCATCCCGATCTCCAACTTCCACATGGCCCAGGATGAGAACAAGTGGGCCGTAGTGGACGGCGTCCAGCGACTCACCGCCATCGCCCGGTTCATGGAACCGGAGGTGGCTCACAAGCTCACCGGCCTGGGGCCCTTGGCCCTCCGGGGCATGGACTACCTTCAGCATCTCGACGGCAGGACGTACCAGGAACTCGCCGGCCGACTGAAGATCCGGCTGCGGGAGACCCAGCTCACCGTCCACGTCGTAGGGCAGGGCACCCCGGAGATCGTCAAGTACAACATCTTCACCCGGATCAACACCGGCGGTATGTCGCTGAAGCCGCAGGAGCTACGACACGCGCTGGTGAGCGGGCCCGTCCGGACCTTCCTCGCCGACCTGGCCGAGGACCAGGCCTTCGGCGAGGCCACCCGATGGAGCGTGTCCGACGAACGGATGGCCGACCGGGAGATGGTGTTGCGCTTCCTCGCTTTCCGCCTGACCAATCCGGCCGCGCACTCCGAGAAGGACTTCGACCAGTTCCTCATCAACACGATGCACCGAGTCAACGCCATCGGTGAGGAGCGCCGGGCACAGCTGGCGCAGGAATTCCGGACGGCCATGCGGTGCGCGCGGGATTTGTTCGGCAAGCACGCCTTCCGCAAGTGGCACGGCGGAGAACGCAGCTCGCCCGTCATCAACAAAGCGCTCTTCGAGACGATCTCCGTCCATCTCGCGCTACTGGACGATCAGGAGCGGGACAGGCTGGTAGCGTCGCCCGCGAAGGTGCACGACCGCTTCTTCGAGCTCATGAACGACTGGGACTTCGACCGGTCGATCTCTGTGGGCACCGGGGATCCGAGGAAGGTCCGCACCCGGTTCCAAGAAGTGGCGCGACTGTTCCGAGGGGTGGCCGAACAGTGATCGACCGATTGACGCTGCACAACTACAAGGCGTTCCAGCATGCGGAGATCCCTCTCGGCCCGCTGACCCTCCTCACCGGGCTCAACTCGTCCGGCAAGAGCAGTGTTCTCCAGTCCCTCGCTCTCCTTCGTCAGTCATACGAGTCCGGCGACCTAGCGCTCTCCGCGCTCACGGACGAGGAACACCGAGCCGGACGCCGCACGAACGTCGCCGACAAGGGTTTCCTGCTCAACGGCGAACTCGTCAGTCTGGGCACCGGAGACGACGTCCTCCACGAGGACTTCACGGGGGACGAGCCCCGGATCGGCCTCGCCGTGGACGAGGGGCCCTACCACTACGGGTGGACCACCGAGTATGAGGCCGAGCAGAACCTCCTGCCATTGCTCGATGCCGACCTTCCCGACACGTCCGAAGGCGGACGGGAGCGGCCAGCCGGGCCATCGGCCGTGACCCCGGCGTTCTTCACCGCCCCCTTCCAATACCTCCATGCCGACCGGATCTCACCCGCTGAGTTCTATCCGCGCAACCACCAGGTGGCCATCGGCCGTGGATTTCTCGGGGTGCGGGGTGAACACACGGTCAACTTCCTGCGCCATCGGAGCAAGGTCACGGTCCCCGAGGGTCCGCTGCATCATCCGAAGGCCGCCTCCGATCGCCTGATCGATCAGGCCGCTGCCTGGCTGGGCGACCTGTGCCCTGGGGTGGACATCAAGGCCGAGGCCATCAAGGGCACGGACGCCGTGAGCCTCTCGTACGGCTTCCAAGGCGCCGAGGGAGCCACCAAGCGCCGCCGCCCCACCAACGTCGGCTTCGGCCTCACCTACGTCCTGCCCATCGTCGTGGCCTGCCTGAATGCCCGCCCCGGCACTCTGATCCTGCTGGAGAACCCCGAGGCGCATCTGCACCCGCAGGGCCAGACCCAGATGGCCACGCTCGCCGCCTCGGCCGCCGCGCAGGGCGCGCAGGTGGTCATGGAGACGCACAGCGACCACGTGATCAACGGGGTGCGGCTCGCAGTCAAGCAGGGGCGGCTCACCCCCGGGCAGGCGGTGTTCCACTACTTCCGCGGCGACGGCACCGGCGTGGACTTCGTCAGTCCCCGGGTCGACGCGGACGGCATGCTCGACCAGTGGCCCCCGGGCTTCTTCGACGAACTCGAGAACACGCTCGAACAACTCATCGACTGAGGTCCGCCTGGGGAGGCGGGGAGACGCACAGTTTGTCGCGGAGGGGGAAACATGCCGCAGCTTTTCCTGAACCAGAAGTCCTGCGAGACGACGGCTGATCCGGAAAGGGTCAACCGCGCCATGACCGAGCTTGCGAAGGCCATCGTCGCCGTCGCCAAGGAAGACCGGCCGGGTACGGAACTCGTCATGCGGGAGTCCCTGAAGGCGCTGCACCTGGCCCAAGGGCACCACGTGAGCAAGTGGGCAGGGACGCCGAGCGCCAAGGGTGGTCTGTGGGCGTTCCTGCTCAAGATGCAGACGAAGTGGCCCCATCAGAAGGTGTTTCCAGACGGGGAGACGTTCTCCGACGTCGCGCACAGCCACAAGGGTGAGCCCGTGCCCGAGCTGGGCTTCGCCCACCTGATGGGCGGCGTCGGCATCTCCCTTCCGGTGGAGGAGTGTTGGGACGCTGATCGGCTCACCCTGGTCCAGGAACAACTTGTGGACAACGAGGACGTCGGCATCGTGACCACCGAGGTCGAACTCCGGCACGTGGCGTCTCGGGAACATGCGGAGGTACACCGCCCATGGATTCGCGAGCAGGCCGAAGCCGTCCTGCGCGGTGACCTGAGCACCATCAGAACAGGGGCCGAGCTGTGGGAACGGTGCGCCGATCTCTTCCCTCATCTCCTCTTCCTGCCTCGCGTCGAAACTCAGCTGCGGGAGCTGAAGCAGTACTGGGTCCATCCCGTTCGCAAACGGCTCGCGGAGATGGACCATGCGGTCCTGGGCTGGGACGCCGCGACCCAGCCGGGCGGGCCCCAGTGGGAATCGAAGGTGACGCCGGAGCACCCGGGACGGAAACGTGAGCACTGCCTCTTGACCGACCTAGACGGCAAGCCGCAGTACTTCGACACCCATCTGCGCTTCACCCCCGACGATGGACGGGTGCACTTTCGGTTCGTGGCGGAGACTCGGCGGGTCCACATCGCCCACATCGGGCGGCACCTCGGCACCTGAGGCACCCCCGGGTTCACCCGGCCGCCCCGGTACCGTAGGCGGATGACAGGGCCCCGCCGACATGCCCGGATCCAGTCGGCCCCACCACCACCCAGGAGGAACCGCGCGTGCGTCCCACCCTCGCCGCCGACCAGGTACGGGCCAGTCTGAGCCAGTACCTCGCGACGACGTACGCGCTGGCCGACGAGTCCACCCGCCGCGCCCTGGAGGGCTTCCTCGGCGACGCCGAGGACGGCATCTTCCGTGGTCCCTACCTGCGTGTCCGTACGCCCTTCAGGACCGCCGAGGGGGAGGACTGGAAGCGGCACCTGACCTGGCACCCCGACCTGACCCCGTACCGGCACCAGGAGCGCGCCTGGGAGCGGCTGTCCACCCTGCACGGGCCGGCGGAGCCCACCCTCGTCACCACCGGGACCGGATCCGGCAAGACCGAGTCGTTCCTGGTTCCGATCCTCGACCACTGCCTCCGGGAGCGCGAGGCCGGCCGGGAGGGCGTCAAGGCGATCCTGCTCTACCCCATGAATGCCCTCGCCACCGACCAGGCCCACCGGATCGGCAAACGCCTCGACGACCCCAAGGACACCCGGCTGCGCGACGCGGGCGTGCGGGCCGCGCTCTACATCGGCGACCGGCCGTCCCAGGAGTTCAAGCAGGCCAACCCCGCGATCGCCGTCGACCGCGACGAGATCCGCCGCACCCGGCCCGACATCCTGATCACCAACTACAAGATGCTCGACCTGCTCCTCCAGCGGCCCGAGGACCAGCGGCTGTGGCAGGACTCCCCGCTCGCGTACGTCGTGCTCGACGAGTTCCACACCTACGACGGCGCCCAGGGCACGGACGTCGCCATGCTGCTGCGCCGCCTCGGATCGGTCACCGGCCTGGCCGAACCCGGTCGGCCCCTGGGGCCGGTCTGCCCCGTCGCCACCTCCGCCACCCTCGGCGAGAGCGGTCCCGACGACAGCGGTTCCGCGGCGGCCAGGCGGGGCGAGGCAGGGCGACCCGGCATGCTGGAGGTCGCCGAGCAGGTCTTCGGCGTGCCGTTCCCGCCCGACGCAGTCGTCGGCGAGGACCGCCGCTCGGTGAAGGACTTCACCGGCAAGAGCGACTTCTCCCTGCCGTTCCCGTCGCCCCAGGAGGTCGACGCCCTCGGCGACCCCACCCGCGACCCGGGAGTCATGGACGACCTCATCGCGGCCTTCACGGGCCTGAGCGGACCCACCCCCGAGGAACTCGGAGCCGTCCTGCGCCGGCACCGGCTCACCTCCGCCGTCCTGGAGATCCTCGACGGCACCCCCAGGACCCTCGCCGAGATCACCGAGGTGCTGCCCCGCTACGCCTACCACTGGGGCATGGCCGTACAACAGCGGCCAGGCCTCGCCGCCCGTGCTCTCGCCCGCTACCTCGCTCTCCTGTCGTACGCCCGCGACCCGGAGCACCCCGGGCGGCCTCTGCTGTCCGTCGAGATCCACCACTGGGTCCGCTCGGTCTCCCGCGTCCTGCGCGGCATCAGCGCGGCACGCGCCGAGTTCCGCTGGGACGACGAACGGGTGACCTCCGGCGGCGCCCTGGCCCGTGCGGGCCGGACCCCCGGCGCCGGGCCGTCCCCGTACGACGGAGAAGGGGCCGCCGAACCGCGCGACGCCGCCGAACACGCCGCCGTCCCCGCCGACGACAGCGCGCCGCCACCCGCCCAGGTCTTCCTGCCCGCCGTGTTCTGCCGCGAATGCGGACGCTCCGGCTGGGCCGCGTACTCGCCCGAGGTCGATCCCGCCCACCTCGACCTGAACGCCACGAAGATCCGCCGGGCCTCCGTCGGGCGCGACAAGCGCCGGGTGCGCAACATGATCGCCGCGACACCCCGGGAGGTCCACGAGGCCGCCTTCGCCGCCGGCCCGGACCGCCGGCGCGGCGGACCCGCCGTCATGGTCCTGGAAGGCAACGGCGGACGGCTGCGCCCTCTGTCGCCGGAAACCGACTTCACCGCTCCCGCCGACGGCGAGGGAGCGCGTCGGCCAGCGCCCTTGCACAACGCCGCCTTCGTCCACGCCGACCTCGACGGCGACCGGGCGGCCGAACGTGACCAGTGCCCGGCCTGCCGCACCTTCAACTCCATTCGCTACCTCGGCACCGGCCTCGCCGCGCTCGCCGCTGCCGCCATCACCCAGCTCTTCACCGGAGGCGAACTCGACAAGGATCTGGGCGAAGACAAGACCCTCCTCTTCAACGATTCCGTCCAGGACGCCGCCCACCGCGCCGGATACGTCGCCAGCCGCTCTTACACGTTCTCCCTGCGCGCCCTGCTCGCCAGCCGCATCGGCGAGGACGAACCGGTCTCCCTGAACGACCTCGCCGCCGACCTCATCGCGGACGTGGTCGACAGCAAGGCCGTACAGGCCGCCGTCATCCCGCCGGACCTCCACCTCGTCCGCGGCGTCGACACGTTGCTCTCCGGCCGCAGCCGCGGCTCCCGTGCTACCTGGGAGCTGATCGCACAGCGCCTGGCGTTCGCCACCGTCATGGAGTTCGGCCTCCGTTCCCGGCAGGGCCGCACCCTGGAACTCACCCGCACCGTCGCCGCCGACGTGCCTCTCCAGGATCCCGATGCCGTGGCGGACCTCGTGCGGGAGATCCTCCTCACCACTCCCGGGGAGATCGCGCTGCCCGACGGCTCGGTGCCCGGACCCGACCGGTACACCGGCTTCGTCCGGGGCCTGCTCGAACGGATGCGGATCCGGGGCGCCGTCCGGCACGCCTGGCTGGACCCCTGGCTCGACCAGGCCGGAGTGCGCCGGTGGGCGATCTGGGGCGGGCGGGAGACCGGGATGCCGGCCTTCCCCCGAGGGGTCTCCGCCCCTGCCTTCCTGCTCGGCACCCCCAAGCAGGGCAGCGAGGACTTCGACGTCCTCACCGGGCGGCTCGGCTGGTACCAGGACTGGGCCGTGCGCGCCCTCGGCCTGCGCCCCGAGGCGGCCGGCCTCTTCCTGACCCGGCTGCTGCCCGCGCTCGCCGAAGCGGGCGTCGTCTCTGTGCGCACCGCCCTCGACGGCGCCACCCGCGTCTACGGCCTCCAGCCCGGCCACATCCAGGTCCGCGCCCTCGCCGACGATGTCCTGCCCGACGCCACGGCACACTGCCCCAGGTGCTTCTGGGAACAGACCGTCCACCCCGACCTCGCCGACCAGTGGCACGGGCAGCCGTGTCCCCGCTACCGGTGCGGCGGCACCCTCGGCACCGGCCGGGACCTGGACAGCGGACTGCGGCAGCGGGACTTCTCGGACGACTTCTACCGCCGCATGTACCGCGAGGCCGGCGTCTTCACCATCAACACCGCCGAGCACACCGGCACCCTCAGCCGCGCCAAGCGGGAGGCGGTGGAGAAGGCCTTCCGTGAGGGCACCCGCGTCCACTACGCCAACCCGCAGGTGCTGTCCTGCACTCCCACCCTCGAACTCGGCATCGACATCGGCGACCTGTCGGCCGTCGTCCTTGCCTCGCTGCCGAAGGGACCGGCCAACTACATCCAGCGCGTGGGTCGCGCGGGGCGCACCACCGGCAACGCCTACCTGCTCACCATGGTCGACCGCGGCCCGCGTGACCGTTACTACCTCGAAGAGCCCCGGCTCATGATCGCCGGAGAGGTCCTGCCGCCCGGCTGCTACCTGTCCGCCGCCGAGATCCTGCGCCGCCAGTACCTGGCCCACCTCCTCGACCTCGCGGGCGCCGGACAGCTGATCGCACCCGACGGGACGCCTCTGCGGCCCCTGCCCGGGCGCGCCACGGACCTCTTCGGAGACTCGGCGTGGCAGGCCGATTTCGCCGAAGCCGCGCTCGCCGCCGGCGAACGGCTCGTGCTGGGCTTCCTGGACCTGTTCCCCCCTTACGACGAGAGCCGCGGCACCGGAGTCAGTCCCCAGGCCCGCACCGCCCTCGTCACCTACGCGACCGACCCCGGCGAGGACGGCCTCGTCGCCGCCCTCGACACGGCGCGCCGGCGCTGGGAGGACCGGCGCGCCGAACTCCAGCGGCGGACCGAGGCCATCGACCGGGCTCACGGACTGCTCGTCGCCGGTGACCCCGACCACGAGCGGCAGGGACGCGAGCTGCGTGCCGAGCGCCGGGACGTGGCACGCGTCTCCCGGGAGATCAGCCGCACCACCGCCCACGGAGCCCTGGTCGACCTCGGCCTGCTGCCGAACTACAGCCTGATCGACTCGACCACCGAGCTGGAAGCCACGCTCACCTGGACCGAGAAGGCCGCCGACGAAACCCGCACGAACCACAGCAAGACCCTGCGCCACAGCCGCCCCGCCCGCCTCGCCCTCTCCGAGTTCGCCCCCGGCAACCACTACTACGTCCAGGGCTACAAGCACCGCGTCACCGGCCTCGACATCGGCACCCCCGGACGCCCGGCCTGGCTCTGGTGGCGCGTCTGCCCCGACTGCGGCCACGTCCGTACCCACCGTGCCGAGCAGGACGCCTCCCCCTGCCCTCGCTGCCGGTCCGCGGCCATCGGTGACATCGGCTGCCTGCACAAGGTTCTCGTACCCCGCCGCGTCACCTCCCGCGACGAACGCGACGACGTCCGCGTACGCGACGACACCGACGAGCGCGAGAGACGGCATTACACTGTCGTCCCGGCCGTGGACATCGACACGCACGACATCGAGCAGGCCTGGAAGCACGAACACGCCACCTTCGGATGGGAGTTCACCCGCCAGGCGCAGATCCGGCACATCAACGTCGGCGCCACCCGGGTGGACGGAGGCACCGACTCGGCCTTCGCCGGGCAGGAGGTCCGCCTCAACCCGTTCTGGGTCTGCGACGCGTGCGGCTTCGCCGACCCGGACGGTGGCCCCGCCGCCCACGACGAGGCCGACGCGGCGGCCCACGCCAGGTACCACCGTCCCTGGTGCCCACGGCGACGAGCAGGAGCCGACACCGCACGGCGCGGAGAACGAGTGCTGCTCGCCCATGAGCTGCGCACCGACGCCCTGCGTGTCCTCATCCCCGCCGTCACCGCACACACCAAGGAACGGCTCGCGTCCTTCAAGGCGCTGCTGCTGGCCGGAATCGCCCGCAGCTACGGCGGCGACCCCGACCACCTCGCGGTCGTCACCGACTCCATGCCCGAGGAAGGGGGCGAGAGCCCGCTCCGCCGCCACTTCCTCGTCCTGTACGACACGCTGCCCGGAGGCACCGGATACCTCCACCGCCTCGCCGGCCGCGACGGCCTACGGGGCGTCCTGGAAGACGCACGACAGGTGATCGAGACCTGCGTGTGCGTGGGCCAGGGACGTCCCGCCTGCCACCGCTGTCTGCTCCGCCACGTCACCGACGGCGAGTACGAGCTCGTGAGCCGCGAACACGCCCTCGACATGCTCGGCGAGCTGTTCGGCCGTACGGCGAACCGCTGGAGCGTCGAACCTGTGGCCACCACCCGGGACATCACCCTCGTGCACCAGGTGGAGAGCGAACTGGAGGCCCTCTTCCGGCGCGGATTGCTGGAATGGGCCGACCGCGTGGACGACGTCAGCGTCCGCACCGCGCTCACCGCCGACGGCACCAGGGACACCACCCTGCGTTTCACCGCACCCGACGGGACCGTCCGCGGCTGGCAGATGGAGACCCAGACCCCCCTCGGCTTCACCCGCCCGGACGTGGTCTTCCGCAGCACCGACGACGACCGCAGGGTGGCCGTCTACCTCGACGGCTACCGCTACCACGCGAGCCCCGGCCACCTCACCGCAGAGGCCGACGCGGCGAAGCGCACCCGGCTGCGCGCCGAGGGCTGGCAGGTCTTCCAGCTCACTTGGGAGGACGTACAGGCCTGGACGGGACGCTCCGCGCCTCAGGCCGACCCGGTGTGGAAGCCGTACCCGAACACCGCGCAGAAGACCGCCATGGACGTCCACCGGCGCATGCACGCCGGAGACACTCGCGACCTGACGCGTCTGGTGTGGGCCAATCCGGTCGAGACGCTGATCGGCCACCTCACCGACCCGGATCCGGACGCCTGGCGGCGCCGCGTCCAGAGCGCCCTCGCGGGCTTCGCGGCGGTGTCGGCGACGAGCAGGGCCCTGGCCGACGGCACGGAGACCGGACGCAGGATCAGTGAGGCGCTGAACGGGCGACGGCTGGCGGGAGGGCAGGGAGCCGTCCAGGTCATGGCGACCCGGGACACCTCGGGATGCCCGCTCACCATCGCGCTCGATCTGCGCAGGGGGCAGAGCGGAGCGGTCTGGACCGCTCTGACTGTCCTCGACGACAACCCCGATACGGTCGCGGTCGACGAGAGCGCCCACCGCAGACGCTGGCGGGCGTGGCTCTACTGGAGCAACCTGCTCCAGTTCCTCGACGCGGGGGAGGGCGACGGGGTCCAGCTCACCACCGCCATGCTGTCCGGATTCGACCCTGCCGAGCTGGCGGTTACCGGCGGAGCCGGATGGCTCACCTCCCAGCGGCGCGCACACGCGCCCACGGCGGACGGACCCGTGCCATCGGCGGATCGGCAGGAGGCGGAGTCCACCGCGTCCGTACGTGACCCCGCCTGGGACGAGGTCATCGAGTTCCTCGTCGACGATCCGGGTCTCGACGCGCTCGCCGACGCACTGGCCGACCGGGGCGTTCCCGCTCCCGAGGCCGGTTACGAGCTGGGAGCGGCCGCCTGGCCCGCCGAACTCGCCTGGCCCGACCGGCGTACGGGCGTCGTCCTCACCCACCGGCCGGATCCCGGGAGCGACCGGGACATCGACGCCGAACAACGGGACGCGGCCTACCGCGACGCGGGCTGGCAGGTCCGTACCGCGACGGAATGGAACGCCGACGAACTCGCCGCGCTGGTACGAGGCGATGCAGACGGAATCACGAACGACCACGGGGAGAACGAGCGATGACGGTCACCAGCGCGCCGCGGACGGGCGTGACCTTGCGCCTGCTCGACAAGGCGGACAAGGAGATCGTCAAGCTGGACCGCGCGGTCCTCGGAGCGTTCTACAAGTTCCAGCACGACTTCCGCCGCAATCCCGACGCCGGCGGCTTCGATCTCAAACAACTGGAGGGCCACGACCGCCTCTGGTCGGCGCGCGTCAACCGGGAGTGGCGGGCGCTGATGATCCGCCTCGGCGGTGACGACTGGCTACTCGTCTCGGTCAAACACCGTAGCCACGTCCACAAGAACCTGGACCGGTTCAACTACGGCATCAACCACATCACCGGCGCCATCGAGTACGTCGACCTCCAGGTCGTCGAGGAGAGCCTGCTGCGCCGCGGCCTCACACCGCCTGCCGCGCTCCGGGGGGCACCGCCCGCTGTCGTCGTCCCCGAACAGGTCGGGCCGCCGCCAGAGGAGCCTCTTTTCGGCGCCTACACGGACCAGCAGCTGGTGGACCTCGGTGTCACCGAGCCCCTCATCCCGATCGTCCGGAAGCTCACCACGGACGACGAACTCCTCGGCCTCGCCGAGTACGCGCCCCGCCACACGGGGGAGGTCCTCCTCCGGCTGCGCGACGGCGTCCCGTACGAAAAGGTCATGGAACAGGTGACCGCGCCCGTCGCGGTGGCCGAGCCGGAGCGGAGCCTCGACTCCGAGGACTGGCAGGCGGCCGTCGACCGCTCCCAGACAGTGGTGATCACAGACGACGAATCCCTGCAGAGCATCCTGGAGGAGGGCGACTTCGGCCGCTGGAAGATCTTCCTCCACCCCACCCAGGAGAAGCTGGTCCACCGGCGATACTCCGGTCCGGCCCGGGTCGGTGGCGGTCCGGGAACGGGCAAGACCATCGTCGCTCTCCACCGCGTCTGCCATCTGGTGGGCCAGCTCCCTCCCGGCCACACCAAGCCTGTGCTACTCACCACGTTCAACCGGAACCTCGCCGCCGACCTGAGGGCCAGGCTGCTCTCCCTCGGGGGGCCCGAGGTCCTGGCCCGGGTCGACATCGCCCATGTCGACCAGCTCGCCACCCGCATCGTCAGCGAGGCCGACCCGGGCAACACGAAGCGGCGCATCGACGACACCTCGGCCCTCCGCGAGTGGCGGGAACTATTGGTGGAGACCGGAGAGACCCGCTGGAACGCCGAGTTCCTCAGCGACGAGTGGAACCAGGTCATCCTCGGCCAAGCCGTGCCCTCCCGGAGCGACTATTTCCAGGCCCGCCGCGCGGGGCGGGGCCGCAGTGTCACCCGCGCCGAACGCGCCGGCATCTGGCAGATGGCCGAGCGCTTCGCCCAGCGGCTGGAGACCAAAGGCCTGGAGACCCATCGCCAGGTCGCCGAACGGGCCGCGCGACTGGAGATGGCCCGCAAGGCCCGCATCGACCGCCGTGCGGAGGAACGCGAGGATCGGGGCGGCCTGCACAACCTCCACTTCGAGGCCGGCTCCGGCGCCTGGCTGCGCTACCGGTACCGCCACATCGTGGTCGACGAAGCCCAGGACCTCAGTGCCGCCCACTGGAAGATGCTGCGGGCCATGGTGCCGTCCGAGCCCGATGACATCTTCCTCGTCGGCGACACCCATCAGCGGATCTACGACAACCAGGTCACCCTCGGCAGCCTCGGCGTCCATATCCGAGGCAGGTCCTCCCGGCTGACCCTCAGCTACCGCACGACCCGCGAGATCCTCCGCGACGCCATCCGGGTCCTGGGCGACGCCGACTACGACGACCTCGACGGCGACACTGACACACTCGCCGGCTACCGCTCGGTGCTCCATGGCACGGAACCGTCGTTCCGCGGCGCACGGAGCTGGGACGAGGAGATGGATCTTGTCGTGGAGCAGCTGCGGGCCTGGCACGATGTGCCCCGGGAGGCCATGGCGATCTGCGTCCCGACCAACGACATGGTCACCCAGATGGCCGACCGTCTCGCGCGAAGCGGCATCACTCCGTCGGAGATCACACAGGACGGACCGCGTGGCGACCAGGGCGTCCACATCGGCACCATGTACCGCTTCAAAGGACTGGAGTACCGCTGCCTGATCATCGCCGGAGCGGCGGAGGGGCTTGTTCCACGGGCCTCCGTGGACGATTGGGAACGCACGGATCCGAGCCGCCATCGGCGAGAACTGCACCGCGCACGGTCACTGCTCTTCGTCGCGGCGACCCGCGCCCGCGACGCGCTCGCCATCACCTGGCACGGTGAGCCGAGCCGGTTCCTCGTACCGCTTCTCCCTGCGAGGTGAGAGCCCGGCTCGCCCGTCTACGGAGGAGGGCGGGCCGGGAGCCGTCCCGCCGCCCTAGACCGTCGGGGTGATTATCGTCACAGGCCGTGAAGGCGGAGTTTCGGCCCGCAGCGTAAAGCCCTTCGTCGGCTGTGCCGGAATGCGGTGACACAGATGGGGCTCCGGGTCAGACCTTGAGCACGGTGGCGCGTCCGCCGCAGAGGAGAGTGAGGTCTTCGGGGTCTGAGGTGAGGATCGTGACTGGTCCGGGGGCTGCGAGGGCGGTGGCGGCGAGCATGGCGTCGATGGCGTACTTGTGGCCGTGCAGGCCGGCGTCGGCGAGGAGCGCGGCGCCGTGGCGGGCGATCGGTTCGGTGATCGGTTCGACGACCAGGCGGGAGAGGGTCCACTCCAGGGCCGGGCGGTTGATGCGGGGGTGGACCACTTCGACGAGGGTGGCCGCCGAGGTGATCACGCGGAGGTCGTCGGCACGTGCCAGGGCGAGCCAGCCGGTGACCGTACGGTCGCGCAGGACGGCCTTGGCCAGTCCCTCGCTGTCGAGGACGAGGGTGCCACCGGGGACTGCGGGGGAGGGGGTCACGCCGCGCTCGCTCCGCGCTCGGTCTGCTCGCGTCGTGCCTGGGTGAGCTGGTCGCGCAAGGACTGGATCTCTTCGTCCGTGACAGGCCCGTGTTCGGCCTCGGCCACGGTGATGAGCTCGTTGAGGTTGTCGCGCTCGATCTGGCGGGCGACGGCCGCGGCCACGTAGGCGGACAGGCCGGAGGGGCCGCTGCGGGCCTTGGCGGCTTCGGCGATGTCGCGCGGCATGGTGATCGAGTACTTGCCGGTGGGCTCGCTCATGCTACTTATCCTACCTCTCGTCTTCCCTCCTCTGAGGAGATGAAATCTTGTCTCTCCGGCATTGCCTCCACGGGTGATGCGTTGTTCTGGAGAGAGGCGGTGGACGCAATGCGGAAGCCAACGGACCAGCTACGAGGAGCGTCCAAGGGGAGGCGTGGGGCGAGGACGGTGATTGCTTCACAGTCCCGTCGGGGGCGGTCTGCTGGAGGCGGGGAGAGTGTCAGGGCGCTGGCTGACGAACTCGGTGCCTCATTGGTCCGGGCCGTCAGGGAAGCTGCGGCGGATGACTTCGGCAGGGCGAAGAGGGGGCATGGTTCGGTTTCTGTCAGTTGGTATGCCTTCGCGCTCGAATATCTGGAGGCGCGCTGGGGGCAGGTCGCGGCGAAGACGCGCAACGAGACCAATGATGCTCTGTGCTCGATCACCCGGGCGATGCTTCGGAAGGCGCGAGGCCGGCCGAACGACGAACTGTTGCGGCGAGCGCTGCGGAACTGGGCCTTCGTGGTGCCACGGCCTGATGTGCGCACGGCGCCCGCAGAGGTGCGGTTGACTCTGGACTGGGTTGCCCGGGCCTCACGTCCCCTGGACGACCTGCTGGACCCAGCCGTGATGCGGAGCGTACTGCAGGCTCTCCGGTTGAAGCAGGACGGCACGATCGCTGCTGCCGAGACACAGCGGCGCAAACGCATGACGCTCGTGAATGCGGTGCGGTACGCCATCGAGCAGGGCCAGCTCCGTGCCGATCCCTTGGCCAACGTCAGCTGGCGCATCACCGAGACCACCAAACAGGTTGACCCCCGTGTCGTCGTCAATCCCGTGCAGGCTCGGAACCTGCTCTGGGCGGTCTCCTATGTCGGGGGCTTCGAACGGGCCCGTGGGCGGAGGCTGGTCGGTCTCTTCGCCGGGATGTACTACGCCGGGCTGAGGCCGGCCGAAGTCGTTGCGGTCACGCTGCCGGACTGCGACCTACCGGCGGAGGGATGGGGCAGCGTAGTCCTTCATGCCACCCGTCCCTTTGTCGGAAAGAAGTGGACCGACAGCGGGCGAACTCACGACCTGCGCGGCCTGAAGAGTCGCCCGCCGGGAGACACACGTACGGTGCCGCTCCCGCCCGAACTCGTCAGCCTGTGGCGGGAGAGCGCCGACACCTTCGGTACTGCGGGCGACGGCCGGCTGTTCTTCAACGAAAAGGGCGGCATCGTGGGCTCCACCACCTACGACCGCGCCTGGCACGAGGCCCGTGAACTTGCTCTCCCGCCGGACCTGCGGGCGTCACCCCTCGCCGCCCGCCCCTATGACCTGCGGCACTCCGCCCTGTCCACTTGGCTGAACGCCGGTGTCGATCCCACCGAGGTGGCCGAGCGGGCGGGCAACAGTGTCGAGGTCCTCATGACCCGGTACGCGAAGTGCCTTTACGGGCGCCAGGTCCTCGCCAACAAGCGCATTGACGCACTCCTGAACGAGTACGACTGATTGCCCGTCACATTTTTCGTGAGCGTCCCACAGATGTCCCGCGTGGGCCGGTTTTAAGGGGTCTTGAACGCCTCGTCTGGTAGATGGGTTGGGGTAAAAGTGCAGGTCAAAGGCGCTTGGGTGACCAGGACCCCAAAAGTGCAACGGCCACATGGGCCGTGTGCGTTCCGGCATCGACAAAGAAGCCCCTGACTCGCATCTCTGCGGGTCAGGGGCTTCTTTGGCACTTCTCGCGAAGTGCCCCCGGCAGGATTCGAACCTGCGCACACGGCTCCGGAGGCCGTTGCTCTATCCCCTGAGCTACGGGGGCGTCCGCCGCGTTCGGCGGCGACGGGTAGAACCCTACCAGCTTCGGGGGAGTGCCTGTGAACAGGTATTTCCGGGGTGTCACGGAGGGGCGTGTCCCCCGCACGGGTCAGAAGTGGGTAAAAGCCGGACGCGGTCGTCGGGGGCGGCCTACTCTCGTTCGTGTGTCAGGCGCGTCCGGCCGGGTGCTCGTTGTCGACGACAACAAGGTGATCCGGCAGTTGATCAGGGTCAATCTCGAACTCGAGGGGTTCGAGGTCGTGACCGCGGCCGATGGTGCCGAGTGTCTGGATGTCGTGCATCGGGTTCGGCCCGATGTCGTCACCCTCGACGTCGTCATGCCCCGTCTCGACGGGATCAGGACGGCCGAGCGGCTGCGGGCCGATCCGCGGACCCGGCATCTTCCGGTGGCCATCATCAGCGCCTGCGGCGATGCCGCCGGCGAAGCCGCCTCCGGGGTCGACGCCTTCCTCTCCAAGCCCTTCGAGCCCACCGAGCTCGTCCGTGTCGTGCGGCAGCTGATGCACCGCGAGCGGCGGGAGCGTCCCGACGCGGCGGGGCGGGACGGCGGAGAGGAACCGGCCGCGGTCCGCGGGTTGAAGCCCGCCGTGGCCGACATCCCCCGGGACGGCCTCGGAGAGGGGCTCGCGGACGGGCCCCGGGACGGCCTCCGGGACGACGGTCTCGGAGAGGGGGCCCCGGACGGTCTTCACGAAGGTCTCCGGGAGGGGTCCCGCGACGGTCTCCGAGAAGGGGCCCGTGACGGGCTTCGAGAGGTGTCCCGCGACGGGCTCCTCGGCGGAGCCGTCGACGGTCGGAGCGATCCCCTCGCCGATTGACCCCTTCGCCGACCGACCTCTTCGCCGACCGACCTCTTCGCCGACCGACCTCTTCGCCGACTGCCCCCCTCGCCGACTGACCCCCTCGGCAGAGTGACCTCCTCGGCAGAGGGGCCCCTCCGCGACTGCCCCCCTCGACAGAGTGACCTCCTCGCCAGAGGGGCCCCTCCGCGACCGACCCCCTCATCAGAGCGACCCTCCCTCCCCGACCGATCCCCCCGTCAGGGTGACTTCTCACCCGACTGATCGCCCCCCGGGGCGACCTCCTCCCCGACCGCTTCCTCCCCGCCGGAGCGACCCCTCCCACGAGCCGCTCCGCCGCCCCGCTGCCCGCATGGCGAAACCGGTTCGCGTCAGGCCCCCCCTCCTCCCCTACGCTTGTCCCGTGACCCCCGCGGACCTCTCCCTCACCGTGCTGCGCGCCGTGCGCCGTGCGGTCGACGACGGTGCTCTGCGGGTCGACGTCCCTCCCCGTGCCAAGGTCGAGCGGGCCCGGCCCGGGGGAGCGGGGGAGTACGCCAGCAGCATCGCCCTCGCCCTCGCCCGGCCCGCCGGGCGCAGCGCCCTCGACGTCGCCGGGATCCTCGAAGAACGACTCCGGGACGTTCCGGAGCTGCGGTCCGTCGAGATCACCGGGCCCGGGTTCCTGAACTTCACCCTGCGCGGGGACGCCGACGCCGATCTCGTACGGGGGATCCTGGCCGCCGGGACCTCGTACGGGCACGGTGCCGCCCTCGCCGGGACCACCGTCCGTCTCGCCGGGGGCGACGGTCCCCGCGCCGCCGTCGTGGTCGAGACCCTCGCCCGGCTGCTGCGTTCCCAGGGGGCCGACGCCGAGGTCGGGGCGCACGACGGCGAGCGGATTCACGTGCGGCCCGGCGAGCCGGGCGCGTACGGGGACGACGTCACGCGCTGGGCCTTTCTGCGGGCCGCCCCCCACGACCGGGCCCTCGACCCCGCCCCCCTCCTCGTCCCGCACGAGCGCAACCCCCTCTTCCGCGTCCGGTACGCGTATTCCCGCACCCGCCGGCTGCTCGTCAACGCCCGGCAGCTCGGGTTCTCCCCCGAACCGGGGGACTGCGACGGCGCCGAACTCCTCGGCCTCCTCCGCGACCACCCCCCCGTCCTCCTCTCCGCCGCCCGTCACCGCGCCCCCGACCGGGTCGCCCGGCACCTCGAAGCCGTCGCCGACGCCTTGCTCGCGTTCCAGCACGCCGTGCTGCCGCTCGGCGACGAGAAACCCTCGGCCGCCCACCGTTCCCGGCTCGCGCTCGCCGAAGCCGCCGGGACGGTGCTCGCCGGTGGCCTCTCCGCGCTCGGCATCAGCGCACCCGATCGGATCTGAAAGAGCAGACGCAGACATGAGCCGTTCCGCCCACCCCGCAGGGCCCCGCCACGCCGACGTCCTCCCCGAGGGCCACTACTCCGCCCCGCCCGCCGACCTCAACGTCCTCGACCCCAAGGTGTGGTCCCGGACCGTCGGGAGGGACGAGCACGGGGTCGCCACGGTCGGCGGGATCGGCGTGACCGACCTCGCCGAGGAGTTCGGCACCCCCGCCTACTTCCTCGACGAGGCCGACTTCCGCGCCCGCTGCCGCGCCTGGGCCGAGGCCTTCGGTCCGGACGCCGACGTCTTCTACGCCGGGAAGGCCTTCCTCTCCCGGGCCGTCGTGCGGTGGCTGGAGGAAGAGGGGCTCAACCTCGACGTCTGCTCCGGGGGCGAGCTCGCCACCGCCCTCTCCGCCGGCATGCCCGCCGAGCGCATCGCCTTCCACGGCAACAACAAGAGCGAGGAGGAGATCGAGAAGGCGGTGAGCGCCGGCGTCGGGCGGATCGTGCTCGACTCCTTCCAGGAGATCGTCCGCGTCGCCCACGTCGCCCAGTCCCTCGGCAAGCGGCAGCGCGTGCAGATCCGGGTGACCGTCGGCGTCGAGGCCCACACCCACGAGTTCATCGCCACCGCCCACGAGGACCAGAAGTTCGGCATCGCGCTCGCCGGCGGGCAGGCCGCCGAGGCCGTGCGCCGGGCGCTCAAGCTCGACGGGCTCGAACTCGTCGGCATCCATTCGCACATCGGCTCGCAGATCTTCGACATGGCCGGCTTCGAGGTATCCGCCCGCCGCGTCGTCCAGCTCCTCACCGAGGTCCGCGACGAGCACGGCGTCGAGCTGCCCGAGATCGACCTCGGCGGCGGCCTCGGCATCGCGTACACCTCCGAGGACGACCCGCGCGAGCCGCACGAGATCGCCAAGGCCCTCAACGAGATCGTGAGGAGGGAGTGCGAGGCCGCCGGGCTGCGGACGCCCCGCATCTCCGTCGAGCCCGGGCGGGCCATCGTCGGGCCCACCGCCTTCACCCTCTACCGGGTCGGCACCATCAAGCCGCTCGACGGGCTGCGGACGTACGTGAGCGTCGACGGCGGCATGTCGGACAACATCCGCACCGCCCTGTACGACGCCGAGTACAGCGTCGCCCTCGTCTCGCGGACCAGCGACGCCGAGCCGATGCTCTCCCGCGTCGTCGGCAAGCACTGCGAGAGCGGCGACATCGTCGTACGGGACGCCTTCCTGCCCTCCGACCTGGCCCCCGGCGACCTCCTCGCCGTGCCGGCCACCGGCGCGTACTGCCGCTCCATGGCCAGCAACTACAACCACGCGCTCCGCCCGCCCGTCGTCGCCGTCCGCGACGGCGGGGCGCGCGTCATCGTCCGCCGCGAGACGGAGGAAGATCTCCTGCGTCTCGACGTCGGGTGATGAAATAGTCGGGTGATGGAATCCATGTCTCACGATCCGGACAAAGGGCGGAAACCCCCGTCCGGTGAGTGAGACTGGTCCACACCGTAGGGACCGTAGAGATACGAACGTAGCAATACGAAGTAGTACGAGAAACGAGGTCGGATGATGCGTACGCGTCCGCTGAAGGTGGCGCTGCTGGGCTGTGGAGTGGTCGGCTCAGAGGTGGCGCGCATCATGACGACGCACGCCGACGACCTCGCCGCGCGCATCGGCGCCCCGGTCGAGCTCGCCGGCGTGGCCGTCCGCCGGCCCGACAAGGTCCGCGAGGGCATCGCCCCGGAGCTGGTCACCACCGACGCCACCGCCCTGGTCAAACGGGGGGACATCGACGTGGTCGTCGAGGTCATCGGCGGCGTCGAGCCGGCCCGCACCCTCATCACCGCCGCCTTCGAGCACGGCGCCTCCGTCGTCTCCGCCAACAAGGCGCTGCTCGCCCAGGACGGCGCGACCCTCTACGAGGCCGCCGAGCGGTACGGACAGGACCTGTACTACGAGGCCGCCGTCGCCGGCGCCATCCCGCTCATCCGGCCGCTGCGCGAGTCCCTCGCCGGCGACAAGATCAACCGGGTGATGGGCATCGTCAACGGCACGACGAACTTCATCCTCGACAAGATGGACACCTCCGGCGCCGGCTACTCCGAGGCGCTCGACGAGGCCACCGCCCTCGGGTACGCCGAGGCCGACCCGACCGCCGACGTCGAGGGCTTCGACGCCGCCGCCAAGGCCGCCATCCTCGCCGGGATCGCCTTCCACACGCGCGTGCGCCTCGACGACGTCTACCGCGAGGGCATGACCGAGGTCACCGCCGCCGACTTCGCCTCCGCCAAGCAGATGGGCTGCACCATCAAGCTGCTCGCCATCTGCGAGCGGGCCGCCGACGGCGGGTCCGTCACCGCGCGCGTGCACCCCGCGATGATCCCGCTCAGCCACCCGCTGGCCTCCGTCCGCGAGGCGTACAACGCGGTCTTCGTCGAGGCGGAGGCCGCCGGGCGGCTCATGTTCTACGGCCCCGGCGCCGGCGGCTCGCCGACCGCCTCGGCCGTGCTCGGCGACCTCGTCGCCGTGTGCCGCAACAAGCTCGACGGGGCCAACGGCCCCGGGGAGTCCGCGTACACCCAGCTGCCCGTCAGCTCCATGGGCGAGGTCGTCACGCGGTACCACATCAGCCTCGACGTGGCCGACAAGCCGGGCGTCCTCGCCCAGGTCGCGACGGTCTTCGCCGAGCACGGCGTGTCGATCGACACCGTGCGCCAGCACGGTCGACAGGACGGAGACGGCGAGGCCTCCCTCGTCGTCGTCACCCACCGCGCGCCCGACGCCGCCCTCTCCGGGACCGTCGAGGCGCTGCGCAAGCTCGACACCGTGCGCGGTGTCGCCAGCATCATGCGTGTTGAAGGGGAGTAAGGACCCATGACCAGCAAGGGCACCCACCAGTGGCGCGGCATCATCGAGGAGTACCGGGACCGCCTTCCGGTCACGGACGCGACGCCGGTCGTCACGCTCCGTGAGGGCGGTACGCCGCTCGTTCCGGCTCAGGTCCTCTCCGAGCGCACGGGCTGCGAGGTGCACCTCAAGGTCGAGGGCGCCAACCCCACCGGCTCCTTCAAGGACCGGGGCATGACCATGGCCATCACCCGGGCCAAGGAGGAGGGCGCGCAGGCCGTCATCTGCGCCTCCACCGGCAACACCTCGGCCTCCGCCGCCGCCTACGCGGTGCGCGCCGGCATGGTGTCCGCCGTGCTCGTGCCCCAGGGCAAGATCGCGCTCGGCAAGATGGGCCAGGCCCTCGTGCACGGCGCGAAGATCCTCCAGGTCGACGGCAACTTCGACGACTGCCTCACCCTGGCCCGCCGCCTCTCCGACAACTACCCGGTGGCGCTGGTCAATTCGGTCAACCCGGTCCGCATCGAGGGCCAGAAGACCGCCGCGTTCGAGATCGTGGACATGCTGGGCGACGCCCCCGACATCCACGTCCTGCCGGTCGGCAACGCGGGCAACATCACCGCGTACTGGAAGGGCTATCGCGAGTACGCGGAGGACGGCCTGGCCACCCGCCAGCCGCGCATGTGGGGCTTCCAGGCCTCCGGTTCCGCCCCGCTCGTGCGCGGCGAGGTCGTCAAGGACCCGTCGACGATCGCCACCGCGATCCGCATCGGCAACCCGGCCTCGTGGGACTACGCGATCGCCGCGCGCGACGAGTCGGGCGGCTTCATCGACGAGGTGACGGACCGTGAGATCCTGCGCGCCTACCGCCTGTTGGCCGCGCAGGAGGGCGTCTTCGTCGAGCCCGCCTCGGCCGCCTCGGTCGCCGGTCTGCTGAAGGCCGCCGAGCAGGGCAAGGTCGACCCCGGCCAGCGGATCGTCTGCACCGTCACCGGCAACGGCCTCAAGGACCCCGACTGGGCCGTCGCCGGCGCGCCGCAGCCCGTCACCGTCCCGGTCGACGCTGCGGCCGCCGCCGAGCGCCTCGGCCTGGCCTGATCCCGTTCCCCCGTACGGGGGACGCGTCCCGCTCCGGGCCGTCCCCCGTACGGGAAGTGCCGTGCGGTGAAGCCCGATCAGGAATCCACAGAGGGGGCACGGGTCGGCCCGCGACACGCATCGTGCGCCTCCTGTGCGCCCTATGTCGCCGCAGAACCTTCCTTCGATAGGCTGTACCGACCCGCCCCGACGCATATGCGCGGTGTCGTTGCCGTTGTCGCCCCCGTGGCCGAAACGGCCCGCCGGGTCCCGGTGTACTTCTCTTGAAATACCCGTTGAAATACCCGTTGTCGCAATCCAAGGAGAGTCAACGAGCGATGGCCGGTCCAGCGTTCCGCGCCGCCGCCGTACGGGTGCGCGTCCCCGCCACCAGCGCCAACCTCGGCCCGGGCTTCGACGCCTTCGGCCTGTCGCTGGGGCTCTACGACGACGTGGTCGTCCGGGTCGCCGACTCCGGGCTGCACGTCGACATCGCCGGCGAGGGCGCCGAGACGCTCCCGCGCGACGAGAGCCACCTGCTCGTACGCTCCCTGCGCACGGCCTTCGACCTGCTCGGCGGGCAGCCGCGCGGCCTTGAGGTCGTCTGCGCCAACCGCATCCCGCACGGCCGCGGTCTCGGTTCCTCCTCCGCCGCCATCTGCGCCGGCATCGTCGCCGCCCGCGCCGTGACCATAGGCGGCGACGCGAAGCTCGACGAGGCCGCCCTCCTGGAGCTGGCCACCGAGATCGAGGGCCACCCCGACAACGTCGCCGCCTGTCTCCTCGGCGGATTCACGCTCGCCTGGACCGAGTCCGGCGCCGCGCGGGCCATCAGGATGGACCCCTCCGATTCCATCGTTCCGGTGGTTTTCGTCCCCGGGAAGCCCGTACTGACCGAGACCGCCCGCGGACTCCTGCCGCGCACCGTCCCGCACGTGGACGCCGCCGCCAACGCCGGCCGCGCCGCCCTCCTCGTCGAGGCCCTGACCCGCCGCCCCGAGCTGCTGCTCGCGGCCACCGAGGACCGGCTGCACCAGGAGTACCGCGCTCCCGCGATGCCCGAGAGCGTCGCCCTGGTCAACCGGCTGCGGGCGGACGGCGTCCCCGCGGTCATCTCCGGCGCGGGCCCCACGGTCCTCGCCCTCGCCGAGCGGGGGACCGCCGACAAGGTCGCCCTGCTCGCGGGCGGGGGATGGGCCGCGAACCGGCTCGACCTCGACGCGTCCGGCGCGAGCGTCCTGCCGCTGGCGCCCTAGGTGACGGGCCGGGGCGCCGGGCAGCGCCCCGGTCGGCAGATTGCCGGTGAGTGAGAGGGGGAATGTTTGTTGGAGCCGGTAGTGTTAACCTCAAGTCTGCACCCGACCTCTTTGTGGAGCGGTGCGGAGTGTCCCCTCAGGGACCACCCATTCTTCCGGGAGCCTCCCCAACTGCCTGAGCAGCCCGCCTGAGCAGTTTCGAGCACGCTCCGGAACCGGCACGACACCCCTCGCTCTTCTCTCGTGAGGGCCGAGCAGGGGGCCTCGGGCCGGACCCACAGCACGTTTCCTCTCTTCCGCCGCACCCGGCGGGACCACCGCCCCGGACTCGGTCCACACACCAGGACCCTGCCGGACAGCACAACCGGTCGCCGAGCCAGATGGCCGACGTCCGCTCCAGGGAAGGACCCTTCGTGAGCGACACCACCGATCTGATGGGCGTGACTGCCGACAGCAGTGTCGACAACGCCGCGCCCGCCGCAGGTGCTGCCACCGGCGGCACCGCACGGCGCCGCCGCTCCGGCACCGGCCTCGAGGGCATGGTCCTGGCCGAGCTGCAGCAGGTCGCGTCCGGCCTCGGCATCAGGGGCACCGCGCGGATGCGCAAGAGCCAGCTGATCGAGGTCATCAAGGAGGCGCAGGCCGGCGGGGGCTCCGCCGCCCCGGCCAAGGCCGCCGACGCCGCCGCCGAGACCAAGCCGAAGCGCCGCGCCACCTCCAAGGCCCGTACGGGCGAGACCGCCGCGGAGCCCGCCGCCGAGGCCCCCGCCCCCAAGGCGGAGAAGGCCGAGAAGGCCGCGACCCAGCAGCAGATCGACATCCCGGGCCAGCCCTCGCCCAAGACCCCGTCGGAGCAGGGCGACGAGCAGCCGGCCGGCGAGCGCCGCCGCCGTCGCGCCACCGCCCCCGCCGGTTCGCCGGACGGCGCGGCCGAGACCGCCCAGGCGGTCAAGACCGAGGCGCGTGCGGAAGCCCGTACCGAGACCCGCGAGGTCAAGGCCGAGGCGCAGACCGACACCCGGACCGACGGCGCCGTCGACGGCGCCGAGGGCCGCGGCCGCCGGGACCGCGGCGAGCGCGGTGACCGCCGCGACCGCCGGGACCGCCAGCGCGACCGCAAGGGCGACGACCAGCAGGGCGGCGGCCAGGGCGGCCAGCGCAAGGACCGCCAGGAGCGTCAGGGCCAGAGCCAGGGCCAGGGCGGCGGCCAGGGTCAGCAGGGCGGCCAGCAGGCCGGTCCGCAGGACGACTACGACGACGAGGCCGGCGGCCGCCGGGGCCGTCGCGGCCGCTACCGCGACCGCCGCGGGCGCCGTGGCCGCGACGACTTCCAGGCCGGCGAGCCGCAGGTCGCCGACGACGACGTCCTGATCCCCGTCGCGGGCATCCTCGACATCCTCGACAACTACGCGTTCATCCGGACCTCGGGCTACCTGCCCGGCCCGAACGACGTGTACGTCTCCCTCGCCCAGGTCCGCAAGAACGGCCTGCGCAAGGGCGACCACGTCACCGGTGCCGTGCGTCAGCCGAAGGAGGGCGAGCGCCGCGAGAAGTTCAACGCCCTCGTCCGCCTGGACTCCGCGAACGGCATGGCCGCCGACTCCGGCCGCGGCCGCCCGGAGTTCAACAAGCTGACCCCGCTCTACCCGCAGGACCGGCTCCGCCTGGAGACCGACCCGGGCGTGCTGACCACGCGGATCATCGACCTCGTGTCGCCGATCGGCAAGGGCCAGCGCGGTCTGATCGTGGCCCCGCCGAAGACCGGCAAGACCATGATCATGCAGGCGATCGCCAACGCGATCACCCACAACAACCCCGAGTGCCACCTGATGGTCGTCCTGGTCGACGAGCGTCCGGAAGAGGTCACCGACATGCAGCGGTCGGTCAAGGGCGAGGTCATCTCCTCGACCTTCGACCGTCCGGCCGAGGACCACACCACCGTCGCCGAGCTGGCCATCGAGCGCGCCAAGCGCCTCGTGGAGCTGGGTCACGACGTGGTCGTCCTGCTCGACTCGATCACCCGCCTGGGCCGCGCGTACAACCTCGCCGCCCCGGCCTCCGGCCGCATCCTGTCCGGTGGTGTCGACTCGACCGCGCTCTACCCGCCGAAGCGCTTCTTCGGCGCCGCGCGCAACATCGAGGACGGCGGCTCGCTGACCATCCTGGCCACCGCGCTGGTCGACACCGGCTCGCGCATGGACGAGGTGATCTTCGAGGAGTTCAAGGGCACCGGCAACATGGAGCTCAAGCTCGACCGGAAGCTCGCCGACAAGCGCATCTTCCCGGCCGTCGACGTCGACGCCTCGGGCACGCGCAAGGAGGAGATCCTCCTCGGCAGCGACGAGCTCGCCGTCACCTGGAAGCTGCGCCGCGTGCTGCACGCGCTCGACCAGCAGCAGGCGATCGAGCTGCTGCTCGACAAGATGAAGCAGACGAAGTCGAACGGCGAGTTCCTCCTCCAGATCCAGAAGACCACCCCCGGAGCGAGCAACAACGACTGACGCGGTCCACGAGATCCACGTCACACGACGGGGCCGGGCCCGGCCCGCGCCCCCGTCGTGAACTGCGCCGAACACCGCGCCCACCGTGTCCGCACGGTGGGCGCGGTGTTTTCCCGTCCGAAACGCCGCTGATCCGCGTGCAACCCTTTGGGGTGTCTCCCCGTCACAGAAGGTGAATCCAGGGCCGAAGGACGGGCGATGACCGAGCAGACGAACAGCGGCCGACGCCGCAAGGTGCCGATCCTCATCACGGGGGCCCTCGTGGTCCTCGTCCTCGGCGGCGCCGGCCTCGGCTACGCCTACTACAAGAAGCTCGACCACAACATCCAGGGCGTCGACATCAACGCCCAGCTCGGCCCCCAGCGCCCCGTCGACGTCGACGACGGCTCCATGGACATCCTCGTCCTCGGCTCCGACTCGCGCTCCGGCGACAACGACGCCTACGGCAGGGACGAGGGCGGCGCCCGCTCCGACACCGCGATGGTCGTCCACGTCCACGAGGGCCACAAGAGGGCGAGCGTCGTCTCCATACCCCGCGACACCCTGATAACGAGGCCGGACTGCACCGACGCCCGGGGCGCCGGCGTCCCCGGCCGGCGCCGCGCCATGTTCAACACGGCGTACGAGGTCGGCGGCCCGGCCTGCGCCGTGAAGACCGTCGAGTCGATGTCCGGCATCCGCATGGACCACTACGTCGAGGTCGACTTCACCGGCTTCAAGGAGATCATCGACGAACTCGGCGGCGTCGAGATCACCACCACCGAGCCCATCAAGGACGACGACAGCCACCTCGACCTCGCCCCGGGCCCCCACACCCTCGACGGCGAGCAGTCCCTCGGCCTCGTCCGCACCCGCAAGGGCGTCGGCGACGGCAGCGACCTCGGCCGCATCCAGCTCCAGCAGGCCTTCATCAAGGCCCTCGTCACGCAGGTCGAGGACCTCGGCGTCCTCACCGACCCGACGAAGCTCCTCGGCCTCGCCGACGCCGCCACCAGGGCCATCACCCCCGACTCCGAACTCGACTCCGTCCAGGAGCTGACCGGCTTCGCCCGGGGCCTCTCCGGCATCGACGCCCAGAACGTCCAGATGGTCACCCTGCCCGTCGTGTACGACCGGATCGACCCCAACCGGGTCGTGCCCCTGGAGCAGCAGTCCGCGCAGGTCTGGAAGGCGCTCAAGGACGACCTGCCCATCCCCGCCTCCGTCACGAAGGACACCGCCGCCGGGGCGGCCGGGGGCGTCGTGAGGTAGGCCGGGAATACCTCCGGCCCGACCCCGGTTTGGGGAGATGCGGCCGGTCCTGGCAGACTGGTACGTCGGCCCCGGTTCACGCATGCCGCAACCCGCAGCAGCGACCCGGTGCCCTCCCGGAACATAGGAGACACCTTGAAGCGCGAGATCCACCCCGAGTACGTCGAGACCCAGGTCAGCTGCACCTGTGGCGCGTCGTTCACCACCCGTAGCACCCTCACCGACGGCACCATCCGTGCCGAGGTCTGCTCCGAGTGCCACCCGTTCTACACGGGCAAGCAGAAGATCCTCGACACCGGCGGCCGCGTCGCCCGCTTCGAGGCCCGCTTCGGCAAGGCCGCCGGCTCCGCCAACAAGTAGCGAGCCCCTGCGCCGGTCCACGGTCGCCCCGCGCGGGTGGCCGGGACCGGCGCTTTGGCGTCCCCGTAGCAACTGACGAAGACCAGGAGCCCCCGCATGTTCGAGGCGGTCGAGGAACTGGTCGGCGAGCACGCCGACCTCGAGAAGAAGCTGGCGGACCCCTCGGTCCACGCCGACCAGGCGAACGCGCGCAAGCTCAACAAGCGCTACGCCGAGCTGACCCCGATCGTCGCCACCTACCGCTCCTGGAAGCAGACCGGTGACGACATCGAGACCGCCCGCGAGCTGGCGCACGACGACCCCGACTTCGCCGCCGAGGTCAAGCAGCTGGAGAAGGACCGGGAGGAGCTGACCGAACGGCTCCGCCTGCTCCTCGTCCCGCGCGACCCCAGCGACGACAAGGACGTCATCCTGGAGATCAAGGCCGGCGCCGGCGGCGACGAGTCCGCGCTCTTCGCCGGCGACCTGCTCCGCATGTACCTCCGGTACGCCGAGCGCGTCGGCTGGAAGACCGAGATCATCGACGCCACCGAGTCCGAGCTCGGCGGCTACAAGGACGTCCAGGTCGCCGTGAAGACCAAGGGCGGCAACGGCGCCACCGAGCCCGGCCAGGGCGTCTGGGCCCGGCTCAAGTACGAGGGCGGGGTGCACCGCGTCCAGCGCGTGCCCGCCACCGAGTCCGCCGGCCGCATCCACACCTCCGCCGCCGGCGTGCTCGTCACGCCCGAGGCCGAGGAGGTCGAGGTCGAGGTCCACGCCAACGACCTGCGCATCGACGTCTACCGCTCGTCCGGCCCCGGCGGCCAGTCGGTCAACACCACCGACTCCGCCGTCCGCATCACCCACCTGCCGACCGGCATCGTCGCCTCCTGCCAGAACGAGAAGAGCCAGCTCCAGAACAAGGAGCAGGCCATGCGCATCCTGCGCTCCCGGCTCCTCGCCGCCGCGCAGGAGGAGGCCGAGTCGAAGGCCGCCGACGCCCGCCGCAGCCAGGTCCGCACCGTCGACCGCTCCGAGAAGATCCGGACGTACAACTTCCCGGAGAACCGCATCTCGGACCACCGCGTCGGCTTCAAGGCGTACAACCTGGACCAGGTGCTCGACGGCGACCTCGACACGATGATCCAGGCGTGCGTCGACGCCGACTCGGCGGCGAAGCTCGCCGCGGCGTAGCCGCCGAGGCCGTACGGCCCGCAGGACCGTACGGCCACCCCTCAAGCCCCACCCCGCACCACGGAGGACCAGCGTGCAGTCACTTTCTGGGGGGCGACCCCCAGGCCCCCGCAGTCTGCTGCTCGCCGAGGTGGCCCAGGCCACCCGGCGGCTGGCCGACGCCGGCGTCCCCTCCCCGCGCTTCGACGCCGAGGAGCTCGCCGCGTTCGTGCACGGCGTCAAGCGGGGGGAGCTGCACAACGTCAAGGACGCGGACTTCGACGCCCGCTACTGGGAGACGGTCGCCCGCCGCGAGGCCCGCGAACCCCTCCAGCACATCACCGGACGGGCGTTCTTCCGCTACCTGGAGCTCCAGGTGGGGCCCGGCGTCTTCGTGCCCCGCCCGGAGACCGAGTCGGTCGTCGGCTGGGCCATAGACGCCGTGCGCGCCATGGACGTCGTCGAGCCGCTCATCGTCGACCTGTGCACCGGCTCCGGGGCCATCGCCCTCGCCATGGCCCAGGAGGTGCCGCGCTCCCGCGTGCACGCCGTCGAGCTCTCCGACGACGCCCTCGTCTGGACCCGGAAGAACGCCGAGGGCTCCCGCGTCACCGTCCACCAGGGCGACGCGCTGACCGCCCTGCCCGACCTCGACGGCCAGGTCGACCTGGTCATCTCCAACCCGCCGTACATCCCGCTCACCGAGTGGGAGTACGTGGCGCCCGAGGCCCGCGACCACGACCCGGAGATGGCCCTCTTCTCCGGCGAGGACGGCCTCGACACCATCCGCGGCATCGAGCGCACCGCCCACCGCCTGCTCCGTCCCGGCGGCCTCGTCGTCATCGAGCACGCGGACACCCAGGGCGGCCAGGTGCCGTGGATCTTCAACGAGGAGGCCGGCTGGGCGGATGCCGCCGACCACCCCGACCTGAACAACCGGCCGCGCTTCGCGACCGCCCGCAAGGCGACGCCGTGACCGGCGCGACCGCCATGACGAACCACGCGTACGAGGAGGCCGGGAACTGATGGCACGGCGATACGACTGCAACGAGGCGACCGACCGACTGACGGGCCTGCGCGAGGCCGCGTCCGCCGTCCGCCGGGGCGAACTGGTCGTGCTGCCCACCGACACCGTGTACGGGATCGGGGCGGACGCCTTCAGCAGCGAGGCCGTGGCTGACCTGCTGGCCGCCAAGGGGCGCGGCCGCAACATGCCCACGCCCGTGCTCATCGGCTCCCCGAACACCCTCCACGGCCTGGTCACCGACTTCTCCGAGCAGGCCTGGGAGCTCGTCGACGCCTTCTGGCCCGGCGCGCTCACCCTGGTCGCCCGGCACCAGCCGTCCCTCCAGTGGGACCTCGGCGACACCCGGGGCACCGTCGCCGTCCGGATGCCGCTGCACCCCGTCGCGATCGAGCTGCTCACCGAGGTCGGCCCGATGGCCGTCTCCTCGGCGAACCTCACCGGCCACCCGTCGCCGGAGGACTGCGACGCCGCGCAGAACATGCTCGGCGACTCCGTCTCCGTCTACCTCGACGGCGGCCCGACGCCCGGCAACGTCCCCTCGTCCATCGTCGACGTGACCGGCCCGGTGCCGGTGCTGCTGCGGCAGGGAGCACTCTCCGCGGAGGAGCTCCGGAAGGTCGTACCCGACCTCGAGGTGGCCAGTTGACCGCCCCTGAGGGGCGTGGCATAGCGGGGCACGACGACAGCGACACCTTCCGCATCCTCCACGTCAGCACCGGCAACGTCTGCCGCTCGCCGATCACCGAGCGGCTGACCCGCCACGCCCTGTGCGACCGGCTCGGGGACCCCCTCGGCGGCGGCCTGATCGTGGAGAGCGCGGGCACCTGGGGCCACGAGGGCGCCCCGATGGAGGCCAACGCGGAGCTGGTCCTCGCCGACTTCGGCGCGGACCACACCGGCTTCGTGGGCCGCGAGCTCCTCGACGAGCACGTCATCCGCGCGGACCTCGTCCTGACGGCGACCCGCGACCACCGGGCGCAGGTCATCTCGATGGGCCACTCGGCGGGGCTGCGCACCTTCACCCTGAAGGAGTTCACCCGCCTGGTCCGCGCCATCGACCCGGCCACGCTCCCGGACCCGCGCGACGAGGGCATGGTCGAACGCGCCCGCGCCCTGGTCCGCGCGGCCGCGGCTCTACGCGGGTGGCTCCTGGCCCCGTCCCCGGACGCGGACGAGGTCAACGACCCGTACGGAGCCCCCATCACGTTCTTCCGCTCGATCGGCGACGAGATCAACCAGGCGCTGGATCCCGTGGTGACGGCCCTGACCGGGGTGACGGCGCGGCGCTGAGCCGGTCGGGCGCGACCACGGCCACCACGTCCGGCGGACGGAGTCCGGCGCGGCGGCCCGAAGCCCGGGAGGCCCCCCGGGGCCGAGCGGCGCGAGGGGCGCGTCGGGGAAGGTGCTCGACCAGGCGCTGGACCCGGTGGTGACGGCCCTGACCGGGGTGACGGCGCGGCGCTGAGCCGGTCGGGCGCGGCCGCGTCGGGGAGGGGGCGGGGCCCGTGCCGGTTCTCGGCGCGCGGGTCCGGCGGCCCGTACCTACATTGGTGCTGACATCCCTCCACGCCCGGAGTCAGCCATGCCGGTCACCGCGCCCCCCGAAGACGCACTCGACGTCCTGCGCCGGCAGGACCCGGAGGTCGCCGACGTGCTGCTCGGCGAGGAGCGGCGGCAGGCCGACAGCCTGCAGCTGATCGCGGCGGAGAACTTCACCTCGCCCGCCGTCCTCGCCGCCCTCGGCTCCCCGCTCGCCAACAAGTACGCCGAGGGCTACCCCGGCGCCCGGCACCACGGCGGCTGCGAGTACGCCGACGCCGTCGAGCGGATCGCCGTGCAACGGGCCACCGCGCTCTTCGGAGCCGACCACGCGAACGTCCAGGCCCACTCCGGCTCCTCGGCCGTCCTGGCGGCGTACGCGGCCCTTCTCAGGCCCGGTGACACGGTCCTCGCCATGGGCCTGGAGCACGGCGGGCACCTCACCCACGGTTCGCCCGCCAACTTCTCCGGCCGCTGGTTCGACTTCGTCCCGTACGGCGTCGACGCCGAGACCGGGCTCGTCGACTACGAGCAGGTCGCCGCCCTCGCCCGCCACCACCGCCCCAAGGCGATCGTCTGCGGCTCCATCTCCTACCCCCGCCACCTCGACTACGAGGTCTTCCGCGAGATCGCCGACGAGACCGGCGCCTACCTCATCGCCGACGCGGCACACACCATCGGCCTGGTCGCCGGGGGAGCGGCCCCCAGCCCCGTCCCGTACGCCGACGTCGTCTGCGCCACCACCCACAAGGTGCTGCGCGGCCCGCGCGGCGGAATGGTCCTGTGCGGGGAGGAGCTCGCGGGACGGATCGACCGGGCGGTGTTCCCGTTCAGCCAGGGCGGCGCCCAGATGCACACGATCGC
Source organism: Streptomyces sp. NPDC055632 (assembly GCF_053618675.1). NCBI lineage: Bacteria > Bacillati > Actinomycetota > Actinomycetes > Kitasatosporales > Streptomycetaceae > Streptomyces > Streptomyces sp. NPDC055632. The sequence continues at coordinate 35,705 of NZ_JBSHHY010000029.1, read as the reverse complement.
GGCCAAGGCGGTGGCCTTCGGCGAGGCCGGGGCGCCCGCGTTCACCGCGTACGCCCACCGGGTGGTCGAGCACGCCCGGGTCCTCGCCGCCGCCCTCGCCGCCGAGGGCTTCGCCCTGACCACCGGCGGCACCGACACCCACCTCGTCACCGCCGACCCGGCCCCCCTCGGCATCGACGGGCGCACCACCCGCGCCCGGCTCGCCGCCGCCGGCATCGTGCTCGACACCTGCGCGCTCCCGCACGGGGAGGGGCGCGGGATCCGGCTCGGCACGGCCGCCGTCACCACCCAGGGCATGGGCACCCCCGAAATGGCCAGGATCGCCGGGCTGTTCACCGCCGCGCTCCGCGACGACCCCGGGGAGACGGCCCGGGTACGGGCCGAAGTGCGCGCGCTGACCGGCCGGTTTCCGCCGTACGGACACTGAGTTCTCCGCCGCGCGGACACCGGGCGCGCCCCGGTGCAACCGTCCGGGAGGCCCCGCGTGTCTCCCAGCACATGGACGGCACGGCTAGGGTGTGGGGCTGAGATGGCCAGCGATTCCTGTGGGGCAGCCCGTGCGTGATTATCTGCTGACGCTCTGTGTCACGGCCGCGGTGACCTACCTGCTCACCGGTCCGGTGCGCAAGTTCGCCATCGCGACCGGGGCGATGCCGGAGATCCGCGCCCGCGACGTACACCGAGAACCGACTCCGCGGCTCGGTGGCATCGCCATGTTCTTCGGCCTGTGCGCGGGTCTGCTCGTCGCCGCCCACCTGCAGAACCTCGGCAGCGTCTTCGAGCTGTCCAACGAGCCCCGCGCGCTGCTCTCCGGCGCCGCGCTGATCTGGCTGATCGGCGTCCTGGACGACAAGTTCGAGCTGGACGCGCTGATCAAGCTGGGCGCGCAGATGATCTCGGCGGGCGTCATGGTCGCGCAGGGCCTGACGATCCTGTGGCTGCCGATCCCCGGCGTCGGCGTCGTCTCCCTGACCCCCGGGCAGGGCACGCTCCTCACGGTCGCCCTGGTGGTCCTCACCATCAACGCGGTGAACTTCGTCGACGGCCTCGACGGCCTCGCCGCCGGCATGGTCTGCATCGCCGCCACCGCCTTCTTCCTGTACGCCTACCGCCTCTGGTACGGCTACACGATCGAGGCCGCCGCCCCCGCGACCCTCTTCACCGCCATCCTCATGGGCATGTGCCTGGGCTTCCTGCCGCACAACATGCACCCGGCGCGGATCTTCATGGGCGACTCCGGCTCGATGCTGATCGGCCTGATCCTGGCCGCCTCCGCCATCTCGATCACCGGTCAGGTCGACCCCGACGTGCTGAAGCTCTTCGAGGGCTCGACCCGTGAGGCCACCCACGCCGCCCTGCCGGTCTTCATCCCGCTCGTGCTGCCGCTGACGATCATCGCGATCCCGATGGCGGACCTGGTCCTGGCGATCGTGCGCCGCACCTGGAAGGGCCAGTCGCCGTTCGCGGCCGACCGCGGCCACCTGCACCACCGGCTCCTGGAGATCGGCCACTCGCACAGCCGCGCGGTGCTGATCATGTACTTCTGGTCGGCCCTGATCGCCTTCGGGACGCTGGCGTACTCGGTCCACTCGACCTCGATGTGGATCGTCCTCGGGGTCGTCGCGCTCAGCGCGATCGGCCTGGTGCTGCTCCTGATGCCGCGCTTCACGCCGCGCGCGCCCCGCTGGGCCGAGTCCGTCGTGCCGCCCCGCTACCGGCGCCGTGGGCCGGTCCCCGCCGGGGAGGCGGACGCGGAGCCGTCCCCGGAGCCCGTCACGGACGAGGACGAGCGCGTCCCGGTGCCCGCCGGCATCAACGGCGCCACCGCCATCGGCAACCGCGCGCGCTTCACCGACCGGCGGAAGGCCGGAACGCCAGGTTGACGAAAGCCGCGACGGCGGGCATTACCAGACAAGGCGCCCCGCTGTCGTGCACACACGCGCGGTGTAACCCTCATGTGTGACAACTGGCACACCTTATGGGTAAAGACCTATTCAAATAGTTTGTGATACCGTTCACGAGACCCGGCGACAGTGCCGAAAGACCGTAGTGCGACGGTCCGTTGGCCCCGAGACCCACCTCGGACCGGGCTTACGCTCGTCCATGACGACACCATCGCCCCCTCCATCAAGCGGAGACACCGCCATGCCGTCCAACGACGCACGCATCCTTCTGCACACCGTTGTACCCACCGCAGCCGTCGGCGTCGTCGCCACGGTCGTCAGCGGGGTGGTCGCCGGTGGCAAGGGCGCGCTCGGCGCGGTCGTCGGCACGGTGGTGGTCCTCCTCTTCATGGGAATCGGACAGCTGGTTCTCCAGCGGACGGCGAAGTCGTTCCCGCACCTGTTCCAGGCGATGGGGCTGATGCTCTACACGGCCCAGCTCCTGGTGCTCTTCATCTTCCTGGCGTTGCTCAAGAACACCACGCTGTTCGACTTCAAGGCCTTCGCCTTCACGCTGCTCGCCGCCACCATCGTGTGGGTCGCCGCGCAGGCCCGGGCCTACATGAAGGCCAAGATCGCCTACATCGACCCCGGAAACTCGGGGCCGAAGTCGTGAAGGGTAGGGCCGGGATAAAGCCGCGTTCGGCTTCCTGCTATCGTCCGGTGCCAACTGCGGCACTGCGGGCGCGGGCATCCGAGACGCCTGTCCCAGCGCGAGGCTCGAAGCCGAACCGCCGCCCCCTTATCCGTAAGACCAGTCCAGTGCCGACCCGCGGCTGCGTGCCGCGCCGACACAACGAGGTTGCCGTACCTATGCGCCACGCTGAAGGAGCCCGCGGTGAGTGCTGACCAGACGCTTGCCTTCGACCCGGATTGCCACATCTTCAGTGGATGTGGCTTCCCGGCGCCGGGCCTGCACACGTTCATGTACGAGCCCATCGCGACGGTGGGCGGCATCGAGTTCACCAAGCCGATGCTGCTCGCCATCCTCGGCTCCATCGTGGTCGTCGGTTTCTTCTGGGCCGCCTTCAACAAGCCCAAGCTGATCCCCGGCAAGCTCCAGATGGTCGGCGAGGCCGGTTACGACTTCGTGCGCCGCGGCATCGTCTACGAGATCATCGGCAAGAAGGACGGCGAGAAGTACGTCCCCTTCATGGTGTCGCTGTTCTTCTTCGTCTGGATCATGAACCTCTGGTCGATCGTTCCGCTCGCCCAGTTCCCGGTCACCTCGCTGATCGCCTTCCCGGCCGGTCTCGCGCTGATCGTGTACGTCATGTGGATCTCGCTCACCTTCAAGAAGCACGGCTTCGTGGGCGGCTGGAAGAACATCGTCGGCTACGACAAGTCCCTCGGCGCGATCCTCCCGATGGTCGTCGTCCTCGAGTTCTTCTCGAACCTCCTCATCCGGCCCTTCACGCACGCGGTCCGACTGTTCGCGAACATGTTCGCCGGTCACCTGCTCATCGTGATGTTCTCGCTGGCCACCTGGTACCTCATGAACGGCCTGGGCTTCGTCTACGCCGGCGCCTCGTTCGTGATGGTCATCGTGATGACCGCATTCGAGCTCTTCATCCAGGCCGTCCAGGCGTACGTCTTCGTCCTCCTGGCCTGCAGCTACGTCCAGGGCGCGCTCTCCGAGCACCACTGAGCCCGACCCTCGGACGCAGTTCCCCCCGAAACCAGCAGACGTCCGGTGGCCAACCCCCACCGGGTCATTGAAAGAGAAGGAAGTAACGGCATGTCCGCTGCTCTCGAACTGATCAACCTCGCCGCCCCCGGTGACTCCGCCAAGACGACCCTGGTCGGCAACGTCGCCTCCATCGGCTACGGCCTCGCGGCCATCGGCCCCGGCGTCGGCGTCGGCATCATCTTCGGTAACGGCACCCAGGCCCTCGCCCGCCAGCCCGAGGCCGCCGGTCTGATCCGTACCAACCAGATCATGGGCTTCGCCTTCTGTGAGGCGCTCGCCCTCATCGGCATCGTCATGGGCTTCGTCTACCAGTAAGCCCGGATCGACAGCCCGATTCTTTTTACGGAAGGCACTGATGTGAACGCTCTGCTTCTTGCGGCGGAGGAGCCCCAGCCTCCTCTGATCCCGCATCTTGACGAGCTCGTCATCGGCCTGATCGCCTTCGTCATCGTCTTCGGCTTCCTCGCCAAGAAGCTCCTCCCGAACATCAACAAGGTTCTGGACGAGCGCCGCGAGGCCATCGAGGGTGGCATCGAGAAGGCCGAGTCGGCCCAGATCGAGGCTCAGAGTGTGCTGGAGCAGTACAAGGCCCAGCTCGCCGAGGCCCGCCACGAGGCCGCGCGTCTTCGCCAGGAGGCGACGGAGCAGGGCACCGCGATCATCCAGGAGATGAAGGCGGAAGGCCAGCGCCAGCGCGAGGAGATCATCGCGGCCGGCCACGCGCAGATCGAGGCCGACCGCAAGGCCGCGTCCGCCTCGCTGCGTCAGGACGTGGGCAAGCTCGCCACGGACCTGGCCGGCAAGCTGGTCGGCGAGTCCCTCGAGGACACCGCCCGCCAGAGCCGCACGATCGACCGCTTCCTCGACGAGCTCGAGGAGAAGGCCGAGGCCGTCCGATGAACGGAGCGAGCCGTGAAGCACTGGCAGCCGCCCGCGAGTCCCTCGACGCGCTGACCGACAACACCCCGGTCGACGCGACGAAGCTCGCGGACGAGCTCGCCGCCGTCACCGTGCTGCTCGACCGCGAGGTGTCGCTGCGCCGGGTCCTGACCGACCCCGCCCAGTCGGGTGAGGCCAAGGCCGCACTCGCGCAGCGACTCCTGACCGGTCAGGTGGGCGGCGAGACCGCCGACCTGGTCTCGGGCATGGTCCGCTCCCGCTGGTCGCGCTCGCGCGACCTGGTCGACGCGACCGAGGAGCTGGCGAACACCGCGGACCTCACCGCGGCGCAGAAGGCGGGCGCGCTGGACGGCGTCGAGGACGAGCTGTTCCGCTTCGGCCGGATCGTGTCCTCCAGCACCGAGCTCCGCTCGGCGCTGACGGACAAGGCCGCCACGGCCACCGCCAAGGGCACGCTGCTCCGCAGCCTGCTGGGCGGCAAGGCCCACGCGACCACCGAGCGCCTGGTCGTCCGTCTGGTGACCCAGCCCCGGGGACGTAGCCTGGAAGCGGGACTCGAGTCCCTGTCCAAGCTCGCCGCGGCGCGCCGGGACCGGATGGTCGCCGTCGTCACCTCGGCGGTGCCGCTGTCGGACCGGCAGAAGCAGCGCCTCGGAGGCGTCCTCGCCAAGCTGTACGGCCGGGAGATGCACCTGAACCTGGACGTGGACCCCGCGGTCCTCGGCGGGATCACCGTGCGGATCGGTGACGAGGTCATCGACGGCTCCATCGCGGAGCGCCTCGGCGAGGCGACCCGTCGACTGGCCGGCTGACGCGGTCACCACAGCAGAAAAGCATCACAGCATCACCAGCGGCCCGGTTGGGCCGTGCAGAGATTGCAGAAGATTCCTGGGGGTCGGCCCCCAGACCCCTTAAGAAACTTCGGGCCCAACAAGGAGAGCAGGGAACCCAGATGGCGGAGCTCACGATCCGGCCGGAGGAGATCCGGGACGCACTGGAGACCTTTGTCCAGTCGTACCAGCCGGACGCGGCCTCGCGCGAGGAGGTCGGCACGGTCAGCCTGGCCGGCGACGGCATCGCGAAGGTCGAGGGTCTTCCCTCGGCCATGGCGAACGAGCTGCTGAAGTTCGAGGACGGCACCCTCGGTCTTGCGCTGAACCTCGAAGAGCGCGAGATCGGTGCGATCGTCCTCGGCGAGTTCAGCGGCATCGAGGAGGGGCAGTCGGTGCAGCGCACCGGCGAGGTCCTCTCCGTCGGTGTCGGCGAGGGATACCTCGGCCGCGTTGTCGACCCGCTCGGCAACCCGATCGACGGTCTCGGCGAGATCGCGACCGAGGGCCGCCGCGCCCTCGAGCTGCAGGCCCCGGGCGTCATGGCCCGTAAGTCGGTGCACGAGCCGATGGAGACCGGCTACAAGGCCGTCGACGCCATGACGCCGGTCGGCCGCGGTCAGCGCCAGCTGATCATCGGCGACCGTCAGACCGGCAAGACCGCGCTGTGCGTCGACACGATCATCAACCAGCGCGACAACTGGCGCTCGGGCGACGTGAACAAGCAGGTCCGCTGCATCTACGTCGCCGTCGGCCAGAAGGGCTCGACCATCGCGTCCGTGCGCGGCGCGCTGGAAGAGGCCGGTGCGCTCGAGTACACGACGATCGTCGCCGCCCCGGCGTCCGACCCGGCCGGCTTCAAGTACCTGGCGCCGTACACGGGCTCGGCCATCGGCCAGCACTGGATGTACCAGGGCAAGCACGTCCTGATCGTCTTCGACGACCTGTCGAAGCAGGCCGACGCCTACCGCGCCGTGTCGCTGCTGCTGCGCCGCCCGCCGGGCCGTGAGGCCTACCCGGGTGACGTCTTCTACCTGCACTCCCGTCTCCTCGAGCGCTGCGCGAAGCTCTCGGACGAGCTGGGTGCCGGCTCGATGACCGGTCTGCCGATCGTCGAGACCAAGGCGAACGACGTCTCGGCGTTCATCCCGACCAACGTCATCTCCATCACCGACGGCCAGTGCTTCCTGGAGTCCGACCTGTTCAACGCCGGCCAGCGCCCGGCCCTGAACGTCGGCATCTCGGTCTCCCGAGTCGGTGGCTCCGCCCAGCACCCGGCCATGAAGCAGATCGCCGGTCGCCTCCGCGTGGACCTCGCCCAGTTCCGTGAGCTGGAGGCCTTCGCGGCCTTCGGTTCCGACCTGGACGCGGCCTCGAAGGCGCAGCTGGAGCGCGGTCAGCGGATGGTCGAGCTGCTCAAGCAGGCTCAGTACCAGCCGATGCCCACGGAGAACCAGGTCGTCTCGGTCTGGGCCGGCACCACCGGCAAGATGGACGACGTCCCGGTCGCCGACATCCGCCGCTTCGAGGCCGAGCTCCTGGCGTACCTGCGCCAGAACCACTCCGGTCTCATGACCTCCATCCGCGAGGGCAAGAAGATGTCGGACGACACCCTCACGGCCGTCGCCGACGCCATCGCGGAGTTCAAGCAGCAGTTCGAGACGTCCGACGGCAAGCTGCTCGGCGCGGACGCCCCTGCCGCCGTCAACGTCTCGAAGTGACGACGGAAGGGACCTGACTCATGGGAGCGCAGCTCCGGGTCTACAAGCGTCGCATCAAATCCGTCACCGCGACGAAGAAGATCACCAAGGCGATGGAGATGATCGCCGCCTCGCGTGTCGTCAAGGCGCAGCGCAAGGTGCAGGCGTCGACCCCGTACGCGACCGAGCTCACCCGCGCGGTCACGGCGGTGGCCACGGGTGCGAACGACAAGCACCCGCTGACCACCGAGGCGGAGAACCCGAGCCGTGCCGCGGTCCTGCTCCTGTCGAGCGACCGCGGTCTGGCCGGCGCCTTCAACTCCAACGCCATCAAGGCGGCGGAGAAGCTCATCAAGGAGCTGGAGGGCAAGGGCCGCACGGTCGACGTCTACGTCGTCGGCCGCCGCGGTGTCGCGCACTTCAACTTCCGTGAGCGGAAGCTGAGCGACACGTGGACCGGCTTCACGGACGAGCCCACGTACGCGGACGCCAAGAAGATCGCGGCACCGCTGATCGAGGCGATCGAGAAGGACACGGCCGAGGGCGGTGTGGACGAGCTCCACATCATCTACACCGAGTTCGTCTCGATGATGACCCAGACGGCCATCGAGGCCCGGCTGCTGCCCCTCAGCCTCGACGAGGTGGCGAAGGAGGCCGGCGAGCCGGACACCCTCCGTCCGCTGTACGACTTCGAGCCGTCGGCGGAGGACGTCCTCGACGCCCTGCTGCCGCGCTACGTCGAGAGCCGGATCTACAACGCGCTGCTCCAGTCGGCTGCCTCCAAGCACGCCGCCACGCGCCGCGCGATGAAGTCGGCCACCGACAACGCGGGAGACTTGATCAACAACCTCTCCCGACTTGCCAACGCGGCCCGCCAGGCCGAAATCACCCAGGAAATCAGCGAGATCGTCGGTGGCACCGCAGCCCTGGCCGACGCGACCGCGGGGAGTGACAAGTAATGACGACCACTGTTGAGACGGCCGCCGCCACGGGCCGCGTCGCCCGGGTCATCGGCCCGGTCGTCGACGTGGAGTTCCCCGTCGACGCGATGCCGGAGATCTACAACGCCCTGCACGTCGAGGTCGCCGACCCGGCCGAGGAGGGCAAGCTCAAGACGCTGACCCTCGAGGTCGCGCAGCACCTCGGTGACGGCATCGTCCGCACCATCTCGATGCAGCCCACCGACGGTCTGGTCCGCCAGGCCCCCGTGGTCGACACCGGCGACGGCATCACGGTGCCCGTCGGCGACGTCACCAAGGGCCGCGTGTTCAACACGCTGGGCCAGATCCTGAACGAGCCCGAGGCCGAGTCCGAGGTCGGCGAGCGCTGGTCCATCCACCGCAAGGCCCCGGCGTTCGCGGACCTCGAGTCGAAGACCGAGATGTTCGAGACCGGCCTGAAGGTCGTCGACCTCCTCACCCCGTACGTCAAGGGTGGAAAGATCGGTCTGTTCGGTGGCGCCGGTGTCGGCAAGACCGTTCTGATCCAGGAAATGATCATGCGTGTGGCCAAGCTGCACGAGGGCGTTTCCGTCTTCGCCGGCGTCGGCGAGCGCACCCGTGAGGGCAACGACCTCATCGCGGAAATGGAAGAGTCCGGCGTTCTGGACAAGACCGCCCTGGTCTTCGGCCAGATGGACGAGCCCCCGGGCACCCGTCTCCGCGTCGCCCTCGCCGGTCTGACCATGGCGGAGTACTTCCGCGATGTGCAGAAGCAGGACGTGCTGTTCTTCATCGACAACATCTTCCGCTTCACCCAGGCCGGTTCCGAGGTGTCGACCCTGCTCGGCCGCATGCCCTCCGCGGTGGGCTACCAGCCGAACCTGGCCGACGAGATGGGTCTCCTCCAGGAGCGCATCACCTCGACCCGTGGTCACTCGATCACCTCGATGCAGGCGATCTACGTCCCCGCCGACGACCTCACCGACCCGGCGCCGGCGACCACCTTCGCCCACCTCGACGCGACGACGGTTCTCTCCCGTCCGATCTCCGAGAAGGGCATCTACCCGGCCGTGGACCCGCTGGACTCCACGTCCCGGATCCTGGACCCGCGCTACATCGCGCAGGAGCACTACGACGCCGCCACGCGCGTCAAGGGGATCCTGCAGAAGTACAAGGACCTCCAGGACATCATCGCGATCCTCGGCATCGACGAGCTCAGCGAGGAGGACAAGCTCGTCGTCCACCGCGCGCGCCGCGTCGAGCGCTTCCTGTCGCAGAACACCCACGCCGCCAAGCAGTTCACCGGTGTGGACGGTTCGGACGTTCCGCTCGACGAGTCGATCGCCGCGTTCAACGCGATCTGCGACGGTGAGTTCGACCACTTCCCGGAGCAGGCCTTCTTCATGTGTGGTGGTCTCGAGGACCTCAAGAAGAACGCCAAGGAGCTCGGCGTCTCCTGAGCCCCGTGCTCGCCTTGAGGGGGGCGGGATCCGTCCCGCCCCCCTCTCCACGCCCCCTAGAATTGACCCCAACACCCGGCACGACCGCCGGGTGGTGACCCGAGGAGCCACCCTTGGCTGCTGAGCTGCACGTCGAGCTGGTCGCCGCGGACCGGAGTGTCTGGTCCGGCGAGGCCACCCTGGTCATCGCGCGTACCACCTCCGGCGACATCGGCGTCATGCCCGGCCACCAGCCGCTGCTCGGTGTGCTGGAGTCGGGCCCGGTGACCATCCGTACGAGCGAGGGCGCGACCGTCGTCGCCGCCGTCCACGGTGGATTCATCTCGTTCGCGGACGACAAGCTGTCGCTGCTCGCGGAGGTCTGCGAGCTGGCGGACGAGATCGACGCCCAGCGCGCCGAACGCGCGCTGGAGCGCGCCAAGACGGACTCCGACGCCGCCGCCGAGCGGCGCGCCGAGGTCCGGCTGCGCGCGGTAGCGGTCCGCTGACGGTCCGCGCAGAGTAGTGCCCTCAGCCGCGGCACGGCTGGAATTTTCCAGACCGTGCCGCGGCTGAGGCGATGCAGGTGCAGGTTGTATTCGGTTCGGCCGGCTGGTCCGGTCACGGGACGCAGCGAGGAGGTCGGTGAAGATGTTCCTCGCTCTGCTCGTGTGCGGCCTGGTCGTCGCACTGGTGGTGATCGGGCTCTTCGTCTTCGGCTTGCGCCGGAGACTGATCCAGAAGGCCGGCGGGACGTTCGACTGTTCCCTGCGCTGGAACGTCCCCGACGAGCCGGATCCGGCCGGCAAGGGCTGGGTGTACGGCGTCGCCCGCTACAGCGGTGACGAGATCGCCTGGTTCCGCGTCTTCTCGTACGCGCCCCGTCCGCGCCGGGTCCTGGAGCGCTCCTCCATCGTGGCCCTGGAGCGCCGGACGCCGGCGGGCGAGGAGGAGCTCGCGCTGCTCTCGGACGCGGTCATCCAGCCCTGTATGTACGAGGGCGTCCGCCTGGAGCTCGCGATGAGCGAGGACGCCCGGACGGGCTTCATGGCCTGGCTGGAGGCGGCGCCTCCCGGGCAGAGGGTCAACGTCGCCTGATCTTTTCGGAACGACGGAAGCGGGGGACGGCGTGCTGCGCCGTCCCCCGCTTCTTCGTTCTCGTACGGGCTAGCTCAGGCCGCTGTTGATCGCGCCGACCAGCTCGCCGTTGGTGGTGTCACCGCTGAACTCCCAGAAGAAGGCACCGCCCAGGCCCTGGGTCTTGGCCCAGCCCATCTTGGACGTGACCGTGGCCGGGGTGTCGTAGCTCCACCAGTTGGTGCCGCAGTGGGCGTACGCCGTGCCGGCGATCGTGCCGGTGGCGGGGCAGGTGTTCTTGAGGACCTTGTAGTCCTCGATGCCCGCCTCGTACGTGCCGGGAGCCGCGCCCGTCGCCGTGCCGCCGGGGGCGGACTGGGTGACGCCTGTCCAGCCGCGGCCGTAGAAGCCGATGCCGAGCAGCAGCTTGGAGGCCGGGACGCCCTTCGCCTTGAACTTGGCGATCGCCTCGGCGGAGTTGAAGCCCGCCTGCGGGATGCCGGGGTACGAGGTGAGAGGGGAGTGCGGGGCCGTCGGGCCCTTGGTCGCCCAGGCGCCGAAGAAGTCGTACGTCATGACGTTGAGCCAGTCGTAGTACGGGGCGGCGCCGCCGTAGTCGGCGGCGTCGATCTTGCCGCCGGAGGAGGCGTCGGCCGTGACGGCAGCGGTCACCAGGTTGTTGGCGCCGAACTTGGCGCGCATGGCCTGCATCATGTTCTTGAACGAGGCCGGGCCGCTGGTGTCGCAGGTCAGGCCGCAGGCGTTGGGGTACTCCCAGTCCAGGTCGATGCCGTCGAAGACGTCGGCCCAGCGCGGGTCCTCGACCAGGTCGTAGCAGGACTGGGCGAAGGCGGTCGGGTTCTGCACGGCCTGGCCGAAGCCGCCGGACCAGGTCCAGCCGCCGAAGGACCACAGGACCTTGATGTTCGGGTACGCCTTCTTCAGCTTGCGGAGCTGGTTGAAGTTGCCGCGCAGCGGCTGGTCCCAGGTGTCGGCGACGCCGTCGACCGACTGGTCGGCGGTGTACGCCTTGTCGTAGTCGGCGTAGGAGTCGCCGATGGTGCACTTGCCGCCCTGGACGTTGCCGAAGGCGTAGTTGATGTGGGTGATCTTGGACGCGGAGCCCGAGGTCACGATGTTCTTCACGTGGTAGTTGCGCCCGTAGACGCCCCAGTTGGTGAAGTAGCCCAGCTTGACCGCGTTCGGCGGCGGCGGGACGTCCGGGCCGCCGGTGGTGCGGACCGGGACCGGGCCGGCGGCGGGGCCGGTCTGGTCGATGGTGTCGCGGGCGACGACCGTGTAGCTGTAGTCGGTGCCGGCGGTCAGGCCCGTGTCGGTGTGGGTGAGGCCCGTGGTGGTGGCGATCTTCGTGCCGCCGCGCAGCACGTCGTAGTTCTTGACGCCCTTGTCGTCGGTGGCCGCGGTCCAGGTGAGCTTGACCGAGGTGTTGGTGACGTTCGAGGCGACCGGGGCGCCGGGGGCGGAGGGCGGGTTGTCGCCCGGCTGGGTGGAGCCGTCGCACGGAGCGCCGTTGATCTTACAGCCGCTGGGCGCTCCGGAGCCGGTGCCGTTGTAGCCGAAGGAGACGGAGGCGCCGGGGGCGAGGGTGCCGTTCCAGCCGACGTTCTTGGCGGTCCAGTGGGTGCCGGAGCTGGTGACGGTGGCGTCCCAGGCGGAGGTGACCGCGGTGCCGGCGGGGTAGTCCCACTCGACGGTCCAGGAGGTCAGGGTGGTGGTTCCGGTGTTCTTGACGGTCCAGTTGCCGCCGAAGCCGGAGCCCCAGTCCTGGGTCTTGGTGTAGGTGGCCGTGGCCGAGGTGGCCGCTTCGGCGGGGGTGGCGAGGCCGACCATGGCGGCCAGGGGCAGGACGAGGGCGGTCAGACCGGCAGCGGCCCGGTGTCTGAACCCTGCTCTGCGCGTCGGTGCTTGAGTGCTCAACGGTGCTCCTCAAGTTGCGGACGGGGTGGGGGTGGTCCGTGAAGATGCGCGCGCCCCGCGAGCGTAGGAAGGTCTGGACCAATCGTCAAGAGGTCCAGACCAACGTCGGTAACCCCTCCTACACCCCCAACTCCTGTGCGAGCACTGCCGCTTGGACTCTGCTCCGCAGCTCCAGCTTCCCCAGCACCTTGCTGACGTGCGTCTTCACCGTCGCCTCCGCCATGTCGAGCCGTACCGCGATCTCGGCGTTCGACAGGCCCCGGCCGAGCGCCGAGAGGACCTCCCGCTCCCGGGGCGTCAGGGCGTCCAGGACGGCGGGGTCCGTCCCCCGCTCCGCCGCGGACGGCCGCCCGGACGCGGCGAACTCCGCGATGAGCCGCCGCGTCACCGCCGGGGCGATCAGCCCCTCGCCGCGCGCCACCGTCCGCACCGCCTCGATCAGCTCCCGGGCCTCCGCGTTCTTCAGCAGGAAACCCGCCGCCCCCGCCCGCAGCGCCCCGAAGACGTACGCGTCCAGGTCGAAGGTGGTCAGCACGAGCACGTCCGCGAGCCCCTCCGACACCACGATCCCGGTCGCCGTCACCCCGTCCATCCGGGGCATCTGCACGTCCATCAGGACCAGGTCCGGGCGCAGTTCGCGCGCCAGCTCCACCGCCCGCTCCCCGTCGGCCGCCTCCCCGACCACCTCGACGTCCGGCGCGCTGCCCAGGATCAGGACCAGGCCCGCCCGCACCGCGCTCTGGTCCTCGGCGACCACCACCCGCACCGTCATGCCCGCTCCTCGTCGCTCGCGTCCACGGGCAGCTCCGCCCGCACCCGCCACAGTCTCCTTCCCCCGCCGTCCGTCACCGGCCCCGCCCCGAAGGCCCCGCCGAGCAGGGCCGTCCGCTCCCGCATCCCCACCAGGCCCGCCCCCGAGCCGGGCGCGGTCGGCCCCGGGCGCTCCCCGAACGGACTGGTCACCTCGACCGTGAGGGCGTCCGGCTCCCGGGCGAGGACCACCCGGACCTCGCCGGGCGCCGCGTGCTTCAGCGCGTTCGTCAGCGACTCCTGCACGATCCGGTACGCCGCCAGCTCCACCGGCGCAGGGAGGTCCGCCTCGCTCTCCCGGACGTCCTCCAGGACGAGGACGAGACCGCTCGGCCGGGCGTTCGCCCGCGCCTGGTCGACCAGGGCGTCCAGGCCGGCGAGGGTGGGAGCGGCGGCCGGTTCGGCGTCCCCGCTGCCGTCCCGGAGGATGCCGATGAGCCGTCGCATCTCCGACAGGCCCGCCACGCTGTTCTCCCGGATCACGGTGAGCGCCTGCCGGGTGGTGCCCGGGTCGTCGAGGGAGAGCGCCGCCGTGGAGTGGATCGCGATCGCCGAGAGGTGGTTCGCCACCATGTCGTGCAGCTCGCGCGCCATCCGGGCCCGCTCGGCGACCACGGCCTGCGTACGGTCCATCTCGGCGAGCAGCGCCGTCTGTTCGGCCCGCAGCCGCGCGGCGACCGCCGCCTCCCGGTGGTTGCGCACGACGGCGCCGGTCATCGCGGGCATGAAGGAGATCATGCCCGTGAGCACCCCGACGAGCAGGGCGATCGCGTTCTGCCACCAGACGAGGAAGCCGACCGTCACCGCGACCGTGACCAGCCCGGTCGTGTAGGGGACCCGGCGGGCGGTGGCGGGGTTCCCGTACACGACGGCCGCGTAGACCACGTCCGTGAACATCAGGACGGTGACCAGGTTCCCGTTGGTGAACTGGTCGCCGACGATCGCGAGCGTGCCGGCGACGATCGCCGTCTGCGGCATCGTCCGGCGCACCGTCTCCGCCGAGGCCATCACCGCGAGCGGGACCAGCGCCGCCCACCGCTGGTCGAAGAGGCGGCCGCCCGTCGTGTAGAGCCCGAAGGACCACAGGAGCAGTCCGCAGGAGAGCCCGAGGAAGCCCATCAGCAGGTCGAAGCGGTGCGGGCGGGAGAGTTTCACCGGGCGGGGGAGCGTCACGGGGCGGCGGGGCGTCACGTACTCATCCAACACGCCCCCGCGTGCGGGAACCTCCTCGTCCGGGCCGATCCGGCCCTCCGTCGAAGGATGTAGACGGGATTCGTCACCCGCGACGACGAAACCGGCCCGGGCCGGCGGGACGCTGAGGGGGAACCGAAAGGGGAACCCTCGTGATCGTCACGCTGATCGTCGTCTGCGAGGTCGGCTTCTGGGTCCTGCTGGCCGCCGGCCTCGCCACCCGCTACCTGCTGAAGATGCCCCGGACGGGCCTGGCCCTGCTGCTCTGCGAACCCCTCCTGGAGGTCCTGCTCCTCGTCGTCACCGCGATCGACCTCAAGAACGGCGCCGACCCGAACTGGCGGCACGGCATCGCCGCGCTCTACATCGGCTACACCGTCGGCCACGGCCACCGCACCGTGAAGTGGCTCGACGGCCACGCCGCCCACCGCTTCGGCGGCGCCCCGCCGCCCGTGAAGCCCCCGCGGTACGGCATGGCCCGCGCCCGCCACGAGGGCGCGGTCTGGCTCGGCACGGTGACCGCCGCCGCCGTCGCCTCGGGCCTGCTGCTCCTGGCGGCCTGGTACGTCGGCGACGACGGGAACACCGACGGCCTGCGGAGCTGGATCCTCGTCGCCTGGCGGGCGGCCGGCATCCACGGCCTGATCGCGCTCAGCTACGCGATCTGGCCGAAGAAGGCGCCGGAGAAGGCCCCCGAGAAGACTCCGGAGAAGGCCCCCGAGAAGGCCTCAGCGGTCCCCGCCCGGCACCCAGAGGACGTCCCCGACCTCCCGGTTGGCCGTGCGCGCGAGGATGAAGAGCAGGTCCGATAGCCGGTTGAGGTACGTGGCGGTCAGGGCGTTCATCGTCTCGCCGTGCACCTCCAGGGCCGCCCAGGTGGAGCGCTCCGCCCGCCGGACCACCGTGCACGCCTGGTGCAGCAGCGCCGCCCCGGGCGTGCCGCCCGGCAGGATGAAGGAGCGCAGCTTCTCCAGCTCCTCCAGGAAGCGGTCGCAGTCGGCCTCCAGCTTGTCCACGTACGTCTGCTCGACCCGCAGCGGCGGGTACTCCGGGTTCTCCACGACCGGGGTGGAGAGGTCCGCGCCGACGTCGAAGAGGTCGTTCTGGACGCGGACGAGGACCTTCACGACCTCCTCGTCCAGCTGCCCGAGGGCGATCGCCGTACCGATCACGGCGTTCGCCTCGTTGGCGTCGGCGTAGGCCGAGATCCGCAGATCCGTCTTGGCGGTCCGGCTCATGTCCCCCAGGGCGGTGGTGCCCTTGTCGCCGGTACGGGTGTAGATGCGCGTCAGATTGACCATGGCGCCAGCGTAGTCAGCCGCCCGCGTCCCGTGACGCGCGTGTGCCGACCGTCACGGCGCACGCCGCGCGCCCCCGCCCGGAACCCCGTACGGCCTGTCGTGAGTGTGACGTCCGTCAAAGAGGGCGTGACGCGCATTACTTAGCGGTCACATGGCGCCTCCGGACCGCTAATCTCCGCCGGAGAGCCAGAAGTGAACAGGCGTGGAGGGGTGGAACATCGTGGCCAGGAAGCTCGCCGTCATCGGGGCCGGACTCATGGGGTCCGGCATCGCGCAGGTCTCGGCACAGGCGGGCTGGGACGTCGTCCTGCGTGACGTCACCGACGCCGCCCTGACCCGCGGCACCGACGGCATCAAGGCGTCGTACGACCGCTTCGTCGCCAAGGGCAAGCTGGACGCCGCCGACGCGGAGGCCGCGCTCGGCCGGATCACCGCCACCACCGAGCTGGAGGCCGTCGCGGACGCCGACGTGATCGTCGAGGCCGTCTTCGAGAACCTCGACGTCAAGCACGAGATCTTCCGCTCGCTCGACAAGGTCGCCAAGGACGGCGCCGTCCTCGCCTCCAACACCTCCGCGATCCCGATCACCAAGATCGCCGCGGTGACCGGGCGCCCCGAGGCCGTCGTCGGCGCCCACTTCTTCTCCCCGGTCCCGATGATGCAGCTCTGCGAGCTCGTCCGCGGCTACAAGACCAGCGACGCCACCCTCGCCGCCGCCCGCGAGTTCGCCGAGTCCGTCGGCAAGACCTGCATCGTCGTCAACCGCGACGTCGCCGGCTTCGTCACCACCCGGCTCATCGCCGCCCTCGTCGTCGAGGCCGCCAAGCTCCAGGAGTCGGGCGTCGCCACCGCCGAGGACATCGACATCGCCTGCAAGCTGGGCTTCGGCCACGCCATGGGCCCGCTCGCCACCGCCGACCTCACCGGCATCGACATCCTGGTGAACGCGGCCAACAACATCTACACCGAGTCCCAGGACGAGAAGTTCGCTCCGCCGGAGGTGATGCGCCGGATGGTGGACGCGGGTGACATCGGCCGCAAGAGCGGGCAGGGCTACTACACGTACTGAGCGGAACGTACTGAGCGGGCCGGGGCCTCCGCACCCACCGAACGAGTACGGAACCCGGCCCACCACCCCGCCCTCACTCCGTGGGGTGAATTTCGGTATCGGATCGCTGACAAGGCGCAACGCTTCTGCCGGTGCGGCAGTCAGTTGTTGCGAAGACGGAGCACTCTCGGGGAGCGCATATGCACATCAGGGGCGACCACGTCGAGCTGGTCGTCGGGGGCCGCCTCGACGTCCGCAGCGCGGCGGACGCCCGTACGGTCCTGCACTCGGCCGTCGACGACGGAGTCGGCGACCTGGTGCTCGACCTGACAGGGCTCGACTCCTGGGACGCCACCGGGCTCGGCGTCATCATGGGCGCCCACCGGCGGGCCGGCCGCTGCGGCCGGCGCCTGGTCCTGCGCGGGGTGCCGCCCCAGATGCAGCGCCTCCTCGTCGCCACCCGGCTGCACCGCATCCTCGCCATCGAGGGCGGCCTCGCCCTGGAGTCGCTGCCCCGGGTCTGAGACCCGCCCCGGGGGCCGGTCCGAAGCGGACCCGCGGCGCGCACCGGGCATCACGCCCCATCCTCACAAGACCGTGACGTCTTGGTCTCGGGAGCACCCCGACTGTTCCCGGGCGTCCCGGCACGGTCTAGGGTTTCGGCCGTCCGCACATTCGGCCGTCCGACGAGGACGCGACCCACCCGGCGGGCCCGCACACCGCTTCTTGGGGGCTAGGACCATGGACCCGATCAATCCTGGGTCGGAGGAGTACGGTCACGACACCGAGGGCGAGGAGGCCCGCCAGGGCCGCGGCGTGCCCGCACCCGCGCCCACGCCCGCGCGTGCCCGCGTCGTCCGGCTCGTCTCCGGGGAGCTCCTCCTCACCGTCAACCCCGTCGACGGCAGCGAGATCGAACCCTGCCCGCCCGGACAGACGCCGGAAGCGCCCCGCCCCCGCACCCCCGAGGAGCGCGCCGAGGCCGCCCGCGCCGCCGCCCCGTCCGTACCGCCCGGCCCGGCGGCCCCCGCCCTGCCGCTCCTCGAACGCCAGGAGGAGCGCGAGCGGCTCGCCGCGATCCTCGGCCGGGGCCGCTCCGCCCGGCTGCTCGGCGTCCCCGGCTCCGGCCGCACCGCCCTCCTCGACGCGGTCGCCGCCGACTGCGCCGACCTCGCCCCCGACGGCGTCGTCCGCCTCTCCGGCCACCACCGCACCGCCGGCGAACTCCTCCACGAGCTCTTCGACGCCGTCCGGCACGCCCCCGGCCACCGGCCCGACCGGCCCGCCCTCCTCGACCAGCTCCGCGGCGTCGGCGCCGTGGTCGTCGTCGACGACCTGGAGTTCGGCGGCGCCGCCCTCGACGAACTCCTCGCCGCCGCCCCCGAGTGCGCCTTCCTCCTCGCCGCGTCCCCGGACACCCCCGCGCCCCCGGCCGCCGCCCACCTGGAGGAGGTCCTCCTCGCCGGCCTCGGCCGCGGCGCCGCCCTCAAGCTCCTGGAGAGCGCCGTCGGCCGCACCCTCACCGACGAGGAGGCCAACTGGGCCGGCGACCTGTGGTTCGAGTCCGAGGGCCTGCCCCTCCGCTTCGTCCAGGCCGGCGCCCTGCTCCGCCAGCGCGACCGGCTGCGCGTCACCCCCGCCGAGTTCGACGCCTTCGGCGCCCTCGAAGAGGCCTTCGGACCCACCGACCCCGAAGCGGCGGCGAAGGCCGCGGCCGCCGCCTTCGACGGCGTCGACGACCCCGACGTCGAACTGCGCGAGATACCCCTGCCCAGCCTCGGCGAGGGCGCCGCCCCCGCCGCCCTCCTCGCCTCCCGGCTCAGCCGCTCCGCCCAGACCGCCCTGCGCTTCGCCGTCGCCCTCGGCGGCGAGGTCCCGCACCAGGCCCACCTGCCGGCCCTGGTCGGCGACACCCACGCCGACGCCGCCCTCGGCGAACTCATGGCCTGCGGCCTGCTCTCCCCGGCCGGCCCCCGCTACCGGCTCGCCGCCGGGGTCCTCACCCAGCTCCTCGCCCAGGGGTACGAGCCCGGGGCCGCCGACCGCGCCCACACCGCCGCCCAGCACTACGCCTGGTGGGCCGCCCACCCCTCCGTCACCCCCGAACGGGCCGCCGTCGAGTCCGACGCCCTGCTCGCCGCGCTCACCGCCCTCCTCCCCGGCAACACCACCGACGCCGAAGCCGCCGCCGAGCAGCGGGCCACCGCCGTCCTCCTCGCCCGCGCCGCCGCCCCCGCCTTCGCCGCCGGACTGCACTGGGGCGCCTGGGAGCGGGCCCTGCGCGCCGGCCAGGAGGCCGCCCGGCTGACCGGGGACGTCGCGGAGGAGGCCTACTTCCACCACGAGCTCGGCGTCCTCGCGATCTGCGCGGGCAACCTGGAGCGGGCCCGCGCCGAACTGGAGGCCTCCATCGGCATGCGCGGCGTGCTCGCCGACAAGCCCGGCACCGTCGCCGGCCGCCGGGCGCTCGCCCTCGTCGCCGACCTCTCCCGGGAGCACACCGCCCCGGCCGCCCTCCGCGCCGAGGAGCCCGTCTCCCCGCCGCGCGGCACCCCGGCCGCCCGCCCGGTCCGCCCGGCCCCGGAACCGGCCACGGCCCCGCTGCCCGGCGGACCCGTACGGCCCCCGGCCCCCGCCTTTCCCGGCTTCGCCAGCTTCTCCGGCTTCGCCGACAAGGGCCCGGAGCCCGCCACGAGCCCCGTCCCCGTCCCCGTCAAGGGCGACGGCCGCCCCGGCCTCGGGAGCGGCATCCTCGACGGCGCCCGCCGCAACCTCGTCGCGGTCGGCGCGGGCGCGCTCCTCGTCGCCGTCCTCGGCACCGTCGTCACCCTCGGCGCCACCTCCGGCAACGGCGAGGACCCGGCCCCGCAGCGCGTCACCTCCGACAGCACGGCGACCCAGGGCGCCCCCGACGAGGAGACCGAGGCCGACGAGGCGTCCGAGGACGCCGAACCGGGGGAGACGGGCGAGCCCTCCGCCTCCGGCACCCCGAGCCCCTCCGGCTCCGGCAGCGCCTCGCCGTCCTCCTCCACGAGCCCCGGCGCCACCGGCGGCTCGCCCTCCTCCTCGGACGGCCCGTCGACGACGACGTCCCCGACGGAGACGACGCGGCCCACGTCCCCGACGTCGGGGCCGACCACGTCCCGCCCGCCGACGTCGCCGAAGCCGAGTTCTTCGACGTCGAAGCCGCCGACGACCCCTCCGACGACGCCGCCCGTGACCCCGCCGACCACCGAACCGGAGCCGACGGAGACGACGGAGACGACGAGCCCGCCCGCCGGAGAAGGCAGCCCCAGCAACTCCGCCTCCGCCTCCCTCGGCAGCGCGCCCGCCCCCGCCGACTCCACCGCCACGGAGCCTCCCGCCACGGAGACCCCCGCCTGACCCCGTACGCACGGAAGAACGGGAACGGCCCCGGGCGCGTGTCCACGCACCCGGGGCCGTTCCCGTACCGTCCGTACCGCTCCTAGAACAGGCGCAGCTTGTCGTCCTCGATGCCGCGCAGGGCGTCGTAGTCGAGGACCACGCAGCCGATCCCGCGGTCCGTCGCGAGGACCCGCGCCTGCGGCTTGATCTCCTGGGCCGCGAAGACGCCCCTGACCGGGGCCAGGTGCGGGTCGCGGTTGAGCAGCTCCAGGTAGCGGGTGAGCTGCTCGACGCCGTCGATCTCGCCGCGCCGCTTGATCTCCACCGCGACCGTCGCGCCGTCCGAGTCGCGGCACAGGATGTCCACGGGGCCGATCGCGGTCGGGTACTCGCGGCGGATCAGGGAGTACCCCGCGCCGAGGGTCTCGATGCGGTCGGCGAGCAGCTCCTGGAGGTGCGCCTCCACACCGTCCTTGATGAGGCCCGGGTCCACGCCCAGCTCGTGCGAGGAGTCGTGGAGGATCTCCTCCATCGTGATGATCAGTTTCTCGCCCGCTTTGTTGATCACGGTCCAGACGCCGGCCTCGGCGTCGGCACCCTCCTTCAGGGTGCACGGCGGGGACATCCAGTTGAGCGGTTTGTACGCCCGGTCGTCCGCGTGGATGGAGACGCTGCCGTCTGCCTTGACCAGGATCAGACGGGGCGCGGAGGGCAGGTGGGCGGTGAGCCGGCCCGCGTAGTCGACGGAACAGCGGGCAATGACGAGACGCATGGTCGGCAACGCTACAAGACGGGCGCTCTCCCGCGCGATTCGGGCGTCATCCGGAGTTCGGAGGGGGATCTTCATGAGCCGAACACCCGTCGGTTATCAGCCGGTTGTGTTCCCCATCTTCTGGTGCGGCCAGGACTGCGCGCTTACCGTGGAAGCTGGAGGTCGTCGTCCGTGCACGCTGCGTGGCGCACGGCCCGGCCTTCGCCCTGCCCGCAAGACCCCGCCCGCGGGGTCGCGAGAGGAGAACCCATGTCGCTCGACGTCTCACCGGCCCTGTTGGAACAGGCCGAGCGAGGCGAGGTCGACGAAGCCGACTTCGTCGACTGCGTCCGGACCTCCCTGCCCTACGCATGGGAGATGATCAGTTCTCTGGTGGCCCAGCTGAAGGTCGACGGCGGAGAGTTCGCCGACAACCAGACGCCGCCGCCGAATGAGCAGGCACGTGGTCAGCTGCTGCGCGCACTCGCGAGCGACGCCATCCGTGGCGCCCTGCAGCGGCACTTCGGGGTGCGTCTCGCCTTCCAGAACTGCCACCGGGTGGCGGTCTTCCCGCTGGACCCGGCGGTGGACGACCGGCTCGCCCGCTTCACGTCCATCAGGGGGCAGCTGCTCAACCAGTCCCCGGAACTGCGCGACTGCTGAGTCGTGGTGCTGCCGCTCCCCGTCGCGGGAGAAGGGGGCCGGCGCGTGTCGACGCGCACCGGCGCGAAGGGATGCCGGAGCGGCAGCACAGTCACCGGGAGGACGGGACCGCGCGGCCCCGCACCGGGAAGCCCGCCGCCCCGCCACCGGGATCCCGCCGCGTCACACCAGGAGCGGCAGGACCTCCGCGCCCAGGCGCCGGACGTTCTCCTCGGTCGCCGCGAGGTCGCCCGAGCCCTCCGCGAGCAGGGCGAAGCGCGTGATGCCCGTGCGCTCCGCCGTCGCCGCGAGCCGGTCCGCCGCGAGCCGGGGCGTGCCCACCGGGTGCAGTCCGCACAGCAGCTCCGTGTACGCCACGGGGTCCCGCATCGACCGGTGCCGGCCGTCCACGGTCACGTGCGCGTCGAGCCCCTGCCTCAGCCAGCCGGGCATCGCCTTCACCAGCGCCTCGGCCGCGTCCTCGCGCCGGTCCGCGAGCTGGGCCACCCCCGCCGACACGTGGTGGGAGCCGATCCGCGCGGTCTCGTCCGGGTCCCGCCCGGACTCCCGCGACCAGCGCGCCCAGGCCGCGACCATCTCGGCCTTGTCCTCGTCGCCGCAGTGCATCCCGAGCAGCATCGGGAGGCCGCGCTCGGCGGCCAGCCGCACGCTCTTCGGCGAGGTGCACGCCACCACCACCTCCGGGGCCGCCTCCCCGCCGATCAGCTCGTCCGGCCGGGGCACCACCGGCACCTCCCGGAAGGAGAACCGTTCCCCTCCGGCGCCGACGCGCGGCTCGGTCAGCCAGCGAAGCAGCAGGTCGAGCGATTCGGGGAACCCCTTCTCGTACGCCTCCAGACCCGCGCCGAACACCTCCAGGTCGACCCACGGCCCGCCCCGGCCCACCCCGAGGGTGAACCTGCCGCCCGAGGTGAGGTGCAGCAGCGCCGCCTGCTCGCCCAGGGCGACCGGGTGGACGGTCGGCAGCACGCTCACCGCCGTGCCGACCCGCAGCCGCCGGGTGCGGCCGAGCAGCAGCGCGGCCAGCGTCACGGCCGAGGGACACACCCCGTACGGCACGAAGTGGTGCTCGGCCAGCCAGACGGAGTCGAGTCCCGCCTCCTCGGCGACCTCGGCGGTCCGCACCGCACGGTGCAGCGCCTCTCCCTGTCCCTGGCCCGGGAACTGGGCGGCCAGAACGAACGTACCCACGCGCATCGCCTTGTGCCTCCTTGCGGCCGACGCGAATCTCCCCCTCGCACTGGCAACAACGCCTGACACGTGCCAAAGGCAACGGCCGTTCATGAAGTTCTTGCGATTTTCGGCAGGGCCCCCGCCCACCGGGCCCGGGGCACCGCGTGGCGGCCCGTAGGCTGGAGGGAACCGTCCGTGTTCCCCGATCCCGTGAGGTGTGCCCGTGTCCCCGCGTCACAACCGCGCCCGAGGCCGCGACCAGTCCGAGCCGCAGGGCGATCACGGCGACCGGTACGGCGGGGCGCATCGCACCGAGAGCTGGCAGGGCGAGGAGTGGTACGTCCGCCTCGTCGCCGGGGCCAGCTCACCCGGCAAGCGCTACCGCTGCCCCGGCTGTGACCAGGAGATCCCGGCCGGTGCCCCGCACGTGGTCGCCTGGCCGGAGTACGGGGGAGTGGACGACCGGCGCCACTGGCACAAGGCCTGCTGGAACGCGAAGGACCGCCGCACCAGCCGGGTGCAGCGGTCCCGCAACGCGCCGAGGTACTGAAAGGCGTCCGCCTACACGTCCCGGCTGTTCAGCAGGGCGTAGGCGCCGGCGAGCGCCACCGCCGCCGTGCCCCCCATGATCAGCAGCGGCTCCCAGCCGGCCGGACCGTCCTCGCCGAACGGCGGCCGCGAGCTGTAGAGCGCGATCATCTGCGAGGGGATCGCGTACGTGAACAGCCACTCCTGCACCGACTTCAGCGCCTCGGAGAACATGAAGAGGGCCGCCACCAGCGGCAGGAGCAGCAGACCGATCATCACCGTGATCGCACCCGCCGAGTGCCGGATGACCGTGCCGATCGCCAGCGACAGCAGACCGAGCGCGGCCAGGTAGGCGCCCGCGCCGACCGTCGCGCGCAGCCACTCGCCGCCCGACGGCTCCGCCCCGTCCACCATGCCGACCTGCGCCACCGCGACCAGCGTCGCCACCGCCGTGGTGACCGTGAAGACCAGCAGGAAGAAGACGATCGCCTTCGCCGTGAGCACCCGGGCCCGGCTCGGGCAGGCCGTCAGCGTCGTGCGGATCATGCCCGTGCCGTACTCCGAGGCGATCGTGAGCACCCCGAGCGTGATCACGCAGATCGACGCCGGCAGCATCCCGAAGAAGCCGAACGCGAGCGCGCTCTCGTCCCCCATCGGGGCCTCGGAGGCCGAGGCGATGGCCGCCACGCCCAGGCCGATGACCACCATCAGCAGGATCATGACGCCGAGCGTCCACACCGTCGAACGCACCGAGCGGATCTTCGTCCACTCGGAGGCGAGGGCGTCCCCGAGGTGCGCCCGGCGGACCGGGATGGGGGAGACGTAGGCGTGCGGCGCCGGGACGTGCTGCGGGTGTGCGGGGGCGGTCATCGGGCGTCCTCGGTGGTGTCGCCCGGCCGGGGAGCGGCCGGAGGGGCGTACGGGGCCGGCGCGGGAGCGTGGCCGGGAGCCTGCGGCGCCGTGGCGTACGGGTTCTGTCCGGGCGGCGGCGGGGCGTACCAGCCCTGCTGCGGCACGTCCTGGACCACCGGCCGCGGCGGCGTCCCGTACCCCGGCTGCCCGGGCTGGAGCGGCGGCTGGAGGTGGGCGAGCCGGTCGTCGGTGGAGCGGTAGTCCACGGCGCCCTGCGTCAGGCGCATGTACGCCTCCTCCAGGGACGCCTGGTGCGGGGACAGCTCCCAGAGCCGTACGTCCGCGCCGTGCGCCAGGTCGCTGATCCTCGGCAGGGGCAGGCCGGTCACCCGCAGCGCCCCGTCCGGCTCGGAGAGGACCTGGCCGCCGGCCTCCGTCAGGGCCGCCGTCAGCTTCTCCCGCTGCGCCGGCTCGGTCCCCGGCGTCCGCACCCGGGCGAAGTCGGCGGAGTTGGCCGAGATGAACTCCTTGACGCTCATGTCCGCGAGGAGCTGTCCCCGGCCGATCACGATCAGGTGGTCCGCCGTCAGCGCCATCTCGCTCATGAGGTGGCTGGAGACGAAGACCGTCCGGCCCTCGGCGGCCAGCTTCTTCATCAGGTTCCGCACCCAGAGGATGCCCTCGGGGTCCAGACCGTTGACCGGCTCGTCGAAGAGCAGCACCTGCGGATCGCCGAGGAGCGCCGCCGCGATGCCGAGCCGCTGGCCCATGCCGAGCGAGAAGCCCTTCGAGCGCCGCTTGGCCACGTCCTGGAGGCCGACCACGCCGAGGACCTCGTCGACCCGCTGCGCCGGGATGCCGGCGAGCTGGGCGAGCGAGAGGAGGTGGCTGCGCGCGCTCCGGCCGCCGTGCACGGCCTTGGCGTCGAGGAGCGCGCCCACCTGCCGGGGTGCGTTCGGCAACTGCCGGAAGGGGTGGCCGCCGATCGTCACATGGCCCGCCGAGGGCTGGTCGAGCCCCAGGATCATCCGCATCGTCGTCGACTTCCCGGAGCCGTTGGGCCCCAGGAAGCCGGTCACCACGCCGGGCCTCACCCGGAAGGAAAGGTCGTACACGGCCGTCTTGGCGCCGTAGCGCTTCGTCAGGCCGACTGCCTCGATCATTCTGCAGCCCCATCGACAGGTCGGTCGGATCCGTGCCGGGGCGCGGCGTCCGTCGGCCGGAGCCCCCCGTATGAGCTAGGAGCTTATCGAGCCGTTGACGGTTCCGGCCAAACAGAGGGGGATCAGGCGTCCCGCTCCTTCATCACCAGGTAGCCGCCGAGGAGCGACGCCGCCACCCAGAGCAGCATGATCCCGAGCCCGCCCCACGGGCCGTACGGGGGCTTGTCCGAGTCCAGGGCGCCCGGCACCACCTGCATGATCTTCGACCCGGCCTGGTCCGGGAAGTAGCGGGCCACCTCCTTGGCCCCCGGCACCGCCATCAGGATCCGCGAGATCAGCAGGAAGAAGGGCACCAGGATGCCCAGCGAGAGCACCGACGAGCGCAGCATCGCCGCCACCCCCATCGAGAAGACCGCGATCAGGCCCATGTAGAGCCCGCCGCCGACCACCGCCCGCAGCACGTTGTCCGCGCCGATCGTCGTCCGGTGCTCGCCGAGCAGCGCCTGCCCCAGGAAGAAGGAGAGGAAGCTCGTCGCCAGGCTCACCAGGAGCGCGAGCACCCCCGCCACCGCGACCTTCGAGAAGAGGAAGGTCCCCCGCCCGGGCACGGCCGCCAGCGAGGTGCGGATCATGCCGGAGGAGTACTCGGTCCCCACCACCAGGACGCCGAAGACCACCATCGCCAGCTGGCCCAGGATCATCCCGGAGAAGCTGACCGTGGTCGGGTCGAAGGTGAACCGCTCGGCCTCGGACAGGCTGTCGAAGTTGGCGGCCGTGAGCGCGGACAGGCCCGCCCCCATGCCCGCCGTGACGAGCAGGGCGCTCGCCAGGGTCCAGACGGTCGACGACACCGTCCGGATCTTGGTCCACTCGGACTGGAGGACCGCGGATGCCGCTGTCATCGTTCAGTCTCCCTCGGAGGTCGTGCCCCACCGGGGGCCCGGCGCCTGTGCGCCGCCGTGTACGTCGGTGCCGTGCGCGTGGTACTCCACCGTGTCCGCCGTCATCTGCATGAAGGCCTCTTCGAGCGAGGCGCGCTGGGAGCTCAGCTCGTGCAGCACGATCCCGTTCTCCGCCGCCAGCTCGCCCAGCTTCTCGGTCGTCGCCCCGTCCACCTCCAGGACGTCGCCGCCCGCCTCGACCACGACGAAGCCGTGGGCGCGCAGCACGTCCCGCAGCCGCTCCCGCTGCGGCGAACGCAGCCGCGCATAACTCCGCGAATTCCGCTGGATGAAATCCGCCATCGACGTGTCGGCCAGCAGTTTTCCCTGTCCGATCACGATCAGGTGATCGGCCGTCAGCGCCATTTCGCTCATCAGATGGCTGGAAACGAAGATCGTCCGGCCTTCGGCCGCCAACGCCTTCATGAGATTGCGGATCCAGTGAATTCCCTCGGGGTCCAGACCATTGACGGGTTCGTCGAACATCAGGATCTCGGGATCGCCCAGGAGCGCCGAGGCGATGCCGAGCCGCTGCCCCATGCCGAGGGAGAAACCCTTCGACTTCTTCCGCGCGACCGGCGTCAGACCCACCAGGCCGAGCACCTCGTCCACCCGGCTCCGCGGGATGCGGTTCGACTGCGCCAGGCACAGCAGGTTGTTGTACGCCGACCGGCCGCCGTGCATCGCCTTGGCGTCGAGCAGCGCCCCGATGTGCTTCAGGGGCTCGTGCAGCTCCCGGTAGTGCTTCCCGTCGATCCGGACCGTCCCGCTCGTCGGGTTGTCCAGGTCCAGCATCATCCGCATCGTCGTCGACTTGCCCGCCCCGTTCGGCCCGAGGAAGCCGGTCACCACGCCGGGCCGCACCTGGAAGGAGAGGTGGTCGACCGCGGTCTTCGTCCCGTAGCGCTTGGTCAGGCCCTCCAGCTCGATCATGCGACCAACCTACGGGCGCGCGAAACCCCCCGCCACCGGAGTGGCGGGGGGTTCCCGGGGCGTCGTCGGACCGTCGTCCGGCGTGCCGTTACCGCGTCTGCTGGGCCGGGACGCCGGCCTGGCGCTCGTCGTCGATCGGGGAGCCGGCCGCCGCCACCGCGGCACCGGTCAGCGTCGCCAGCATCTCGCGGACGTTGGTCAGCTGCGCGTTGATGGAGTCCCGGCGGTTCGTCAGGGCCGCCAGCTCGCGCTCCGATTCGCTGCGGATGCGGTCGGCCTTGGCGTTCGCGTCGGCCACGATGTCCTCGGCCTGGCGCTGCGCGGTCTCCACCGTCTGGCGGGCCCGGCGCTCCGCGTCCGTACGCAGCTTCTCGGCCTCCAGGCGGAGCTGCTCGGCCCGGTGCTCGATCTCGGCCAGGCGCTTCTCGGCCTTCGCCTGGCGCGAGGCCAGGTCCCGCTCCGACTGCTCGCGGCGCTTCGCCAGGTTGGTCTCGAAGTCCGCGGCGGCCTGGGCGGCCTTGGCGCGGGTCTCCTCGAAGAGGGCGTCCGCCTCCTCGCGCTTCGACTGCGCGTCCTTCTGCGCCTCGGCGCGCAGCGAGTTGGCCTCGCCCTGCGCCTTCTCGACGATCCGGACACCCTCGTCCTCGGCCTTGGCCTTGCGGTCCGACGCGAACGTCTCCGCGTCGTTGCGCACCTGCTGGGCGGCCGACTCGGCCAGCTCGCGGTGCTGCTCGGCGGCGCGACGGGCCTCCTCGCGCAGGTCCTTCGCCTCCTCCTCGGCGAGCCGGAGGATCTTCTCGACCCGGGCGCCGAGCCCCGCGTACGACGGCTCGGCGTCGGTGACCTGTGCCTGGGCGTTCTGCGTTTCGAGGTGGAGCTCCTCGATGCGCTTCTCCAAAGAGGTGATGCGTGAAAGAGCACTGTCGCGGTCGGCCACGAGCTTGGTAATGCGGTCGTCCACCTGACCGCGGTCGTAACCGCGCCGCACGAGCTCGAAGCCGAAGGGGGAGGAAGTGTCGCTCATGGGGTTCCTGTCGAATGAGACCGGTGAGGTGTTAGAGGGAATCCTAGGGGCCGAAGCGGCGTGTCATCGAGCGTATGCCTGTTTGGTCTGGAGAATGTCCAGCCTTTTGAGTGGCTAGCCGTCCTGGGACTTGCCACTCGTACGGGTGGAACCGGCCGAAGCCCCCGCCCTGGTGCCGATCCCCCCGGCCGACTTCGCGCCCCCCGGCGCCTCGAAGGACTCCAACGCCTCCAGCACGTCCTGGACACGCGAGATCTCGGCGTTGATGTCCTTGCGCCGGCGCACCAGCACCTCCAGCTCGCGCTTGCCCTCCGCGATCGTCTCCGCGGCCTCGGCCTCCGCCTCGGCCCTGATCCGCTGGGCCTCCGCCTTGATGGCCTCGGCCTCCGCGACGAGCGACGCCTTCTTCTGCTCGGCCTCCTTGAGGAGCCCGTCGGCCTTCCGCACCGCCGCGATCCGGACCTTGCTCGCCTCCGAACTCGCGTCGGAGACCAGCTCCTTCGCCTTCTCCTCGGCCTCGGCGCGCTGCTCCGTCGCCGCCTTCACCAGCTTGTCGACCCGCTCGCCGGCCGTCTTCATCTGCTCGGCCGTCTCGCGCCGCGCCCGGTCGTGCAGCTCCTCGATCTCGCCCTCGATCCGGCCCCGCAGCTCCTCGGCCCGCTCCCTTATGGCCGTCGCGTCGCTGCGCGCCCCGACCAGGAGCTCGTCCGCGTCCGTACGGGCCTTCTCCACCAGCGAGTTGCCCTCGACGGTCGCCTCGGCGACGATCCGCTCGGCCTCCTTGCGGGCCGCGCCCACCATCAGGTCCGCCTGCGACTCGGCCTCCGTGGTGGCGCGCAGCGCCTCCTCCCGGGCCTTGTCGATGAGCTGGTCCGCCTGCTCGGCCGCGTCCGAACGCTTCTTGGCCCCGGCCTCCCGCGCCTCGTCGAGGACCCGGTCCGCCTCCTCGCGGGCCTCCGAGCGCATCCGCTCGGCCGCCGCCTCGGCGTCCGCCTTCAGCCGCTCCGACCCGGCACGGACCTCCTCGGCGTCCCGCCGCGCGGCACCCGTCGTCGCCTCCGCCCCGGCGCGCGCCTCCGCCACGACCGACTCGGCCAGTTCGGCTGCCTCGCGGGTGAGGCGCTCGGCCTCGCTCGTGGCCTCGGCGATGAGGGCGTCGGCCTGCTCGGCCGCGTCGCTGCGGCGCTTGTCGGCGGCCTTGCGGGCCTCGTCGAGGACCTGCTCACCGTCCGCGAGGGCCGCGGCCCGCAGCGCCTGGGCGTGCGCCTCGCCGTCGATCCTGACCTGCTCGGCCTCGGCGCGGATGCGCCGGGCGTCCTGCTCGGTCGTCTCCATGAGCTCGACCGCCTCGGCGGTGAGCCGGTCGGCCTCGGCCGTCGCCCCGGACGTGACCCGCTCGGCCAGTTCGGCGGCCTCGCGGGTGAGGCGCTCGGCCTCGCTCGTGGCCTCGGCGATGAGGGCGTCGGCCTGCTCGGCCGCGTCGGCGCGGCGCTTGTCGGCGGCCTTGCGGGCCTCGTCGAGGACCTGCTCACCGTCCGCGAGCGCGGCCGCCCGCAGCGCCTCCGCGTGCGCCTCGCCGTCCGCCTTGACCTGCTCGGCCTCGGTACGGATGCGCCGGGCGTCCTGCTCGGTCGTCTCCATGAGCTCGACCGCCTCGGCGGTGAGCCGGTCCGCCTCGGTCCGCGCCTCGCCGACCACCGTCTCGGCCTGCTCCGCGGCCTCCGAACGGATCCGGTTCGCGTCGTCCCGGGCGTCCGCCCGCGTACGGGCCGCGTCCTGCTCGGCCGAGGCGAGCGAGTCCGTCACCTCGGTCCGCACCCGCTGCGCGTACTCGGCGGTGTCCGCCCGCAGCTTCTCCGACTCGGCGAGCGCGTCCGTGACCGTCCGCTCGGCCAGCGCCTTCGCGGCCTCGGACTCCTCCTGGGCCCGCGCCCGGACGCTGGCCGCGTCCTCGGTCGCCCGCTCCCGCTCCTCGTACGCGTCGGCGCGGACCCGGTCCGCCTCCTCCTGCGCCTCGGTGCGCGTCCGCTCGGCGGCGTGCTCGGCCGCCGACCGCAGCCCGGCGATCTCCTCCTCGGCCTGCTCGCGCAGACCGGCCACCGAGTCCCGCACCTCCTGGGCGGTCTGCTCGGCCGCCGCGACCATCTCGGTCGCCCGCGCGTCCGCCTCCTCGACCAGGCGCTGCGCCTCGGTCTGGGCGTCCTCGACCCGCTTGCGGGCCGCCGCGAGCAGCTCCTCGGACTGCTCCCGGGCCAGCTCGCGCTCCCGGCCGGCCTCGGAACGCGCCGACTCCAGGGTCTCCTCGGCCTCCCGGCGGCGCCGTACGGCCTCCTCCTGCGCGGCGGCCAGCGCCTCGGCGGCCTCGGCGGCCACCCGCTCGGCGGCGGCCGCGGCCTCCGCCCGCACCCGGTCGGCGGTCTCCTGGGCCTCCGACCGCAGCCGCTCGGCCTCGTCGGACGCCTCCGTGCGCAGCCGTACGGCCACGGCCTCGGCCTCGGCGCGCGCGGCGCCCGCGTCCGCCGCCGCCTCGATCCGCAGCCGCTCGGCCTCCTGCTCGGCCTGCTCCCGCAGGACGCGGATGCGCTCGGCGGCCTCGGTCCGCAGCCGCTCCGTCTCCTCGGCGGCCTCGCGCCGGATCCGCTCGCCCTCGGCGCGCGCGTCGGTGAGCTCCTCCCCGGCGGCCGCGACCTTCGCCCCGGCCTCGGTGTGCAGCCGGGTCAGCTCCTCGGCGGCCTCCGCGCGCCGGGCCTCGGCGGCCCGCTCGGCGTCCGCGCGCAGCCCCGCCGCCGCCGTCTCGGCCGCGGTCCGCACCGACTCGGCCTGCTCCTCGGCCTCGGCGCGCAGCCGCTCGGCCTCGGCGCGGGTGCGCTCCAGGGTCTCCTCGGCCTGGGCCCGGAGCGTCTGGGCGCGCTCCATCGCCTCGGACTTGACCCGCTCGCTCTCCGCGCCGGCCTTCGTCCGCAGTTCCTCGGCGTCCGTACGGGCCTTGGACAGCAGCTCCTCGGCGGTCCCGGCCGCCTCCTCGATCTGCTGGAGGGCCTCGCGGCGCGCCTCGCCGCGGATCCGCTCGCCCTCGTCGATGGCCTCGCCGCGCAGCTGCTCGGCCTCGCCGCGCAGCCGCCGCGCCTCCTCCTGGAGCTCGACGGTCTTGGCGCGGTACTCCTTGGTGTCGTCCTTCGCCGAACCGAGCAGCTCGTCCGCCTGCTCCTCGGCCTGGGCGCGCAGCCGGTCGGCCTCGGTCTCGGCCTCCCGGCGGACCCGCTCGGCCTCCTCGGCGGCCTTGCGGGTGGTCTCCCGGGCGTCCTCGGACGCCTTGGTGAGGATCTCCTCGGCGCTGCGGGCGGCCTTGGCGAGCGCGGCGGCGGAGTCCTCGGCGGCGGCCGTACGGGCCTTGTCGGAGGCCTCCGCGACCAGCTTCTCCGCCTCGGCGGTCGCTTCGCGCAGCTTCTCCTCGGCGTCGGCCTTGAGGTTCTCGGCCTCCTTGGTGGCCTCGCCGACGAGCCGGGCGATCTCCGCCTTGGCCGTACGGGTGCGCTGCTCGTTGACCGACTCGGCGGAGGAGAGCTGCCGGGCGGCGGCCTCCTTGGCCTCGGTGAGCGCCCTCTCGGCCTCGGTACGGGCGGTCCGCAGCCTCTCCTCGGCCTCCTGCATCCGCTGCTCGGCGGCGCGGGACAGCTCGGTGGCCTGGCGGCGGGCCTGGTCGGTCTCGGCCGCGGTGGAGGAGCGGAGCTGCTCGGCGTGGCTGGTGGCCTCCTGGGCCTGGCCCGCGGCGTTGGCGAGGAGCCGCTCGGCGTCCTTGCGGGCGCGCAGCAGGATCGCCTCGGCCTCGGCACGGGCGGCCTCGGCGTCGGCGCCGACGCGGCGGCTGGTCTCCTCGGCGAGCCGGTTGGCCTCGGCGCGGGCGGTGGCGAGCGCCTGCTCGGCCTCCGCGCGGGACTCCTCCAGCAGCCGGCGGGCCTGGGACTCCGTACGGGCGCGCAGCTGCTCGGCCCAGGCGACGTTCTCGTTGACGTGCGCCTCGACGGTCTGGCGGCGCTCGTTCAGCTCCTGGTCCAGCTGCTGACGGCGCTGGACGGCCTCGTTGTGCAGCTCGGCCTGGAGCCGGGCCTGGTGCTCGGCGTGCTCCTGGAGGATGCGCTGGGTCTGGGCGCGGGCCTCGCGCAGCTCGCGCTCGGCGTCCTGGCGGAGCTGCTCGGCCTGCGCCTGCGCGTTCCGCAGCATCTGCTCGGCCTGGTAGCCGATGTCGGCGCTGTCGTACGCGGGCCGGGACGCGATGGTGCGGCGCGCCTCGTGGAGCTTGGCGCGCAAGACCTCGACCTGGTAACCGAGGTCCTCGGCGTGCTGGACGGCCTTCTCCCGCTCGGTCTTCAGCCGGTCCATCTCGGCTTCGAACCGGGCGAGATGGTCGTCTTCAGCTCGGTGGCTCTCCTGGCGTTCGTAGCCCCGCACTGCGCGGTCCCATCCTTCCCCGAGCTCTCAACGCGTTCGAGCAGGGAAGACCCCAACCCTGGTCGCGACACTCAACGAGCGCCGCCCCCTCGGCCGGGGACGGGCCCCCGGGGAATCGTGGCAGATCGGACGACCCCGACATCCCGACTTGGGTGCCACGCGGAGCGGCCCCGACCGGCCCCGGCCCGGAGCCGCCCACTCTACCGGGCCGGGAATCCGGAGGTCAGTGCTCCGCTGAGGAGTGGTCAGCCGACGGCTTCGCCGAGGTGACCAGTTCCGTGAGGACGCCGTGGCAGTCCTTGGGGTGCAGGAAGGTGATCCGGGAGCCCATGGAGCCGGTCCGCGGCTCGTCGTAGAGGACCCGGACGCCCTTGCCGCGGATGGCCTCGGCGTCCCCGTCGACGTCGGCGGTGCCGAAGGCGATGTGGTGCACGCCCTCGCCGTTCTTGGCGAGCCACTTGCCCACCGCCGAGTCCTCCCGGGTCGGCTCCAGGAGCTGGAGGTAGGAGGCGCCGCCGTCCGAGGTCCCGTTGATCTTGAGCATGGCCTCGCGGACGCCCTGCTCCTCGTTGACCTCGGTGTGGAAGACCTCGAAGCCGTAGGTCGCGCGGTAGAACTCGACGGTCGCGTCGAGGTTGAAACAGGCGATCCCGATGTGGTCGATTCGCGTCAGCATGGGTCCAGTGCATCCCCGAAGGGGCGGTTACGCAACGTGCGCGCCGTCACACCGTCGCGCCGATGACCGGGTGCCGGACCCCTCAGTACATTGGCGGTAAACCCTCGTTCACTTCTCATCCCTAGGGGCCGTGCCTCATGTCTGGAACGACCGGTACCACCTCAGTGATCGTCGCGGGCGCCCGTACGCCCATGGGTCGCCTGCTCGGTTCGCTCAAGTCCTTCTCGGGCGCCGACCTCGGCGGCTTCGCCATCAAGGCCGCCCTCGACCGGGCCGGCATCGGCGGCGACCAGGTGCAGTACGTGATCATGGGCCAGGTGCTGCAGGCGGGCGCCGGTCAGATCCCCGCCCGCCAGGCCGCCGTCAAGGCCGGCATCCCGATGAACGTCCCGGCCCTCACCATCAACAAGGTGTGTCTCTCCGGGCTCGACGCCATCGCCCTCGCCGACCAGCTCATCCGCGCCGGCGAGTTCGACGTGGTCGTCGCCGGCGGCCAGGAGTCGATGACCAACGCCCCGCACCTGCTCCCGAAGTCCCGCGAGGGCTACAAGTACGGCGCGATCGAGATGCTCGACTCCATGGCGTACGACGGCCTCACCGACTCCTTCGACGCCGTGGCCATGGGCGAGTCCACCGAGCGGCACAACACCCGCCTGGGCATCGAGCGCCCCGCGCAGGACGAGATCGGCGCCCTGTCGCACCAGCGCGCCGCCGCCGCCCAGAAGAACGGCCTCTTCGAGGCCGAGATCACCCCGGTCGAGATCCCGCAGCGCAAGGGCGACCCGGTGATCTTCGCCAAGGACGAGGGCGTCCGCCCCGAGACCACCACCG
Organism: Streptomyces sp. NPDC055632; assembly: GCF_053618675.1. NCBI lineage: Bacteria > Bacillati > Actinomycetota > Actinomycetes > Kitasatosporales > Streptomycetaceae > Streptomyces > Streptomyces sp. NPDC055632. The sequence continues at coordinate 1,547 of NZ_JBSHHY010000029.1, read as the reverse complement.
AGACCCTCGGCAAGCTCCGTCCCGCCTTCGCCAAGGACGGCACGATCACCGCCGGCACCTCCTCGCAGATCTCCGACGGCGCCGCCGCCGTCGTCGTGATGAGCAAGGCCAAGGCCGAGGAGCTGGGCCTGGAGTGGATCGCCGAGATCGGCGCCCACGGCAACGTGGCCGGTCCGGACAACTCCCTCCAGTCGCAGCCGGCCAACGCGATCCTGCACGCCCTGAAGAAGGAGGGCCTGAGCGTCGACGACCTCGATCTGATCGAGATCAACGAGGCCTTCGCCGCGGTCCTCGTCCAGTCGATGAAGGACCTCGGCGTCACCTCCGACAAGGTGAACGTCAACGGCGGCGCCATCGCCCTCGGCCACCCCATCGGCATGTCCGGCGCCCGGGTCGTGCTCCACCTCGCCCTGGAGCTCAAGCGGCGCGGCGGCGGCGTCGGCGCGGCGGCCCTGTGCGGCGGCGGCGGCCAGGGCGACGCCCTGATCGTCCGCGTGGCCGGCAAGTAAGCACCGAGGCAAGGAGCTCTGCACATGGTGGACGTCCCCGCACTCGTCGCCCAGGCGCGCGAGGGCAGGCCCCGGGCCGTGGCCCGGCTGATCTCGCTGGTGGAGGGGGCGTCCCCGCAGCTCCGTGAGGTGATGGCGGCGCTCGCGCCGCTCACCGGCGGCGCGTACGTGGTGGGCCTGACCGGCTCGCCCGGCGTCGGCAAGTCCACCTCGACGTCCGCGCTCGTCACCGCCTACCGCCGGGCGGGGAAGCGGGTCGGCGTCCTGGCCGTCGACCCGTCCTCCCCGTTCAGCGGGGGAGCGCTGCTCGGCGACCGGGTCCGGATGTCGGACCACGCCTCCGACCCGGGCGTCTACATCCGCTCCATGGCCACCCGGGGGCACCTGGGCGGCCTCGCCTGGTCCGCCCCGCAGGCCATCCGCGTCCTGGACGCGGCCGGCTGCGAGGTGATCCTCGTGGAGACCGTCGGCGTCGGGCAGTCGGAGGTCGAGATCGCCTCCCAGGCCGACACCTCGGTGGTCCTGCTCGCGCCGGGCATGGGCGACGGGATCCAGGCCGCGAAGGCGGGCATCCTGGAGATCGGCGACGTGTACGTGGTGAACAAGGCCGACCGGGACGGCGCGGACGCCACCGCCCGCGAGCTCAACCACATGCTCGGCCTCGGGGAGTCGCGCGGTCCGGGCGACTGGCGGCCGCCGATCGTGAAGACGGTCGCGGCGCGCGGCGAGGGCGTCGACGAGGTCGTGGAGGCCCTGGAGAAGCACCGCGCCTGGATGGAGGAGCACGGGGTCCTGGCGGAGCGCCGCAGGACCCGGGCGTCGCGCGAGGTCGAGACCATCGCGGTCACGGCCCTGCGCGAGCGGATCGGGGACCTGCGCGGCGACCGGCGCCTGGACGCGCTCGCGGAGCGGATCACGGCGGGCGGCCTCGACCCGTACGCGGCCGCCGACGAGCTGGTGGCGGAGCTGACGGGCAACTGAGCGGCACGTACGCGAGAGGGCCTCCCCGGATCACCGGGGAGGCCCTGTCTCTTATAC
>NZ_JBSHHY010000028.1:74648-96947 GCF_053618675.1 Streptomyces sp. NPDC055632 | reverse complement strand
GGGGTGTCTCGGGGGGTTTTCCCCCTCCATGCCAAACCTGGCCGGGCGGCCCGGGGGGGGCGACCCCCCCTCCGCCGGGCCGTCGCCCGGGTGACCTACTTGACGACCGTCAGCGGCAGCAGCTTCTTGCCGGTGGGGCCGATCTGGATGTGCGTGTCCATCTGCGGGCACACGCCGCAGTCGAAGCACGGCGTCCAGCGGCAGTCCTCGACCTCGGTCTCGTCGAGGGCGTCCTGCCAGTCCTCCCAGAGCCAGTCCTTGTCGAGACCGGAGTCCAGGTGGTCCCAGGGCAGGACCTCCTCGTAGGTGCGCTCGCGGGTGGTGTACCAGGCGACGTCCACGCCGTACTCGGGCAGCGTCTTCTCGGCGCAGGCCATCCAGCGGTCGTACGAGAAGTGCTCGCGCCAGCCGTCGAAGCGGCCGCCGTCCTCGTACACGGCGCGGATGACGGAGCCGAGGCGCCGGTCGCCGCGCGAGAGGAGGCCCTCGACGATGCCGGGCTTGCCGTCGTGGTAGCGGAAGCCGATCGAGCGCCCGTACTTCTTGTCGCCGCGGATCTTGTCGCGGAGCTTGCGCAGGCGCTCGTCCGTCTCCTCGGCCGAGAGCTGCGGGGCCCACTGGAAGGGGGTGTGCGGCTTGGGCACGAAGCCGCCGATGGAGACGGTGCAGCGGATGTCGTTCTGGCCGGAGACCTTGCGGCCCTCGGCGATCACGTTCATCGCCATGTCGGCGATCTGGAGGACGTCCTCGTCGGTCTCCGTCGGCAGGCCGCACATGAAGTACAGCTTCACCTGGCGCCAGCCGTTGCCGTACGCGGTGGAGACGGTCCGGATGAGGTCCTCCTCCGAGACCATCTTGTTGATGACCTTGCGCATGCGCTCGGAGCCGCCCTCGGGGGCGAAGGTGAGGCCGGAGCGGCGTCCGTTCCTGGTCAGCTCGTTGGCCAGGTCGACGTTGAAGGCGTCCACGCGGGTCGAGGGGAGGGACAGGCCCACCTTGTCCTCGGTGTAGCGGTCCGCGAGGCCCTTGGCGATCTCGCCGATCTCGGTGTGGTCCGCGGAGGAGAGGGAGAGGAGGCCGACCTCCTCGAAGCCCGTCGCCTTGAGGCCCTTCTCGACCATCTCGCCGATGCCGGTGATGCTTCGCTCCCGCACGGGGCGCGTGATCATGCCGGCCTGGCAGAAGCGGCAGCCGCGGGTGCAGCCGCGGAAGATCTCGACGGACATGCGCTCGTGGACGGTCTCCGCGAGCGGGACGAGGGGCTGCTTGGGGTAGGGCCACTCGTCGAGGTCCATGACGGTGTGCTTGGAGACGCGCCACGGCACGCCGGACCGGTTGGGCACGACGCGGCCGATGCGCCCGTCCGGCAGGTACTCGACGTCGTAGAAGCGCGGGACGTAGATGTTGCCGGTCCTCGCGAGGCGGAAGAGGACCTCTTCGCGGCCGCCCGGCCTGCCCTCCGCCTTCCAGGCGCGGATGATCGCGGTCATGTCGAGGACGGCCTGCTCGCCGTCGCCGATGACTGCCGCGTCGATGAACTCCGCGATCGGCTCGGGGTTGAAGGCGGCGTGGCCTCCGGCGAGCACGATGGGGTGGTCGACGGTCCGGTCCTTCGCCTCCAGCGGGATGCCCGCGAGGTCGAGCGCGGTGAGCATGTTGGTGTAGCCCAGCTCCGTGGAGAAGGACAGGCCGAACACGTCGAAGGCGCCCACGGGGCGGTGGCTGTCGACCGTGAACTGCGGGACCTGGTGCTCGCGCATCAGCTCTTCGAGGTCCGGCCACACGCTGTAGGTGCGCTCGGCGAGGACGCCCTCACGCTCGTTCAGTACCTCGTAGAGGATCATGACGCCCTGGTTGGGCAGGCCGACCTCGTACGCGTCCGGGTACATCAGCGCCCAGCGGACGTCGCACTCGTCCCAGGGCTTGACCGTGGAGTTCAGCTCTCCGCCGACGTACTGGATCGGCTTCTGCACGTGCGGGAGCAGGGCTTCGAGCTGCGGGAAGACAGACTCGGCAGCAGACATCTCGAACCTTCGTGAGCGGGCAGGGGGGCGACTCTCAAGCGTACCCCGGTGCCCGGCGGCCCCGAGCCGCCCCGGAATCCCGGGGCTCAGAGGGAGGCGGCCCGTGCCCAGACCTCCGGCAGCCCGCGCTCGGCCGCGTCCGCCGCCGCCTCCTCCCTGCCGTACAGGAGTCCCCAGGTGAAGGCGGTCTCGCCGGCCGCGTGGGCCTGGGCGGCGAGGTCGCGGAGGGTGGCGCGGGTGACCACGCCGTCCTGGTGCTCGCCGAGCAGGGACTGCACCTTCTTCACACGTTTGGAGAACTTCTTCGCGGGCTTCCCGAGGGTGGGACGGGCCGCGTCGCCGGCGTAGCGGGCGCGCTTGGCGGCCTTGCGGGCCTCGTGGAGGGCGAGGTCGCGGTCGTGGCCGGGGGCGAGGGAGAGCGCGTGGTCGACGCGGGCGGCGAGCCGGGCGTGGTCCTTGCGGACGGCGCGGGCGAGGACCTTCGCGGCGTCGCGGGAGGCGGCCTTCCGCAGGGGCGGGTCGGCGAGCAGGGCGTCGAGCCGGGCGAGGAGGGCGAGGTACCGGTCGGAGTCGAGGGCGGCGACGGCCCTGCGGCGGGCGTCTTCGGTGCGGGCGGTGTCCCAGACCCGCAGCCGGGCCTTCACCGGGCCGCGGCGCAGGGCCCGGGGGACGTCGCCGAGCCGGGCGCGCAGCCGTTCGGCGAGCACCTCCTGGTCGCGGGCGACGCCCAGTTCGCCCGCGAGCCACTTGAGTTCGTCGCCGAGGGGGTCGGTGGCGTCCCGGTCGAGGACGGAGCGGTACGTCTTGAGGGCGCTGCGCAGGCGGCGGCAGGCGACGCGGAGCTGGTGCACGGCGTCGGGCAGGTCGCGGCGGACGGCGGGGTCGAGCGCGATGATCGCCTCGGCCTGCTTCCGCGCGTAGGCGAGGACGGCGGCTCCGGCGGTGCCGGGTGCGCAGGGCTGCGGGGCGTCGGGGCGGTCGTCGTGGCCGTGGTCCCCCGGGGCGGTCTCCGCGAGGGCCCTGGCGAGTTTGGAGGGGGCGTGGGAGGGGTGGACGCCGGCCTTCCGCAGGCGCTTCTCGACGGCGTCGAGGATGCCGGGGTCCGCGTCGTCGGCGGCCTCGACCTCGATCTCGGTCCAGGAGGCCCGGGGCCCTCCGGGCAGGCGCCGGGCGCGGACGGTGTCGACGGAGAGTTCGGCGAGGAGGTCGCCGTCGGCGTCGAGGAGCCGGCGGACGTCGCGGGCGGAGCGGAGGCGGACGACGGGGACGACCTCGCCGCCGCGGACGCGGGAGCGCAGGAGGGCCGCGAGGTCGGCGGGGAGGGTGTCGGAGAGCGGGGCCCTGATCTCGTCGCGGACGCCGGCGGCGACGGGGAACTTCAGGTGCCAGCCGGCGTCCGAGCCGCCGGTGCGGCGGCGCAGGGTGATCGAGTCGGCGGCCAGGCGCAGGTCGGGGGTGTCGTGGTAGGTGGCGTCGAGTTCCACGACGCCCTCGTCGACGACGGTCGCGACGTCCCGGACCCGGGTGAGGTCCGGGACGTCCGTTCCCGTCGCGGCTTCGTACTTCCGCTCGATCTCGCGCTTCGTCTCGGCCATACCCCTCGTCTAACCGCCGACGGGCCCGCTTACTCGGCCGGGCGGGCGGAAAGGCCGGTTTCGAACCGGTCCGGTCTCAGGCCGTCATCGGGCGCTGGACACGGATCGACTGGAGGAGTCCGATCGCCACCCACACCGCGAACATCGACGAGCCGCCGTACGAGACGAACGGCAGCGGCAGGCCCGCGACCGGCATGATGCCGAGGGTCATGCCGATGTTCTCGAAGGACTGGAAGGCGAACCAGGCGATGATGCCGGCGGCGACGACCGTGCCGTACAGCTCGGTGGTCTCGCGGGCGATCCGGCAGGCCCGCCAGAGGACGATCCCGAGCAGGACGAGGATGAGGCCGGCGCCGACGAAGCCCAGCTCCTCCCCCGCGACGGTGAAGATGAAGTCGGTCTGCTGCTCGGGCACGAACTGGCCGCTGGTCTGGTGCCCCTTGAAGAGGCCCGTGCCGTACAGGCCGCCGGATCCGATCGCGATGCGGGCCTGGTTGGTGTTGTAGCCGACGCCCGCCGGGTCGAGGTCGGGGTTGGCGAAGGCCGCGAAGCGGTTGATCTGGTACTCGTCGAGCATGCCGAGCGCGGTGACGAGCACCGCGCCGAGGACGCCCGTGCCGATCAGGCCGAGGACCCAGCGGTTGGACGCCCCGGAGGCGAGCAGCACGCCGAGGACGATGACCGCCATCACCATGACCGAGCCGAGGTCGGGCATCAGCATGACGATGCCCATGGGCAGGGCGGCGAGGACGAGGGCCTTGGCGACGGTCCCGTGGTCGGGGTGGAGCTGGTCCCCCGCGTCGACCTTGGCCGCGAGCAGCATCGCCATGATCAGGATGATCGTGATCTTGACGAACTCGCTGGGCTGGAGGGAGAAGCCGCCGCCGATCACGATCCACGCGTGGGCGCCGTTGATGGTGGCGCCGAGCGGGGTGAGGACGGCGAGGATCAGCAGGATCGAGATGCCGTAGAGGACCGGCACCGCGCCGCGCAGGGTGCGGTGGCCGAGCCAGATCGTGCCGACCATCAGGGCGAGGCCGATGCCGGTGTTGAGGAGGTGCCGGAAGAGGAAGTAGTACGGGTCGCCCTGGTTGAGCTGGGTGCGGCCCCGGGTGGCCGACCAGACGAGCAGGGCGCCGAGCAGGGAGAGGGTGAGCGCCGAGAGCAGCATCGGCCAGTCGAGGCGGCGCAGCACGGAGTCGCGGGCGGTGAGCTTCAGGAGCGGCCCGCGCTGGGGGGCGTAGCGGGAGACGGAGAAGCTGGTGCGGGTCGTCATCGGGTCAGTCCCTCCGGCCGGGCGGCGGCCCCGCGAGGGGCGGCTGTCCGTCGTTCTCCCCCGCGGGGTCGCCGTCCCGTGCGGGAACGGGCTTCTGCGAGGCGGGGTCGTACGGCTTGATCGCGGGGGCGTCGATGGTGCCGTAGCGGTTGATCTTCGGCAGGGCCTTCTGCGGCTGCGGCAGCAGGGCCCGCTTGAGGTCCTGGTTGCCCTCGTCGTCGAGGCCGTAGAGGGCGTCGTAGATGTTGCGCACGGCGGGGCCGGAGGCGCCGGAGCCGGTGCCGCCCTGGGAGATCGTCATGACGATGGTGAAGTCGTCGGTGTAGGTGGCCAGCCAGGAGGTGGTCTGCTTGCCGTACACCTGGGCGGTGCCGGTCTTGGCCCGCATCGGGATCTTGTCCTGGGGCCAGCCGCCGAACCGCCAGGCGGCGGTGCCGCCGGGCTCGACGACGGAGCGCAGGCCCTTGTCGAGGTCGCTGACGGTCTTGGCGTTGACCGGGAGCCTGCCGTGGGACGTGGGCTTGATCTCCCGGACCTCCTTGCCGTCGGGGCTGATCACGGCCTTGCCGACGGTGGGGTCGTAGAGGGTGCCGCCGTTGGAGATGGCGGCGTAGATGGTGGCCATCTGGATGGGGGTGACGAGGACGTCGCCCTGGCCGATGGCGAAGTTGATGCTGTCGTACGCCTTCAGCTGGTTGCCTTCGAGGCAGCTCTCGTAGGCGATCTGCTGGACGTAGGTGCCGCCCTTCTTGCCCTGCTTGCACCAGACGTCCTTGTTGGCCGCCCAGAAGTTCTGCTTCCACTGGCGGTCGGGGACGCGGCCCGTCACCTCGTTCGGCAGGTCGATGCCGGTCTCGGCGCCGAGCCCGAAGTCGCGGGCGGTGCGGTAGAACCAGTCCTTCGCGTCCTTCTTGGGCTTTATTCCGCCGTCGCGCTGCCACTCCTGGTGGCCGAGGGCGTAGAAGACGGTGTTGCAGGAGTACTTGAGGGCCTCGCCGAGGGTGATGGGGCCGTGCCCCTGGGACTCGAAGTTGGCGAAGCTGCGGCTGCCGAGGCTGTAGGAGCTGCTGCAGTTGTACTTGTCGTTGAAGTCGTGGCCGGCCCGCACGGCGGCGCTCGCCGAGATCACCTTGAAGATGGAGCCGGCGGCGGCCTGGCCCTGGATGGCGCGGTTGAGCAGCGGGTAGTTGGACTTCTTGCTGGTCAGGGTGGAGTAGTCCTGGGCCGAGATGCCTCCGACCCAGGCGTTGGGGTCGTAGTCGGGCTGGGAGGCCATGGCGACGACGCGGCCGGTCTTGGTCTCCATGACGACGACGGCGCCCGCGTCGGCCTCGTACTTCCGGCCGGTGATCTTGTCGGTCTCCTTGCGGACGACCTTCATCGCCTCGTGGAGCTCGTACTCGGCGACGGCCTGCACGCGCGCGTCGATGCTGGTGACGAGGGTGGAGCCGGCCACCCCCGGGTCGGCCTTGGCCTGGCCCATGACGCGGCCGAGGTTGTCGACCTCGTAGCGGGTCACGCCCGCCTTGCCCCGCAGCTCCTTGTCGTACGTGCGCTCGATGCCAGAGCGGCCGACCTGGTCGGAGCGGAGGAACGGCGAGTCGGTGTCCTTGGCCTTCTCGATCTCGGAGTCGGTGACGGGCGAGAGGTAGCCGAGCACCTGCGCGGTGCGGGCCTTGCCCGGTGCCGGGTAGCGGCGGACGGCGGTGGGCTCGGCGGTGATGCCGGGGAAGTCCTCCGAGCTCTCACGGATCGTCAGCGCCTGCTGCGTGGTGGCCTCGTCCGTGACCGGGATCGGCTGGTACGGGGAACCGTTCCAGCAGGGCTTGGGGGTCTTGGAGTCGCAGAGCCGGATCGCGTTGATGACGTCCTCGGGCTTCATCCCGAGGACCCCGGCGAGCCGGGTGAGGACGGCCTTGCCGTCGTCCTTCATCTTCATCAGCTCGGTGCGGGACGCGGAGACCACGAGCCGGGTCTCGTTGTCGGCGAGCGGCACGCCGCGGGCGTCCAGGATCGAGCCGCGGACGGCGGGCTGGACGACCTGCTGGACGTGGTTGTTCCTGGCCTCGTCCGTGTACTCCTTGCCGTTGCGGATCTGGAGGTACCAGAGCCGTCCCCCCAGGGTGAGGAGCAGGGAGAAGACGAGGATCTGGATGACGACGAGCCGGATCCGGACCCGGGGGGTCCGGCCGGTCTCGGGGATGTTGCTCATACTGCCGTTGCCCCCTCGGTCACAGTCGCTTGACTCCCTTGATGCGCCCGGCCCGTGCGGCCCGGTTCCGGGCGGCCTTCACGCGCAGGCCGCCGCGCTGGGCACCGATGCTCAGGCCGGTGCCGGAGGCGAGCCAGCCGGAGGCGACGTCGGTCCCGGCGCCTCCGCCGGAGTCGGCGAGCGGGTCGTTCTCGGCTCGGCGGGCCAGGGCCATGACGAGCGGCACCACGAAGGGCGCGAGGAGCAGGTCGTACAGGGCCGCGGTGAACAGCAGGAAGCCCAGGCCCACGTGGCGGGCGGCGGTGTCGCCGACGAGGGCGCCGACGCCCGCGTAGAGGAGCGTGGAGCCGACGGCCGCGACGGCGACGACGGCCATGGGTCCGGCCGCGGAGGTCAGCCGGCCGTTCTCCGGGCGGGCCAGGCCGACGAGGTAGCCGACGAGGCAGAGCACGAGGGCGTAGCGGCCGGCGGCGTGGTCGGCGGGCGGGGCGAGGTCGGCGAGGAGTCCCGCGGTGAAGCCGATGAGGGCGCCGCTGACGTGTCCGTAGACGAGGGCGAGGCCGACGACGGTGAGGAGGACGAGGTCGGGGACGGCGCCGGGGAGCTGGAGGCGGGCGAGGACGGAGACCTGGACGACCAGGGCGACCGCGATCAGGGCGGCAGAGAGGAGGATCCGGTTGAACTTCACGGTGTCGTGTCCCCCTGGTTCCGGTTCTGACCGGCCTGGTTCTGATCCTGGTTCTGTGCCTGTTCCCGTTCCGGCTGCCCGCTGCCCGTCGGTTTCGGCGTGGCCGTGACGGTGACGGTCGGCGCGGGCCTGGGCTTCTGCGGCAGGACCGCGTCGCGCGGGTCGGAGCGCGGGGCCTGGACGACGACGCCGACGATGTCGAGCTTGGTGAAGCCGACGTACGGGCGGACGTAGACGTTGCGGGTCAGGCCGCCGCCCATCGGGTCGACGCGGACGATCTCGCCGACCGGGACGCCGGGCACGAAGGGCTTGTCGGCGCGCGAGCCGAAGGTGACGAGCCGGTCGCCGGGCTTGACCTTGGCCTTGCCGTTGAGGAGCTGGACGCGGAGCGGGCTGTTGCCCTGGCCGGTGGCGAAGCCGAGTTCGTCGCTCTTCTCCATGCGGGTGCCGACGGTGAAGTCGGGGTCGTTGGCGAGGAGGACGGTGGAGGTGGAGGGGCCGACGGTGGTGACGCGGCCGACGAGTCCGGCGCCGTTGAGCACCGTCATGTCCCGCTGGATGCCGTCGCGGGCGCCGACGTCGATGGTGACGGTCCAGGAGAAGCCCTGGGCCGCTCCTATGGCGACGACCTGGGCGCCCTTGATGCCGTACTGGCCGGCTCCGGCGGTCTTGAGCAGGGTGTCGAGCTCGTTCAGCCGGTTGCGGTTGCGGTCGTCGCTGCCGAGCTTCGCCTTGAGTTCGGCGTTCTCCTTCTCCAGGGCGGAGATCCGGGTGTGCCGCTCGCCGGAGTCCCGTACCGCCCCTATGGCGTTGCCGACGGGGTCGACGGCGGCGGCCACACCGTTCTCGACCGGTCCGAAGACCGCCGCCGCGGCCTGCCGGGCACCGTCGACGGGTGACTCCTGGCCGCCGCGGATGTCCACCGTGATCAGCGCGAACGCGATGGCGATCAGCAGTACCAGGAGCAGCCGGCTCTCTCGTGTGTCCCTCACGTGCGGCGGCCGTGCCTTTCCTCGTGGTTCGTCTGTTCCGTTGTGCCGTGGTGCGAGTGGGTGGACGGGGGTCGGTGCGGTAGTTCTACCGCACCGGCCCGGTCCGTGGTGCTAGCGGCGCGGCTGCGCGTCGAGGACCTGCTGGAGGGCCTCGAACTCCTCCACGCACTTGCCGGAGCCGAGCGCCACCGAGTCCAGCGGGTCCTCGGCGATGTGGATCGGCATGCCGGTCTCGTGGCGGAGCCGCTCGTCGAGGCCGCGCAGCAGGGCGCCGCCACCGGTGAGAACGATGCCGCGGTCCATGACGTCACCGGAGAGCTCCGGCGGGCACTTGTCGAGGGTGGTCTTCACCGCGTCGACGATCGCGTTGACCGGCTCCTCGATGGCCTTGCGGACCTCGGCGGCGGAGATGACCACGGTCTTGGGCAGACCGGAGACGAGGTCGCGGCCGCGGATCTCGGTGTGCTCGTCCTTCTCCAGGTCGTAGGCGGAGCCGATGGTGATCTTGATCTGTTCGGCCGTGCGCTCGCCGAGGAGGAGCGAGTACTCCTTCTTGACGTGCTGGATGATCGCGTTGTCCAGCTCGTCGCCGGCGACCCGGATGGACTGTGCCGTGACGATTCCGCCGAGGGAGATGACGGCGACCTCGGTGGTGCCGCCGCCGATGTCGACGACCATGTTGCCGGTGGCCTCGTGGACGGGGAGGCCCGAGCCGATGGCCGCCGCCATGGGCTCCTCGATGATGTGCACCTGGCGGGCGCCGGCCTGGGTCGAGGCCTCGATGACGGCGCGGCGCTCCACTCCGGTGATGCCGGAGGGCACGCAGACGACGACCCGGGGGCGGGCCAGGTAGCGGCGCTTGTGGATCTTGAGGATGAAGTAGCGGAGCATCCGCTCGGTGATCTCGAAGTCGGCGATCACGCCGTCCTTGAGCGGGCGCACGGCGACGATGTTGCCGGGGGTCCGGCCGATCATCTTCTTCGCCTCGGCGCCCACCGCGAGGATGCCGCCGGTATTGGTGTTGATGGCGACGACGGACGGCTCGTTCAGAACGATGCCTCGACCCCTGACGTACACCAGCGTGTTGGCGGTCCCGAGGTCGACAGCCATGTCACGGCCGATGAACGACATTGAGTTCCCCTTGATTTCCCATGGCTGAGAGTGGTGCGGCGTGGAGTTTTCCATCGTAGTGCTGCCCGCCCGGATGCCGCGCGGTGGTCCACCTCTGTACAGGTGACGGCAGGATGCGGCGATCCGTTCCCGGGATTGTCGTTCATATGCCTGGGGGCGACCGAAATTCCTTCGGTCGCCCCATCGGGATGGTGCGTTCGGCTGACACCGGATCAGACGGGACCCGGAGCAGACGGAGTACGGATCAGACGAGACCCGGGAAGAAGAGCTTCAGCTCGCGGAGCGCCGACTCCTCGGAGTCCGAGGCGTGGATCAGGTTCTCACGGACGATGGTGCCGAAGTCGCCCCGGATGGAGCCCGGCGCGGCGGCGATCGGGTCGGTCGGGCCGGCGAGCTGCCGGACGCCCTCGACGACCCGCTCGCCCTCGACGACGAGCGCGACGACCGGGCCGGAGGCCATGAAGCCCATCAGCGGCTCGTAGAAGGGCTTGCCCTTGTGCTCGCCGTAGTGCTGCTCCAGCGTCTCCTGGTCCAGCTCGCGCAGCTCCAGGGCCGCGAGCGTCCAGCCGGCCTTGCGCTCGATGCGGCCGATGATCTCGCCGACCAGGCCGCGGCGGACGGCGTCGGGCTTGAGCAGGACGAGCGTGCGCTGGCTCACGGGGGAACTCCTTCGGGGAAAGCGGTGTGCGGGCCTCCGAGGCTACAGGGCCCGCACGTGCCCCGATTACGCAGCGTCAGGCTCTGCCGGGCCCTGGGCGGCCTGGGCGGCCCAGCGGGCCTTGACCTCGTCGACCTTCCGCCCGTAGTGCACCGAGGCCCACCACAGGGCGGCGAAGGTCGCCCCGAGGAAGAACATGACCGGGACGAAGAAGCCGCTGGCGACCAGGCCGAGCTGGAGCGCCCAGCCGAGCTGCACGCCGCCGGGCCGGGTGACCATCCCGCACAGCAGGACCGAGAAGAGCATCCCGATCCCGCAGACCCACCAGACGGTGGACGTCGTCAGCGTGTCGTCCTTCATGGCGACGAGCCCGGCGAAGCCGATGACGAAGAACTCGCCGATGAGCGTCGAGGAACAGAGCGTGCGCATGGGATTCAGCCCCTCCGGAGCAGCAGCCGGGCGTCGCCGACCGTGAAGATCGAACCGGTCACGAGGACGCCCGCGCCGCCGTACTCGGCCTCTTCCTCCGCGAGGGTGATCGCCGCCTCGATGGCATCGGGCAGCCGCGGCTCGACGACGACCCGGTCCTCGCCGAAGACCTCGACCGCGAGCGCGGCGAGCGCGTCCACGTCGGTGGAGCGGGGGTTGGAGTTCGTGGTGACCACGACCTCCGCGAGGATCGGCTCGAAGGCCTCCAGGACCCCCCGGGCGTCCTTGTCGGCGCTGGTGGCGACCACGCCGACGAGCCGGGAGAAGCCGAAGGCCTCGCTGATGCCCTCGGCGGTCGCCCGCGCGCCGTGCGGGTTGTGCGCGGCGTCCAGGACGACCGTCGGGGAGGAGCGGACGATCTCCAGGCGGCCGGGCGAGGCCACCCGGGCGAACGCCTGGCGGACCGTGTCCACGTCGAGGGTGCGGGCGTGCTGCGCGCCGATGCCGAAGAAGGCCTCGACGGCCGCGAGCGCCACGGCCGCGTTGTGCGCCTGGTAGGCGCCGTGCAGCGGCAGGAAGACCTCGTCGTACTCGCCGCCGAGTCCGCGCAGGGTGAGGAGCTGGCCGCCGACCGCGACCTCGCGGGAGGCGACGCCGAACTCCATGCCCTCACGGGCCACGGTGGCGTCCGCCTCGACGGCCTTCTTCAGGAGGACCTGGGCCGCGTCGACCGGCTGCTGGGCCAGGATGACGGTCGCGCCCGGCTTGATGATCCCGGACTTCTCGCCCGCGATCGCGGCGGGCGTGTCGCCGAGCCGGTCGGTGTGGTCGAGGTCGATGGGGGTGACGACGGCGACGGAGGCGTCGATGACGTTCGTGGCGTCCCAGGTGCCGCCCATCCCGACCTCGATCACGGCCACGTCGACCGGGGCGTCGGCGAAGGCCGCGTACGCCATGCCGGTGAGGACCTCGAAGAAGGAGAGCCGGTACTCCTCGCGGGCGTCGACGAGCTCCACGTACGGCGCGACGTCCCGGTACGTCTCGATGAACCGCTCGGCGGAGATCGGGGCGCCGTCGAGGCTGATGCGCTCGGTGATGGTCTGCACGTGCGGCGAGGTGTAGCGGCCGGTGCGCAGGTCGAAGGCGCCGAGCAGGGCCTCGATCATGCGGGCCGTCGACGTCTTGCCGTTGGTGCCGGTGATGTGGATGGTGGGGTACGCGCGCTGCGGCTCGCCGAGGACGTCCATCAGGGCCGCGATCCGGGTGACCGAGGGCTCCAGCTTGGTCTCGCCCCAGCGGGTGGACAGCTCGGTCTCGACCTCGCGCAGCGCCGCGTCCAGCTCCGGGTCCTCGGGGCGGCTCGGCACGGGGTCGCCCTGGGGCGGTCCGGCCTGGGCGCGCAGGGTGCGGCTGCCGGCCTCGATCACCGCCAGGTCGGGATCGCGGGTGGTCTCGTTGTCGACGATCTCGTCGAAGGCGTCGGGGTCGTCGGGCGTGTCGGACGGATCGCGGGGCTCACTCACGGGGCCAGTCTACGGAGCGGCTCCGGCGGGACCGCGAACCCACCCCTTCCGGGGTTTCCGGTCCGCCGTCCGCGGGACGGGACCGGACGGGGCGGAGGCGTACGGCGGCACGGCGCCGCCTCCCGCCGGGTTCCGGCCCGCTCGGGCCCCCTCCGCCCGTTCACCCGTCCGGCACCATCGCTTACAAGACGTCCACATATGATAATCGTCTAAGTTTCGGCCCCTGTGGGAGCGGCCGGACACGACCACCACGGGGACAACTTCATCATGACCGCTCCAATAGTGACCGCTCCGGGTACCCGCATCCCGGAGCAACGGGGCACAACCTCCACGACGAACGGCCGACGGCCCGTCACCCGTCCGCGCTTCGGGGAGAAGACGGCGGCGCTGTTCGCCGCGCTCCTGTCCATGGCGGCCTTCTGCCTGGGCATGGCCGCCCACGGCACGTACCCCTTCGGGCCCAGCCCGCGCGCGCTGAACGACCTGCGCCACCAGTACGTGCCGTTCCACGCGCACCTGTGGGACCTCCAGCACGGAACGGCCAAGGGCGACCTGCTGTTCAACTGGCAGAGCGGCTACGGCAACGGGTTCCTCGCGGAGTTCTTCACCTACCTGAGCAACCCGCTGTCCTGGCTCACCGGACTGTTCCCCCGTCAGTACGTCGACTTCCCGGTCTTCCTCGTCACCCTCCTCGGCATCGGCCTCGCCGCGGCCGCCATGACGGTCTTCCTCGGCCGCCTGCGCCCCGGCTCCCCCTGGCTGCGGGCCCTGCTCGGCACCGGCTACGCCGTCTCCGGCTGGACCATGACGGAGGGTGGCATCATCCCCATGTGGATGACCGGCCTCATCGCGCTCCCCCTGCTCTGCATCGCCGTCGACGACTGCCTGAACGAACGCCGCTGGGTGCTGGGCACCCTCCTCTTCGCCCTGTGCTGGTTCGCGAACTTCTACAGCGCCGCGATGGCCACCATCGGCGCGACGCTCGTGCTGCTGCTCCGGCTGCTCCTGAGCGACACCACCTGGCGCGCCCGCGCCCGTGCCGCCGGCCGGGCCGCCGGCACGGCCGCCACCGGACTCCTGCTCGCCGCCCCCGCGATCATCGTCCCCGCCCTGGCCAACAAGCAGGCGCAGCCGACCACGAGCTACGTCGTCGACGTCGCCACCGAGCCCCTCGTCTACCTGGGGCTCCTCCTCCCCGGCAGCATCCCCGTGTACCCGGCGCCCAACATCTTCGCCGGCGTCCTCGTCCTGCTGCTGGTCCTCGCGCTCCCGTTCCAGTCCAGGGTCGGCGGCCGCGAGCGCGCCGCCTGGCTCGCGCTGCTCGTCCTGACGGCCCTCTCCTTCGTCGTCACGCCCACCGCCAAGGTGTGGCAGGGCTTCACGCTCCCCCACGGCGCGCCCTTCCGGGAGAGCTTCGTCCTCACCGGGCTGCTGGCCATGGCCGCCTGGATCTGTCTCGCCCACTCCCCCAAGCCCCGGGCGCTGCTCGGCGGCGGGGCGCTCCTGGCCGGCCTGGTGCTCCTCACCCGTTCGGCCGAGCCCGTCACCGCGTACGCCGTCAAGGGCACGGTGATCGGCGGCGCGCTCGTCGGGGGGCTGCTCCTGCTCCACGCCCGCGGCCTGGGCCGCAGGGGCCGGGCCCTGGTCGTCCCGGCGCTCGTCCTGTCGGTCCTCGCGACCACCGCGTACGCGGTCTACGGCGCCCAGACCACCTACGACCCGGCCCGCTACGCGCGCGACACGACCACCACGACGAACCTGCTGACCAGGAACGTGCACCGGGCGGCCGCCGAGAACGACGACTGGCCGGACTCCCGCGTCGGCGTCGCCTCCTCCCTCTACGTCACCAACAACGACCCCATGCTCCTCGGCGTCCAGAGCGGCGGCTACTACAGCAGCTACATCACCAAGGAGGCCGCCGCCGGCCTGCGCGAACTGGGCATCGGCTACGCGATGGGCGGGCGCAACCTGGGCACCCCCCGGGACCCGTACTTCAACGCCCTGATGGGCGTGGGCACCCTCCTGGAGCAGGCGAAGGGGGCGCGGGTCACCGCCCGTTCCGTCCCCAGTGTGCCCCTCGTCAGCCTCCGCGCCCCCGGCAGCGACCGGGCGTACGGCGCGCCGGCCGGCTCGGTCTGGGCCAACCGCCACGCGGCGCTGGGCGCGCAGGTGTACACCGTGCCCGAGATCCACTACGCCAAGGGCCCGGAGGCCGCGCGCGAACCGGGCGGCTGGCGGCTGCCCCGGCACGGGAAGGGGCAGGCCTGGACCGGTTTCACCGCGCGGTGCGCCCCCGGCGACGAGGCCTATCTGTACGCGCCCGCCCTCTCCGCCGTGTCCATGGCCACCGGCTCCAAGGCCATGGGCAACAGCGGCCGGCCGCCGGCCGTCGTGAGTCCGGTGAACCCGCTGGGGACGGTCCCGACGGACGGGACGCTGCGGTTCGCGATCGGTGCGACGCAGCCGGACCAGGTGCTGCCGCACGACGCCGTAGGCTGCATGGACCCGAAGAGGTTCCAGGACGCCGTACGGGCCCTGCGCGCCTCGGCGCCGGTGAACCCGTCCGTCGGCGGCCACTCGGTCGGGGCGGAGCTGCCGAAGGGCTCCACCGGAACCGTCGTCGTGGCGACGCCCGCCATCCAGGGCTGGTCCTGCTCCGTCGACGGCGGCGCGTCGCGGGCACCGGTCTCCCACCGGGGCCTGCTCGGCGTCCCGCTCGGAGCGGGCGCCGACCGCTTCGCCTGCTCGTACACCCCGCCGGGCCTGAAGGCCGGCCTCGGCGGCACGGGCGCGGGCGTCCTGGTCCTCGCCGGGGTGCTGGTCGCCGGAGCCGTCCGGCGCCGCCGGGCCTGACCCGGCGACGGGCCCGCCCCGGCGACAGACGGACCGGCAACAGATCCGGCCCGACAACAGATCCGGCCCGGCGACGGGCCGGACGAAGAAGAAGGCTCCCGCTCCGGAGGATTCCGGAGCGGGAGCCTTTCCCGTGGTGCCGTGCCGGGCCGTCAGGCCTGCGGCAGGTTCGCCAGCTGGGCCTGGATGCGGGCGATGTCCTCGTCCGCCTTGGCGAGCCGGGTGCGGATCTTCTCGACCACGTTGTCCGGCGCCTTCGCCAGGAACGCCTCGTTGCCGAGCTTGCCGTTCGCCTGGGCCTTCTCCTTCTCGGCCGCCGCGAGGTCCTTCGTGAGGCGCTTGCGCTCCGCCTCCACGTCGATCGTGCCCGACAGGTCGAGCGCGACGGTGGCCCCGGCGACCGGCAGGGAGGCGGTGGCGGAGAAGCCCTCGCCCTCCGGCTGGAGGCGCAGCAGCTGACGGATCGCGGCCTCGTGCGCGGCGAGCGCGGTGCCGCCGAGCTCCAGACGGGCCGGGACCTTCTGGCCGGGCTGGAGGCCCTGGTCGGCGCGGAAGCGGCGGACCTCGGTGACGACCTGCTGGAGGTTCTCGATCTCCGCTTCGGCGGCCGGGTCCCGGAAGCCCGAGTCCTTCGGCCAGTCGGCGATCACGACGGACTCGCGCCCGGTCAGCGTGGTCCACAGGGCCTCGGTGACGAACGGGACGATCGGGTGCAGCAGCCGCAGCATGACGTCCAGGACCTCGCCCAGGACCCGGCCGGAGACCTCGGCCTGCTCGCCGCCCGCGAAGAACGTCGTCTTCGACAGCTCGACGTACCAGTCGAAGACCTCGTCCCACGCGAAGTGGTAGAGCGCGTCGCTGAGCTTCGCGAACTGGTAGTCCTCGTAGTACGCGTCGACCTGCGCGACCGTCGCGTTGAGGCGGGACAGGATCCAGCGGTCGGTGGCGGACAGCCGCTCGACCGGGGGCAGTTCGCCCTCGATCGTCGCGCCGTTCATGAGCGCGAAGCGGGTCGCGTTCCAGATCTTGTTGGCGAAGTTCCGGGACGCCTTGACCCAGTCCTCGCCGATCGGGACGTCGACGCCCGGGTTGGCGCCGTTGGCCAGGGTGAAGCGGACGGCGTCGGAGCCGTACTCGTCCATCCAGTCCAGCGGGTTGACCACGTTGCCGAAGGACTTCGACATCTTCTTGCCGTTCTGGTCACGGACCATGCCGTGCAGGGCGATGGTGTGGAACGGCGGGGTTCCGTCCATCGCGTACAGACCGAACATCATCATCCGGGCGACCCAGAAGAAGAGGATGTCGTAGCCGGTGACCAGGACGGAGTTCGGATAGAACTTCGCGAGCGACTCGGTCCGCTCGGGCCAGCCCAGGGTGGAGAACGGCCACAGACCGGAGGAGAACCAGGTGTCCAGGACGTCGGTGTCCTGGTGCCAGCCCTCGCCGGACGGCGGCTGCTCGTCGGGTCCGACGCAGACGACCTCGCCGTCCGGGCCGTACCAGACGGGGATGCGGTGGCCCCACCAGAGCTGGCGCGAGATGCACCAGTCGTGCAGGTTGTCGACCCAGTCGAAGTACCGCTTCTCCATCTCCTGCGGGTGGATCGTGACCTTGCCGTCGCGGACCGCGTCGCCGGCGGCCTTCGCGAGCGGGCCGACCTTGACCCACCACTGCATCGACAGGCGCGGCTCGATGGTGGTCTTGCAGCGCGAGCAGTGCCCGACGGAGTGGGTGTACGGACGCTTCTCGGCGACGATCCGGCCCTCGGCGCGCAGCGCGGCGACGATGGCGGAACGGGCCTCCAGGCGGTCCAGGCCCTGGAAGGGGCCGTGGGCGGTGATGACCGCGCGCTCGTCCATGACGGTGAGGTTCGGCAGGTCGTGGCGCTGGCCGATCTCGAAGTCGTTCGGGTCGTGCGCCGGGGTCACCTTGACGGCACCGGTGCCGAACTCGGGGTCGACGTGGGTGTCGGCGACGACCGGGATCGTGCGGTCGGTCAGCGGCAGCTTGATCCGCCTGCCGACCAGGTGCCTGTACCGCTCGTCGTCGGGGTGGACGGCGACGGCCGTGTCACCGAGCATCGTCTCGGCCCGGGTGGTGGCGACGACCAGGGAGTCCTCGCCCTCGCCGTACCGGATGGAGACGAGCTCGCCGTCGTCGTCCTGGTACTCGACCTCGATGTCCGAGATGGCGGTCAGGCAGCGCGGACACCAGTTGATGATGCGCTCGGCGCGGTAGATCAGCTCGTCGTCGTAGAGCTTCTTGAAGATGGTCTGGACGGCCTGGGACAGGCCCTCGTCCATGGTGAACCGCTCGCGGGACCAGGCGACGCCGTCGCCCAGGCGCTTCATCTGGCCGGAGATCTGGCCGCCGGACTCGGCCTTCCACTGCCAGACGCGCTCGACGAACGCCTCGCGGCCCAGGTCGTGGCGGGACTTGCCCTCCTTGGCGAGCTCGCGCTCGACGACGTTCTGGGTGGCGATGCCGGCGTGGTCCATGCCCGGCTGCCACAGCGTCTCGAAGCCCTGCATCCGCTTGCGGCGGGTGAGGGCGTCGATCAGCGTGTGCTCGAAGGCGTGGCCCAGGTGGAGCGATCCGGTGACGTTCGGCGGCGGGATGACGATGGTGTACGGCGGCTTCTCGCTCTTCGCGTCCGCCTCGAAGTACCCGCGCTCCACCCAGCGCTCGTACAGCGGCCCCTCTACCTCGGCCGGCGCGTACTGGGTCGGCAGTTCGGTGGTGGGCGCTGTCTGCTGCTGAGTGTTCTCGGTCACGGGGCCAGTTTAGGGGTGTCCCGACCCTGTCCTGAAACGCTTTGGTTCGGTAACGGTGTGGCCCCTGCCGCACC
The DNA here is from genome assembly GCF_053618675.1 of Streptomyces sp. NPDC055632. NCBI lineage: Bacteria > Bacillati > Actinomycetota > Actinomycetes > Kitasatosporales > Streptomycetaceae > Streptomyces > Streptomyces sp. NPDC055632. The sequence goes on along the minus strand of NZ_JBSHHY010000028.1, from coordinate 78,718 downwards.
GGCTGTCCGAGGGTTCCGCCAGGATGTCCGGCAGGCATAAACATCCTGTGAGGGGAACCTGTCCATGAGCTACAACCAGCCGGGCCCGTACGGCGGCCAGCCGCCCCAGCAGCCCGGGCCGTACGGCCAGCCGGGCCCCTACGGCCAGCAGCCGCAGCAGCCGGGGCCGTACGGCGCCCAGCCGGGCTACGGATACCCCCAGCAGGCCCCGCAGGGCGTTCCGCCGCAGCAGCCCCCGTACGGCTACCCGCAGCAGCAGCCCGGCCCGTACGGCCAGCAGCCCCCGTACGGCGGCCCCCAGGGCCCCGGCGGCTTCCCGCCGCCCCCGCCGGCCCCCAAGAAGTCCAAGGCGGGCTGGATCATCGGCGCGGTGGCCGTGGTCGCGGCGGTCGCCGTGGGCGCGTACTTCGTGATCGGCGGCGGCGGTTCCTCGGTCGCGGACGACGGCCCCCACAAGCTGATCACCCCGGAGCGGGTGCTCGGCGACTACGACAAGGCCCCGGACGGGAGCGATTCGTCCAACAAGAAGTCCCTGGAGGAGGCCGAGAAGACCGGCGTCAAGAACGCCAAGGAGGTCGGCGCCACCTACCAGTTGGAGAACAAGGCCAACCCGCTCGCGGGCAAGCTGATCTCCTTCACCGGCCTCTACGGCGAGATCGACGACCCCGAGAAGGTCGTCGACACCGTCTTCGCCGCCGCCAAGGTCGAGGCCGAGAAGAACGCGTCCAAGGGCGACGCCCCGCAGATGGAGGGAAGCCCGCAGGCGTACGAGCCGGCGGAACTCGACGGCGCGGTCCTGAAGTGCCAGCAGGCCAAGATGAAGGCCGACGCCTCCGAGGGCACGCCCGCGTTCACCATGACGATGTGCGTCTGGGCCGACCACAGCACCGTGGCACTGGTGATCCCCATGGACATGGCCGGCCTGATGACCGGCGCGGGCGGCTCCGCCGAGGAGGCCGCCGCCACCACCGCCAAGCTCCGCAAGGAAGTCCGCGTCAAGCTCTGACCGGACGGTTCCGCGCACGCGCGAGGGGGGTCCCGCCTTCGGGCGGGACCCCCCTCGTCGTCGTGCGTCCTGCGTCAGGCCGACTTCTCGTGCCTGCCGTCGTTCTTCACGATCCGCGGGACCAGCGTCGGGTTGACGTTGTCGCGGACCACGTCGGCCGTGATGACGACCCGGGCCACGTCCTTGCGGGACGGGACCTCGTACATCACCGACTGGAGGACCTCCTCCATGATGGCGCGCAGACCGCGCGCGCCGGTGCCGCGAAGAATGGCCTGATCGGCGATGGCCTCCAGGGCCGGGCGGTCGAAGTCCAGCTCCACGCCGTCGAGTTCGAAGAGGCGCTGGTACTGCTTCACCAGCGCGTTGCGCGGCTCGACCAGGATCTGGAGGAGCGCCTCGCGGTCCAGGTTGTGGACGGAGGTGAGGACGGGGAGACGGCCGATGAACTCGGGGATCATCCCGAACTTCACCAGGTCCTCCGGCATGACCTCCTGGAACTGGTCGCTCGCCTCGATCTCGCGCTTGGAGCGGATGGTCGCCCCGAAGCCGATGCCCTTGGCGCCCGCCCGCGACTCGATGATCTTCTCCAGGCCGGCGAAGGCGCCGCCCACGATGAAGAGCACGTTCGTCGTGTCGATCTGGATGAACTCCTGGTGGGGGTGCTTCCGGCCGCCCTGCGGCGGTACGGAGGCGGTGGTGCCCTCCAGGATCTTCAGGAGGGCCTGCTGCACGCCCTCGCCGGAGACGTCCCGGGTGATCGACGGGTTCTCGCTCTTGCGGGCGACCTTGTCGATCTCGTCGATGTAGATGATCCCGGTCTCGGCCTTCTTGACGTCGTAGTCGGCCGCCTGGATCAGCTTCAGCAGGATGTTCTCGACGTCCTCGCCGACGTAGCCGGCCTCCGTGAGCGCCGTCGCGTCGGCGATGGCGAACGGGACGTTGAGCATGCGGGCCAGGGTCTGCGCGAGCAGCGTCTTCCCGGAGCCCGTGGGACCGAGCAGCAGAATGTTGGACTTCGCCAGTTCGATGGCGTCGTCACGGCCCTGCGCGCCGCCGTTCTCGCCGGCCTGGACGCGCTTGTAGTGGTTGTACACCGCGACCGAGAGTGCCTTCTTCGCGGGCTCCTGCCCGACGACGTACCCCTCGAGGAACTCGTAGATCTCGCGGGGCTTGGGGAGTTCCTCCCAGCGCACCTCGCTCGTCTCCGCGAGTTCTTCCTCGATGATCTCGTTGCAGAGGTCGATGCACTCGTCGCAGATGTACACACCGGGTCCCGCGATGAGCTTCTTCACCTGCTTCTGGCTCTTTCCGCAGAACGAGCACTTGAGCAGGTCGCCGCCATCACCGATGCGTGCCACGAGGTGCTTCCCCTTCGCCTGGGAGCCGCGTGGTTCGGCGGCTCCTGGTGCCTCATATTCGACGGTACCTTGCCGGGCCCCCCGTTCGGGCCCCCCTTGGCACGGTTCACACGGTCGCGATTCGGCCACGCGAACCGTGCCAGGGGAAGGTCGGGCGTCAGACCGCGGCGGCCGCGCTCTTGCGGGTCGAGACGATCTGGTCGACCAGACCGTACGCGAGGGCGTCCTCGGCGGTCAGGATCTTGTCGCGCTCGATGTCGTCGCGGATCTTCTCGATCGGGGTCGAGGAGTGCTTGGCCAGCATGTCCTCCAGCTGGCCGCGCATCCGCAGGATCTCGTTGGCCGCGATCTCCAGGTCGGAGAGCTGCTCGCGGCCGGTGCCGCCGGAGGGCTGGTGGATCAGCACGCGGGCGTTCGGCAGGGCCATCCGCTTGCCGGGGGTGCCGGCGGCGAGCAGCACGGCCGCGGCGGAGGCCGCCTGGCCCATGCAGACCGTCTGGATGTCCGGCTTCACGAACTGCATCGTGTCGTAGATCGCCGTGAGCGCGGTGAAGGAGCCGCCGGGGCTGTTGATGTAGATCGAGATGTCGCGGTCCGGGTCCATCGACTCCAGGCACAGGAGCTGCGCCATGACGTCGTTGGCGGAGGCGTCGTCGATCTGCACGCCGAGGAAGATCACGCGCTCCTCGAAGAGCTTCGCGTACGGGTCGTACTCGCGCACGCCCTGCGAGGTGCGCTCCACGAAGCGCGGCACGATGTAGCGGTTGTCCATCGGCGCGCCGGTGTAGAGGCCGCTCGCGGAGAGGTTGTTCTGCATCTGGGTGTTCACCGTCCTGGTGGCGTTCGGTGGGCTGGGGCTCTTGAGCGGTCCGGCGGGGCTCAGGCGCCCGTGCCGCCACCGCCCGGAACGCCCGAGGCGGCGGAGATGATCTCGTCGATGAGGCCGTATTCCTTGGCCTCCTCCGCGGTGAACCAGCGGTCGCGGTCGCCGTCGCGGATGATCGCCTCGACGGTCTGCCCGGAGTGGTGCGCGGTGATCTCGGCCATGCGCTTCTTGGTGCGCAGGAGGTACTCGGCCTGGATCTTGATGTCCGAGGCGGTGCCGCCGATGCCGGCGGAGCCCTGGTGCATCAGGATGTCGGTGTTCGGCAGCGCGAAGCGCTTGCCGGGGGCGCCGCCGGTCAGCAGGAACTGGCCCATGGAGGCCGCCATGCCCATGCCGATGGTGACGACGTCGTTCGGGATGTACTGCATGGTGTCGTAGACGGCCATGCCGGCCGTCACCGAGCCACCGGGGCTGTTGATGTAGAGGTAGATGTCCTTGTCCGGCTCGGCGGCCAGGAGGAGCATCTGGGCGGTGATCTTGTTGGCGATGTCGTCGTCGACCTGCTGGCCGAGGAAGACGATGCGCTCGCCGAGCAGCCGGTTGTAGACATGGTCGCCGAGGCCGCCACCGATGGACGGCTCACCCGCGGCGTAAGGCTTCAGATTCGTCACGTATCCACCTGCTCGTCTCCGACGGCCCCGGGCCGTCTCCGCGTCTCGTTCAGAAGGCACTGCCCTCGTATTCATGGACCCTAACGCGCAGGTGGGACAACGCCATCCCGGTTCCCGAACTGTTCGCTGGGAGCGCAAGGTAGTTGGGGGCGCGTGAAGGGGTCCCGGTACGTCCGCGGGCCCGTGCGCACAGCTGTTGGCACGGGGCC
>NZ_JBSHHY010000028.1:49162-74638 GCF_053618675.1 Streptomyces sp. NPDC055632 | reverse complement strand
CACCTTTCCGGGGGGCGGGTATGTTTGTGGGGGGCGGGGGTGGGGGCCCGGTACGGCCGGGGGCCCCGTGCGCACAGCTGTGCGCACGGGCCCGCGGAGCGGTGCGGCGAGGAGGACCAGGCCTCCCTGCCGCTTCCGGACCTACTTGTCCTCGGAGGCCTCGGCCTCGGCGCCCTCGGCCGCCTCGACGGCGGTCTCGGCGGCCTCGTCCTCGTCGTCGGAGAGGTCGACGACCTCGCCGTTGGAGTCGGTGACCTTGGCGGCCTCGACGACGACCGCGAGGGCCTTGCCGCGGGCGACCTCGCCGACGAGCATCGGCACCTGGCCGCCCTGGGCCACGGCCTGGGCGAACTGGTCGGGGCTCATGCCGGAGGAGGCGGCACGGCGGAACAGGTGCTCGGTGAGCTCCTCGCGGGAGACGTCGAGCTTCTCCCGGTTGACCAGCTCGTCGAGGATGAACTGGGTCTTGATGCCCTTCTCGGCCTGCTCCTTGGTCTCGGCCAGGAACTCCTCCTCGGTCTTGCCCTGGATCTCCAGGTACTTCCCGAGGTCGAGGCCCATCTGGCCGAGCTGGTGGTGCTCCAGGTTGTGCTTGCGGGTGTTGATCTCGTCCTCGAGGAGCTTCTCGGGCATCGGGACCTCGACCAGCTTGAGGAGCTCGTCGAGGACGCGCTCCTGGGCCTGGGTGGCCTGGTCGAACTGCTTCATGTTCTCGAGGCGCTTGCGGCTGTCGGCCTTGAGCTCGTCGAGGGTGTCGAACTCCGAGGCGAGCTGGGCGAACTCGTCGTCCAGCTCGGGGAGCTCGCGGGCGGCGACGGCGGTGACTTTGACGGTGACCTCCGCGTCCTTGCCCTCGGCGGAGCCGCCCTTCAGCTGCGAGGTGAAGGTGGCCTCGCCGCCGGCCTCCAGGCCCTTGACGGCCTCGTCGATGCCGTCGAGCAGCTCGCCGGAGCCGATGGTGTACGAGACGTCGCTGGCGACGCCGTCGGGCAGCACTTCGCCGTCGACCTTGGCCTCAAGGTCGATGGTGACGACGTCGCCGTCCTGGGCGGCGCGCTCGACCGGGGAGGTCGAGGCGAAGCGCTCGCGGAGCTGCTCCACGGACTTCTCGACGTCCTCGTCGGTGACCTCGACCGCGTCGACGGTGACCTCGATGCCGGAGTAGTCCGGGATCTCGATCGTCGGGCGGATGTCGACCTCGGCGGTGAAGGCCAGCAGCTCGCCGTCCTTCAGCTCGGTGATGTCGACCTCGGGCTGGCCGAGCGGGTTGACCTCGGCCTCGTTGACGGCCTCGGTGTAGAACTTCGGGAGCGCGTCGTTGACGGCCTCCTCCAGCACGGCGCCGCGGCCGAACCGCTGGTCGATCACGCGAGCCGGGATCTTGCCCTTGCGGAAGCCCTTGACCGTGACCTGCTGGTTGATCTTCTTGTACGCCGCGTCGAGGCTGTCCTTGAGCTCCTCGAAGGGCACCTCGACAGTGAGCCGAACCCGGGTCGGGTTCAGGGTCTCCACGGCGCTCTTCACGGTTCGGTCTCCTTGTGGCTGATTCCTGGATTCCGCCGGGCCGCGCGAGGCGGGTCCGGCCGATCGGCCCGGTCAGAGAGACACACGGGCACGCAGCTTGCATAGTAACCGCAAGCGGGAGGACGCCCACAACATGATCAAGAACGCCCGGGACGGGCGCGTGGTGGTCATGGTCGGGGTGGCGGGATTTGAACCCACGGCCTTCCGCTCCCAAAGCGGACGCGCTACCAAGCTGCGCCACACCCCGTCGGTGCGACACGTAGGGTACATGCACGGGGACTGTGCGGCGCCCCCTCTTCCGGGGGGTGTGCGAAGACGGCCGCGGAACCGGTACCATGCTCTTCGTGCCGCGGTCCTCGTGACCTGCGGCGCGATGTTGTGCGGGTGTAGCTCAATGGTAGAGCACTAGTCTTCCAAACTAGCTACGCGGGTTCGATTCCCGTCACCCGCTCCACGCCCTCGGGGCCGGTCCGGAGATTCCCTCTCCGGACCGGCCCCGAGGCGTTTCCGGCCGCGTCCGGCGCGCCCTCCCCCGCCGCGGGGCCCGCTCGTCGCCGGTCCGGACCCCGTGCCGCCCTCCGGGGCCGTCCTCAGAACTTGATGGACGCCACGGTCTGCGTTATCGAGTCCAGGAAGCGCTGGATGTCGTCCGCCATGCCGGTGGAGGCGAGGAAGAAGCCGAAGAGGACCGCCACGACGGCCGGGCCCGCCTTGAGGTTCCCCCCGCGGATCAGCACCACCATGATGATTGCCAGGAGCAACACCACAGACAGCGAAATGGCCACAACTGATCACACCCTCGGTCGGTCCCGCCTTGCCCACCAGGGAGCCCGTGTCCCGGACACCCCCCGCTGCCTCCATCGTGCCACCAACCCCCATGCCCTCGCTGCCCGGTGACGAATCGTCGTGGAGAAGATCACGTCCGCCCCGACGGCCCGTCAGGGACGGCGGCTGATCAGGAGCAGGGCCCGGTCGTCGTTGACGTCCTTGGCGACGGCCTCGATCAGGTCCCAGGCGACGCCGTCGAAGCCCTCGGTGACGCAGCGGTCGGCCTCGCCGGTGAGCCGGTCGATGCCCTCGGCGATGTCCCGGTCGGCGGCCTCGACCAGGCCGTCGGTGAAGAGCATCAGGACGTCGCCGGGGCGCAGGGAGCCCTTGGCCGGGTGGAACTCGGCGCCGTCGTAGACGCCGAGGAGGGGGCCCTCGGCGTCCTTCTCCTCCCAGCGGCCGCTGCCCGCGTGGAGCTGGAGGGCGGGCAGGTGGCCGGCCGAGTAGAGCTCGTAGTCGCCGGACTCCAGGTCGAGGACGAGGTGGATCGAGGTGGCGAAGCCCTCGTCCCAGTTCTGGCGCAGCAGGTAGCCGTTGGCGGCGGGCAGGAAGCCGTGCGGCGGGAGCGAGCCGAGGAGGCCGCCGAAGGCGCCGGAGAGCAGCAGGGAGCGGGAGGCCGCGTCCATGCCCTTGCCGGAGACGTCGGTGAGGACGACCTCCAGGGTGCGCCCGCCGTGGGTGCGCGCGGCGACGACGAAGTCCCCGGAGAAGGACTGGCCGCCGGCCGGGCGCAGCGCCATCTCGCGGTGCCAGCCCTGCGGGAGCCGGGGCAGGGCGCTCTGCACCCGGATGCGTTCGCGCAGGTCGAAGAGCATGGTGCCGCCGCGCCGCCAGGGCACGCCGACGCGGGCCCGGAACTGGGCGATGAGGAGTCCGAAGAGGCCGCAGGCGGCGACGACGAGGACGGTGCCGGGGGTGACCCGGGCGGGGCCCTGGGTGTACGGGCCGAGGACGACGGACTCGACGATGAGGGCGCCCGCGGCGGCCGCGTACAGGCCGAGCAGGCTGGCGGGGCGCAGCAGCAGGCCGCCGGCCACGATGGGCAGGGCGAGCGCGGTGGGCGCGCACCAGACGGGGTCGACGAGGGTGCCGAGGGTGATGGCCGGGATCATCAGGAGGAGTCCGGCGAGCGCGATCCAGTCGGCGCCGTCCCCGCGGAAGTAGTCCACGCCGGACTTGCGCAGCGCGACGCGGGCCCGGCGCACGCGCCTGCGTGTCCGGGCCGCGTACGCGCTCACTCCGTCGCGGTGTCCCATGGGCCGGACCCTATCCATCCCGTCCGGCGTCGTGCAGGGGTACCCCTGTGACAATGTGCGCGAAATCGGGTCGCCCCGGGCGGGCGCCGCTGATATCGATGGCATATGACTACGGAATTGCGGGTTCTCGACCCGACCGAATGGGACCACTGGTACGGAGTCCTCGAGCTCGCGTTCGGAGGGGTGGCCGAGGCGCCGGAGGAGCGACGGCTGTGGCGGGACCTGACCGAGTTCGACCGTTCCCTGGGCGCCTGGGACGGCGAGCTGTGCGTGGGGACGGCGGGGTCGTTCTCCTTCCGGCTGACGGTTCCGGGCGGGGCGTCGGTGCCGGCGGCCGGGGTGACGATGGTGAGCGTGGCGGGGACGCACCGGCGGCGCGGGATCCTGACCTCGATGATGCGGCGGCAGCTGGACGACCTGCGGGCGGCGGGCGAGTGCCTCGCGGTGCTCACGGCGTCGGAGCCGGGGATCTACGGGCGGTTCGGCTACGGGATCGCGTCGTACTCCCTGCGGGCCTCGATCGACACGAACCGGGTGCGGCTCGCGGTGCCGGAGGGCACGGACGGGGTGGCGCTGCGGCAGGCGGACCTGGTGGAGTCCTCGGCGGCGTGCGAGGCGGTGTACGCGCGCCGGGTGGCCTCGCGGCCGGGGATGCTCGCCCGGCGGCCGGGCTGGGAGCGGCTGCCGCTGATCGATCCCCCGGCCGAGCGGGGCGGGGCGTCGCCGCGGCTGTGCGTGCTCGCGGAGCGGGACGGGGAGGTCGTGGGGTTCGCGCACTACGCGGTCAAGCCGGACTGGTCGCCCGCGGGGGCCGACGGCTCGGTGCACGTGCACGAGCTGTTGGGGCTCGACCCGGCGGCGGAGGCGGCGCTGTGGCGCTTCCTGTGGTCGGTGGACCTGACGGCGTCGGTACGGCTCCAGGGGCGGCCGGTGGACGACGGCTGGCAGCACCTGGTGAGCGACGTGCGGCGGTGCGCGCCGACCCTGCGGGACGCGCTGCACGTGCGCCTGGTGGAGGTGGGTCCGGCCCTGGAGGCGCGGACGTACCAGGCGCCGGTGGACGTGGTGTTCGAGGTGGAGGACGCGTTCTGCCCGTGGAACGAGGGGCGTTGGCGGCTGACCGGGGACGCGAAGGGCGCGAGCTGCGTGCGGACCTCGGACCCGGCGGACCTGTCGCTCTCGGTGCGGGAGCTGGGGGCGGCGTATCTGGGCGGTGTCCCGCTGACGTCCCTGGCGGCGGCCGGGCGGGTGCGGGAGCTGCGGGAGGGCGCGCTCGTGGAGGCGTCGGTGGCCTTCGGCTCGCCGGTCGCGCCGTGGCTGCCGCACGGGTTCTAGGGGATTCCCCCAGGGCCTGTCCGGCGGGCAGGCCCTAGCGGGTCTGGCAGCCCGGGCACCAGAAGAGGTTGCGGGCGGCCAGGTCCGCCGTGCGGATGTCGGTGCCGCAGACGTGGCAGGACATCCGGGCGCGCCGGTAGACGTACACCTCGCCGCCGTGGTCGTCGACGCGCGGCGGGCGGCCCATCGCCTCGGGGGTGTGCTCGGGCCGTACGGTGTCGATGCGGTTGAGCCGTACGCCCTCGCGCATCAGGACCGCGAGGTCGGCCCAGATCGCGTCCCACTCCCGCTTCGTGAGGTCCTTGCCGGCGCGGTACGGGTCGATGCCGTGGCGGAAGAGGACCTCGGCGCGGTAGACGTTGCCGACGCCGGCGACGACCTTCTGGTCCATGAGGAGGGCGGCGACGGTGGTGCGGGACGTGGAGATCCGGCGCCAGGCCTTGTCCGGGTCGTCGCCGTCGCGGAGCGGGTCGGGTCCGAGCCGGTCGTGTATCGCCCGCTTCTCGGCGTCGGTGATCAGGGCGCAGGTGGTGGGGCCGCGCAGGTCGACGTACGACTCTGGGTTCGCGAGCCGCAGCCGCACCGTGTCGGTGGGCGGCGGGGCGGGGGCGTCTCCGAAGGCCACCTTGCCGAAGAGGCCGAGGTGGATGTGGACCCAGCCCTGCCCGCCGAAGCCCAGGAAGAGGTGCTTGCCGTGGGCCTCGGCGGTCTCCAGGACGGCGCCGTCGAGCAGGGCGGCCGAGTCGGTGAACCTGCCCTGCGGGCTGGAGACGCGCACGGGCCGGCCGCCGAACCGCTCGCGGTGGTCGGCGGCCAGCCGGTGGATGGTGTGCCCCTCGGGCATCAGGCGGTCGGCTCCTGCGGGTGGTGGGCCGGGATCGGGGGGAGCTCGCCGGTGTTCTCGTACGCGGTGAGCATGTCGATCCGGCGGGTGTGACGCTCGTCACCGGAGTACGGGGTGGAGAGGAAGATCTCGACGAACTTGGTCGCCTCTTCCCGCGTGTGCATCCGGCCGCCGACGGAGATCACGTTGGCGTTGTTGTGCTCGCGGCCGAGGGCGGCGGTCTGCTCGCTCCAGGCGAGGGCGGCGCGCACCCCCTTCACCTTGTTCGCGGCGATCTGCTCGCCGTTGCCGGAGCCGCCGATGACGATGCCGAGGCCGTCCGGGTCCGCGGCCGTCCTCTCGGCGGCGCGCAGGCAGAACGGCGGGTAGTCGTCGAGGGCGTCGTATACGTGGGGACCGCAGTCGACGGGCTCGTGGCCGTGGGCCTTCAGCCACTCGACGAGGTGGTTCTTGAGTTCGTAGCCGGCGTGGTCGGAACCGAGGTAGACGCGCATGGTGCCGAGTGTGGCACGTCCGGACCGGGGTAGTGGGCAGCGGGGTCGGGACCTTCGCCCGGCCTGGTACGGACCTTCGGCCCTCGCGTGCCCGTCCGTACAACGATCCGGAATAGGGGCTTCCGATCAGCCCCTTCCACAGGGTTGAATGCCCGGGCTCGTGACCCGAGCAGCCCCCACACCCGAGGAAGCGTCCATGAACACGCAACCGACCCTGACGAAGGACGACGGCACGACCGGAACCACCGGCACGCCCGACTCCTCCGACGGTCTCAAGGCCGGTCTCAAGAACCGCCACCTCTCGATGATCGCCATCGGCGGCGTCATCGGCGCCGGCCTCTTCGTCGGCTCCGGCTCCGGCATCGCCGCGGCCGGCCCCGCGATCCTGCTCTCGTACGCCCTCGTCGGCACCATGGTCGTCTTCGTGATGCGGATGCTGGGCGAGATGGCCGCCGCGCGGCCCTCCTCCGGCTCCTTCTCCGCCTACGCGGACCAGGCCCTCGGCCGCTGGGCCGGCTTCAGCATCGGCTGGCTGTACTGGTTCTTCTGGGTGGTCGTGCTCGCCGTCGAGGCGACCGCGGGCGCGGTGATCCTGGAGAGCTGGGTCCCGGCCGTCCCGCAGTGGGCCTGGGCGCTCATCGTGATGGTGGTGCTCACCGCCACCAACCTCGCCTCGGTCGCCTCCTACGGCGAGTTCGAGTTCTGGTTCGCCGGCATCAAGGTCGTCGCCATCGGCGCCTTCGTCGTCGTCGGCCTGCTCGCGGTCTTCGGCGTGCTGCCCGGCTCGGACAACCCGGGCGCCGGGTTCGCGCACCTCACCGACAGCGGGGGCTTCTTCCCGATGGGCGCGGGCGCGATCCTCACCGGCGTGCTGATGGTCGTCTTCTCCTTCATGGGCAGCGAGATCGTCACCCTGGCCGCCGGCGAGTCGGAGGACCCGCAGCGCGCGGTCACCAAGGCCACCAACAGCGTGATCTGGCGGATCGGCGTCTTCTACCTGGGCTCGATCTTCGTGGTCCTGACCCTGCTGCCGTGGAACGACAAGTCGATCGTCGAGAAGGGCTCGTACGTCGCCGCCCTCGACTCCATCGGCATCCCGCAGGCCGGCCAGGTCATGAACGTGATCGTCCTGACGGCCGTCCTGTCCTGCCTGAACTCGGGCCTCTACACCGCCTCCCGGATGGCCTTCTCGCTCGGGCGGCGCGGCGACGCGCCGAAGGCCTTCGCCCGCACCACCGCGCGGGGCGTGCCGCGGGCGGCGATCCTCGGCTCGGTCGTCTTCGGCTTCGTCGCGGTCTTCTTCAACTACAAGTGGCCGGACACCGTCTTCGCCTTCCTGCTGAACTCCTCCGGCGCGGTGGCGCTCTTCGTCTGGCTGGTCATCTGCGTGACCCAGCTGCGGATGCGCGGCATCATCCTGCGCGAGTCGCCGGAGAAGCTGGTCGTGCGGATGTGGCTCTTCCCGTACCTGACCTGGGCGACGATCGGCATGATCGTCTTCGTCCTCGGCTACATGATCTACGACGGCGGCGGCGCCCGGGAGCAGGTCGTGCTCTCGCTGCTCGTGGCCGCGCTCGTGATCGCGGTCGCGCTGGTCCGCGAGCGGATCGGGAAGTCCTCCGCGAAGCTCTGACCGCGCGTACGCGAAAGGGCCCCGGCGCGGAGTGCGCCGGGGCCCTTTCGCTTGCCGTGCGGGGCTCAGCCCTTGCGGCCGGCGAGCTTCCAGGCGGCCGGGAGGGCGCCCATGGCGAGGGCGGCCTTGAGGGCATCGCCGATGAGGAACGGGACGAGGCCGGCGGCGACGGCCTCGCCGAGGGTCATGCCGGTGGCGAGGGCCAGGTAGGGCACGCCGACGGCGTAGATGATCGCGGAGCCGAGGGCCATCGCGCCGGCCGTGCGGAGCACCGAGCGGTCGGCGCCGCGGCGGGCGAGGGCGCCGACGACGGTGGCGGCCAGGAGCATGCCGAGGATGTAGCCGAAGGACGGCATGCCGTAGCCGGAGGTGGCCTGGGCGAACCAGGGCACGCCCGCCGTGCCGGCCACCGCGTACAGCGCGAGGGCCAGGAAGCCGCGGCGGGCGCCGAGGGCGGTGCCGACGAGCAGGGCGGCGAAGGTCTGGCCGGAGACCGGGACCGGGGAGCCGGGGACCGGGACCGAGATCTGCGCGGCGAGGCCGGTGAGGGCGGCGCCGCCGACGACGAGGGCGATGTCGCGGGCGCGGCTCGCCGGGATCAGGTCGGCGAGGACGATGCCCGGCCGGAGGGAGCGGGCGGGGGCGGCGATGCTCATCGGTACTCCGCGGGGGTAAGGGTGGAGGGACAGGTTGACGCTATGCCAGGAGTGAACGTCCGATCACCGTCAGCGGCCGACAAAGCCGGAGCCGACCGCTTCATGGAGTTCTCACAAAGGACGTCTTTCACGCCGCGCGCCACGTGACCCTTGTCACTGGCAACTCGCTGGGAGACGCCCCTTTTGCGTCAGGGGGAGGTCAACAGAGAGACTGTGGGGTCTCCATAAAGCACCACCTCCCGAGAGCACGAGCCCCACCATGCCCGACGCCCCGCCGCCCCCTCCGCTCACCGAACCGGAGCCCCTCTCCCACGGTCTGAAGCAGCGTCATCTGACGATGCTGGGGCTCGGCGGGGTGATCGGCGCGGGGCTCTTCGTGGGCTCGGGCGCCGGGATCGCCGTCGCCGGGCCGGCCATCGTGCTCTCGTACCTGATCGCGGGCGCGCTCGCGATGCTGGTGATGCGGATGCTGGGCGAGATGTCGGCGGCGATGCCCGCGTCGGGCGCCTTCTCGGTGCACGCGGAGCGGGCGCTCGGCCGCTGGGCGGGCTTCTCGGTGGGCTGGCTGTACTGGTTCCTGCTCGTCGTGGTCCTCGCGGTGGAGGCGACGGGCGCGGCCCGGATCGCGCACGGCTGGGTGCCGGGGGTCCCGCAGTGGGGCTGGGTGCTCGTCTTCATGGTCGTGTTCACCCTCGCCAACCTGGCGGCGGTGAAGAACTTCGGCGAGTTCGAGTTCTGGTTCGCCGCCCTCAAGGTCGGCGCGATCGTCCTCTTCCTGGTCCTGGGCGTCCTCGCGATCGTCGGCTGGCTCCCGGACACCGACCCGGTCGGGCTCGCCAACCTCACCGGGCAGGGCGGCTTCCTGCCGAACGGCTGGTCCGGGGTGGTGTCGGGGGTGCTCGCCGTCGTCTTCGCCTTCGGCGGCCTGGAGGTCGTCACGATCGCGGCGGCCGAGTCGGACGACCCGGCGCGGAACGTGGCGCGGGCGGTGCGCAGCGCCGTGTGGCGGATCCTGCTCTTCTACGTGGGCTCGATGCTGGTGATCGTGACCCTGCTGCCGTGGACGTCGATGGAGCCGGGCGAGTCGCCGTACGTGGCGGTCCTGGACGCGATCGGGGTGCCGGCGGCGGGCCAGATCATGAACGTGGTGGTGTTCGTGGCACTGCTCTCGGCGCTCAACGCGAACCTGTACGGCTCCTCGCGGATGGTGTTCTCGCTCGCCGAGCGCGGGGAGGCGCCGAAGGGGCTCCTGAAGGTCTCGGGCGGAGGGGTGCCGCGCCGGGCGGTGCTCGCCTCGGTGGCCTTCGGGTTCGTCTCCGTGCTGCTCAATCTGAAGTGGCCGGACTCCGTCTTCCTCTACATGCTCAACGCGGTCGGCGCGGTGCTGCTCTTCGTGTGGGGCCTGATCGCGGTCTCCGAGCTGCGGCTGCGGCGCCGGATCGAGCGGGAGGCGCCGGAGACGCTGACGCTGCGCATGTGGGGCTTCCCCTGGCTGACGTGGGTGGCCCTCGCGGCGATGGGCGCGGTGCTCGTCCTGATGCTGTACGACGACGGGGCGCGGCCGCAGGTGCTGTGGTCGGCGGCGGCGACCGGCGCGGTGCTGCTCGTGGCGTGGGTGCGGGAGCTGCGCGCGGGACGGGACTGAGCGCGGACCGGGGCGGGGCGCGGGCCGGACCGGGCGGTGCGTACGGAGCGGGGCGGCCGGGGCCGGAGCGCGTACGGGACGGGACCGAGGGGCGGGTGAGGGCCGCGCACGAAACGGAACCGAATCTTCACCTTGTGTGAAGCCCGTGCCCGTATAGCGGACACCGGTTCCCTCTCAGCGGTGCGCCCGCCCAGACTGTGGCCCGTTCCCCGTCCCAGCCAGTGAACAGGGCGGCCCATGTCCCGGACCACCGCGCCCGCGCCCGTCGACCGCGAGGACGACGGCGCGGCCCCCGCCGAGGGGCTCTCCCACGGCCTCAAGCAGCGCCACCTCTCGATGATCGCCCTCGGCGGCGTCATCGGCGCCGGCCTCTTCGTCGGCTCCGGCGCCGGCATCGCCGCCGCCGGCCCCTCCATCGTCATCGCCTACGCCCTCTCCGGCATCCTCGTGATGCTGGTGATGCGGATGCTCGGCGAGATGTCGGCCGCGAACCCGGCCTCGGGCTCCTTCTCCGTCCACGCCGAGCGCGCCTTCGGCTCCTGGGCGGGCTTCACCTCGGGCTGGGCCTTCTGGTTCCTGCTCTGCGTCGCCGTCGGCCTGGAGGGCATCGGCGCGGCGAAGATCATGACCGGCTGGTTCCCCGGCAGCCCCGAGTGGGCCTGGGTCGCGCTCTTCATGGTGGTCTTCTGCGCCACCAACCTGGCGGCCGTGAAGAACTTCGGCGAGTTCGAGTTCTGGTTCGCCGCCCTCAAGGTCGGCGCGATCGTCCTCTTCCTGGGCGTCGGCGTCCTCGCGATCACCGGTCTGCTGCCCGGCACGGACGCTCCCGGCACCGCCAACCTCACCGGCGACGGCGGGTTCTTCCCGCACGGCTCCGAGGGCCTGATCGTGGGTCTGCTCGCCTCGGTCTTCGCCTACGGCGGCCTGGAGACGGTCACCATCGCGGCGGCCGAGTCGGAGCACCCGGTGCAGGGCGTCGCCAAGGCCGTCCGCACGGCGATGTGGCGGATCGCGCTCTTCTACATCGGCTCCATGGCGGTCATCGTCACCCTGGTGCCGTGGGACGACGCGGCGGTCGTCGAGAAGGGCCCGTACGTCGCCGCCCTCGACCACCTGGGCATCCCGGCCGCCGGCCAGATCATGAACGTGGTCGTGCTCGTCGCCCTGCTCTCCGCGATGAACGCCAACGTCTACGGCGCCTCCCGCATGGCCCGCTCGCTGGTCGCGCGCGGCCAGGGCCCGAAGGCGCTCGGCCGCACCTCCGCCGGCGTCCCCCGTCCGGCCGTGCTCGCCTCCTCCGTCTTCGGCTTCGGCTGCGTGCTGCTGAGCTACTGGCGGCCGGACGACGTCTTCGTCTGGCTGCTCAACACCATCGGCGCGATCATCCTGGTCGTCTGGTTCTTCATCGCCGCCTCCCAGCTGGTGCTGCGCCGCCGCACCGAGCGCGAGGAGCCCGGGAAGCTGGTCGTGCGGATGTGGGCCTTCCCGTACCTGACGTGGGTGGCGCTGCTCGGCATGGCGGCGGTCTTCTTCCTGATGGCCCGTGAGGAGGGCACCCGCGTGCAGCTGTACTTCACGGGCGGCCTGACCCTGCTGCTCGCCGCCGTCGGCCTCGTACGCCAGAAGAGGGCACGGGACCGCACCTCCTGAGCGCGCCCCGTACCGACGGGAAACCCCCGGACCGCACCCGGTCCGGGGGTTTCTCCATGCCGGGACACGGGACCTAGGACGAAGGGCTGATCAACTACGCGCCGCACCTACTGTTAGCCTGCACCTGCATACAGGTTGCAATAAGCAGGAGCAGTCGAAGGGCCGGGCACATGCCGATCTACACACTTCCCGAGCTGCCGTACGACTACGCGGCGCTGGAGCCGGTGATCAATCCGCAGATCATCGAGCTGCACCACGACAAGCACCACGCGGCTTACGTCAAGGGCGCGAACGACACCCTGGAGCAGCTGGAGGAAGCCCGCGACAAGGACCAGTGGGGGTCGATCAACGGGCTGGAGAAGAACCTCGCGTTCCACCTCTCCGGCCACATCCTCCACTCCATCTACTGGAACAACATGAACAGCCCGAAGGACGGGGGCGGCGGCGAGCCGCTGGCCGCCGACGGCGTCGGTGACCTCGCGGACGCGATCACCGAGTCCTTCGGCTCCTTCGCGAAGTTCAAGGCCCAGCTCACCAAGGCCTCCGCGACCACCCAGGGCTCCGGCTGGGGCGTCCTCGCGTACGAGCCGATCAGCGGCCGGCTCATCGTCGAGCAGGTCTACGACCACCAGGGCAACGTCGGCCAGGGCTCGGTCCCGATCCTGGTCTTCGACGCCTGGGAGCACGCCTTCTACCTGCAGTACAAGAACCAGAAGGTCGACTTCATCGAGGCCATGTGGCAGGTCGTCAACTGGCAGGACGTGAACAAGCGCTACCACGCCGCCAAGGCCTCGGTCCCGCTGATCTCCTTCTGAGCCGCGCCGTGACAGGCTCCCCGTCGTCCTGCTCGTGATCGTCTTCTCAACCTTCACTTGCGGGCGGAATGAGGAAGAACCCCCGCGATGACGTGAATCGCGGGGGTTCTTCTGTGCCTGCGGCAGCGGCTACTCGAAGCTCGGCGCCGCCGTCCGGGTGCGCTTGATCTCGTAGAAGCCCGGCGTCGCCGCCACGAGCAGCGTGCCGTCCCACAGCCGGGCCGCCGCCTCGCCGCGCGGGGCCGGGGTGACGACCGGTCCGAAGAAGGCGACCTCCTCGCCGTCCGGGCCGGGCACCGCGATCACCGGGGTGCCGACGTCCTGGCCGACCTTGTCTATGCCCTCCTTGTGGGAGGCGCGCAGCTCGGTGTCGTACGTGTCCTTGTCCGCGTACTCCACCAGGTCCTCGGGCAGGCCGACGTCCTTCAGCGCGCCGACGACCGCCTCGCGGGTCGGGCCCTCGCCGTTGTTGTGGAAGCGGGTGCCGAGCGCGGTGTAGAGCTTTCCGACGACCTCGTCGCCGTGCAGCTCGCGGGCGGCGATCACCACGCGGACCGGGCCCCAGGCCTTGGTCTCCAGCATCTCCCGGTACTCCTCCGGGAGCTCGTCGAGCCGGTCCTCGTTGAGCACCGCCAGGCTCATCACCTTCCAGCGCACGTCGACCGGGCGCACCTTCTCCACCTCCAGCATCCAGCGGGAGGTCATCCAGGCCCAGGGGCACAGCGGGTCGAAGTAGAAGTCTGCGGTGGTCCTGCTCTCGGACATGTCACTCCTCGGTACGGCCGCGGGAAGAAGAAGGTGGTGCGCCGAAGGGGAAGAACGCCACGGACCCGGATGGGCATTCCCGTGTACCGGGCGACAGGGGCACATGGGAGGATCGGTGCTGTTTCGAACGTGCCACGAAGGAGTGACCGTGCCCGGTGAGAATCTGTCCCGCGACGAGGCCCACGAGCGGGCGGCGCTGCTGTCCGTCGACGGGTACGAGGTCGACCTCGACCTGCGCTCGGCGGTCGGCGAGTCCGACGAGGCGGTGCGCACCTTCCGCTCGGTGACGACGATCCGCTTCCGCCGCACGGGGACGGGCACGAGCACCTTCGCGGACCTGATCGCCCCGTCCGTGAACGCGGTGACCCTGAACGGGCGGTCCCTGGACCCGGCGGAGGTCTTCGACGGCGCGCGGATCGCGCTCGACGGCCTGGAGGACGAGAACACGCTCGTCGTGGACGCGCGGTGCGCCTACAGCCGGACCGGCGAGGGCATGCACCGCTTCGTCGACCCGGAGGACGGCGAGGTCTACCTCTACACGCAGTACGAGCCGGCCGACGCCCGCCGGGTGTACGCCAACTTCGAGCAGCCCGACCTGAAGGCGCCGTACCGCTTCTCGGTGACCGCGCCGGAGGAGTGGACGGTCTGGTCGAACGGCGCGGGCGAGCGGGACGCCGGGGGCGTGTGGCGGTTCGCCGAGACGGCGCCGATCTCCACGTACATCACCTGCGTGGTCGCCGGTCCGTACCACTACGTCACGGACACCTACCGGCGCGGGGACCTGGAGATCCCGCTCGGGGCGATGTGCCGCAAGGGGCTCGCGAAGCACTTCGACGCGGACGACGTCTTCCTGATCACCAAGCAGGGCTTCGACTTCTTCCACGACAACTTCGACTACCCGTACCCCTTCGGGAAGTACGACCAGGCCTTCGTCCCCGAGTACAACCTCGGCGCGATGGAGAACCCGGGCATGGTGACCTTCCGCGAGGAGTACGTCTTCCGGGGCAAGGTCACGCAGGCCTCGTACGAGGCGCGGGCCAACGTCATCCTGCACGAGATGGCGCACATGTGGTTCGGCGACCTGGTCACCATGGTGTGGTGGGACGACCTGTGGCTGAAGGAGTCTTTCGCGGACTTCATGGGCTCCTTCGTGAACGCCGAGGCGACCCGCTTCACCCACAGCTGGGTGACCTTCGCCAACAACCGCAAGTCCTGGGCGTACCGCGCCGACCAGCTCCCGTCCACCCACCCGATCACGGCCGACATCCGTGACCTGGAGGACGCCAAGCTGAACTTCGACGGCATCACGTACGCCAAGGGCGCCTCGGTGCTCAAGCAGCTCGTGGCGTACGCCGGGCGGGACGCGTTCCTGGAGGGCGCGCGCCGCTACTTCAAGCGCCACGCGTACGGGAACACGCGCCTGGGCGACCTGCTCACGATCCTGGAGGAGACCTCCGGGCGCGACATGCGGGCGTGGGCGAAGTCCTGGCTCCAGACCTCGGGCGTGAACGTCCTGGCGCCGGACGTCACCTACGACGCCGAGGGCCGGATCACCGAGCTCGCCGTCCTCCAGGAGGGCGACGAACTGCGTCCGCACCGGACGGCCGTGGGCCTCTACCGGCTGGACGCGGACGGCGCGCTCACCCGGTACGCGCGGGCCGAGGCGGACGTCACCGGCGTCCGCACGGTCGTGGCCGGGCTCGCGGGCGAGGACCGGCCGGACCTGGTGCTCGTCAACGACGACGACCTCACCTACTGCAAGATGCGCTTCGACGAGGGCTCGCTCGCCACCCTGCGGGAGCACCTCGGCGACGTCACCGACCCGCTGGCCCGCGCCCTGTGCTGGTCGGCGCTGTGGAACCTGACCCGCGACGGGCTCCTGCCCGCCCGGGACTTCGTCGCCGTCGTCCTGGCCTTCGCCGGCCGCGAGACCGGGATCGGCGTCCTCCAGATGGTGCACGCCTGGACGAAGTCGGCCGTCACCCTGTACGCGGCCCCGGAGTGGCGCGAGGAGGGCGGCCGGCTGCTCGCGGAGGGCGGGCTGCGCGAGCTGCGGGCGGCGGAGCCGGGCAGCGAGCACCAGCTCACCTGGGCGCGGTTCCTGGCGGCGACGGCCTCCTCGGACGCCGACCTCCAGCTCCTGGAGGGGCTGCTCGACGGCACGGCGCGGATCGACGGCCTGGACGTCGACCAGGAGCTGCGCTGGGCACTGCTTTCGCCGCTCGCCGTGCACGGGCGGGCGGACGAGGTCCGGATCGGCGAGGAGCTGACCCGGGACGACACGGCGACGGGCAAGCGCCACCAGGTGCGGCTGCTCGCCTCGCGCCCCTCGGCGGCGGTCAAGGCGCAGGCCTGGGCGCAGGTCGTCGAGTCGGACACCCTGTCGAACGCGCTCGTCGAGGCGACGATCTCGGGCTTCGCGCAGCCCTCGCAGCGCGAGCTGATCGCCCCGTACGCCGAGAAGTACTTCGCGGCGATCGAGCGCCTGTGGGCCGAGCGGTCGATCCAGATCGGCATGGACGTGGTCCGGGGCCTGTTCCCGGGGCTCCAGGACGACGACGCGACGCTGGCCGCCACGGACGCCTGGCTGTCGTCCCACGAGTCGGCCGCGCCGGCCCTGCGGCGCCTGGTCCTGGAGGCCCGTGACGACCTGGCGCGGGCCCTGCGCGCGCAGGAGTGCGACCGCGCGGCGGAGTGACGGCGACCGGACCCGGCGGGGGTCGCGGGCTCCGGCCCGCGGCCCCCGCCGTCGCGCGTGAGGGGGAACGGCTTCTCATCGGCATTCGAACGCGCGTACTTTAGGGCGAGCTTGTCCCCAATTGTCGACGAGCGTGTAACAGGGGTTAGGGGAGCCTTCGGAAGCGGAAGACCCCCGGCATGAACCACAACACCCCCATCACCCCCCGCCCCCTCCCCCTCTCCTCCCGCACCGGGAAGACCCAGCGCCTCGCCAGTTCCGACCAGTTGAGGGCGCAGGGCGTTCCCGCCGCCGACGTCGCCGCGCGGTGCCGGCCCGGCGGGTGGCAGCAGGTGCTGCCCGGCGTCTTCCTGCTCCAGCCGGGGCCGCCCACCAGCGAGGACCGGCTGCACGCCGCGCTGCTCTACGCCCGCAGGCCCGGGACGCTGCCGCGGCAGGAACGGGAGGCGATGATCACCGGACTCGCCGCCCTGACCCTGCACCGCTTCTCCTCCGCTCCCCCGCTCACCGCCCTGGAGCGGATCGACGTCCTGGTGCCGCGCACCCGGCGGCTGCGCTCGACCGGCTGGGTGCGGGTGGTGCGCGCCCCGGAGGCGCCGGAGCCGGTGCGGCTCACGGGCGTCCCCGTCGCCCCGGTCGCCCGCGCCGTCGCCGACGCGGTGTCGGGCCTCCCGGAGGCGGAGGCGGTCCGCGCGCTGCTCACCGAGGCGGTGCGCGGCGGCCACTGCGAACCGGCCGCGCTGGTGCGGGAGCTGAGCCGGGCCCGGCTGCTCTCCCGGCCGCACGTGGTGGACGCGGTGGACGCGCTGCTCACCGAGGGGCGCTCGCTCTCCGAGGAGCGGCTGTACGCGCTGGTGCGGGAGTTCGGGCTTCCGGACCCGCTGTGGAACGTGGACCTGCGGCTGCCGGGCGGCCCGCACCTGGGCGGGGTGGACGCCTACTGGCCCGACCAGGCGGTGGCCGTCGAGCTGGACACCCGGGCGCCCCGGCAGGACGACGACGAGCTGTGGTCCGAGCACGCCCGCAAGCGCGAGCACCTGGAGCGGCTCGGCATCACGGTCGTCCACCTCACCCCGCGCAAGCTGCGCGAGGCGAGGGACCAGCAGGCCGCCGTGGTCCGCACGGCCCTGATGGCCGCGCCGGACCGGCACCCCGCCGCGTACGTCGTCGTCCTGCCCCGGTGAGGGCTAGCTCCTGGGGGAGGTGCCGCAGAACTCGGCCTCCAGGACGGCGCCGCTGTCGCCCGTCCAGTCGGCGTTGAGGTTCAGGGCGAGGGAGTGCTCGCCGTCACGGGTGACGCGACCCTCGCTGGAGGAGCCGTGGATGCCGCCACTGTGGCCCCAGATCTCCTTGCCGCAGCTCAGCTTCTGCCACATGATCCCGAGCCCGTACCGGATCTGCGGGATCTCCGGGGAGACCTGGACGGTGGCGGTCAGCTCCCGCATCTCCGCCTTCGGCAGCAGCCGGCCCTTGAGGAGGGCCCGGTAGAAGGTCTGGAGGTCGTTCGAGTCGGAGATGATCTCGCCCGCCGCTCCGGCCACGGACGGGTTGAGCCGGGAGACGTCGTGGACGGGCCCGCCCGGGTCCTGGGAGAGCGTGGACCAGGCCGGGCTGCTGGGCCTCGGCATCGACGGGCGGGTGCCGGGGACGCTGGTGGCGCGCAGCTTCAGGGGCTTGATGATCCGGTTCTCGACGGCCTTCCCGTAGGGGCGGCCGGTGACCTTCTCGATGATCATGCCGGCGAGGACGTAGTTGGTGTTGGAGTAGCTCCAGCTCGTGCCGGGCTCGAAGTCGGCGGGGTGGGCCAGCGCCACGTCGACGAGCTGGCGCGGGGTCCAGGTGTCGTAGCGGTGCTCCAGGAAGCCGGGGCCGAAGACCTTCTCCTGGAAGGCGGGGTCGGACGTGACGTCGAAGACGCCGCTGGTGTGGTTGAGGAGCTGGCGGACGGTGATCCGCCGGCCGTCGTGGCCGTTGCCCCGGACGACGCCGGGCAGCCACTTCTCGACCGGGTCGTCGAGGTCGATCCGGCGCTCGGCCTGGAGCTGGAGGAGGACGGTGGAGACGAAGGTCTTGGTGAGGGAGCCGACCCGGTAGCGGTCGTCGCCCCCGCGCTCGCCGGCGGTGCCGGTCCAGTTCCCCCGTCCGTCGCGGGCCCGGGCGACGACGCCGGGCACGCCCGCGTCGACCTGCGCCTGGAGCGCGCGCTGGGTGGCCGCGTGGCCCCGCTGCCGGGGTTCGGAGGCCGCGAGGGCGGGGGTGGCGAGGGCGGTGGCGGTGAGGCCCGCCGCGAGGACGGCGGCGACGGTGGTGCGGACGGTACGGGTGGTGCGTACGGCTGGCATGCGGGCTCCCCTGGGGCTCTGCGCGGCGTGTGCCTCGGTCGGCGGGCAGGACTCGCCGGGGTGCCGGGAGGGTTGAGCGGACCGGGGGTGGTTGAGCCGTTTTCAGCCGTTCGGCGGAAGGGCGGGGTCGCGCGGCACGCTCAGCCGGGAACGGCCGGTCGGGGGCCGCTCGCGCCACAGGTCGAGGCCGATGTCGACGAGTTCGACGCGGGGCAGTCCGGGGACGGCGGAGAGCGGGTGCCAGGCGGCCAGGTCGGTGGAGCCGCCGGTCTCGTGGCGCAGCTCGCCGCCGGTGATCCGGGCCTCGTAGACGATCCGGAGGCCTTGGAGGTGGCCGGGTCCGGCGAAGCGGCGCGGCCAGGAGCGCCGGACGGAGTCGATGCCGAGGAGGGCGACGGGTTCGGCGGCGTACCCGGTCTCCTCCTCGACTTCCCGGACCATGGTCCGGGCGGGCTCCTCGCCGTGGTCCATGCCGCCGCCCGGCAGGGTCCACAGCCCGGTGCCGTCGCCCGCCACCCAGCGGGCGAGGAGGATCTCGTCGTCCCGGACGCACACGGCGTAGGCCGCCACCCTCAACTCCTGTTTCATGCAACGAGGTTAGACCCAGTACGCGGGATACGTCCGTCCCGTCGCGGGGGCGGCCGCGAGGCCGGCGGCGACCAGGAGGAGGCAGGCGAGGGCGAGAAGGCCGAGAAACGACCAGAAGGGCGTGGCCTGGAGGGCGACGACGACGGCCGTGGCGGCAGCGGGCGAGTGCGGGGCGCGGGCGAGGGCCATCACGCCGAGGGCGAGGCCGCCCGCGACGGCGGCGCCCCACGGCCCCGGCCCGGCCAGGGCCAGGACCGCGAACCCGGTGAGCGCGGAGAGGAGTTGGCCACCGACCACCGAGCGGGGCTGGGAGAGCGGCAGCTCGGGGGCGCCCGCCACGAGCGCCGCGCTCGCGGCGAGCGGCGGGATCAGCAGGGGCTGACGGAGGAGCGTGCCCACCGCGACCAGGAGGAGCAGCACGGCGACCGCGGCGGCGGTGGCGCCGAGGAGGACCCGGGGGCGGGGCCGGGCGGGCGGCCGGGGACGGGGCGGCCGGGGGGTCTCGGGGAGTCCGGACGCTTCGGATGCTTCGGATGCTTCGGGGGCCTCTGCGGCCGGGGCGGTGGGCACGGGGTCCTCGGGGGTCGTCGGGTGGTGGGCCGTCGGGTCGTCAAGGCATCGGGTCGGCGGCAGGGCTGGCCGTCGGGGCGGCGGAGCGTCGGGACGGCGGGGGCGGCCGTGGGCCCGGTGGGCCGTTCGCGTGGAACCCGTCGTCAGGGCGTGGCCGGGTTCGCCGGGGAGTACTCCGGGGGCGACCAGCGCAGGGGGCTGGCCCCCGGCGTCTCCACCACGCGGTCGACGCGGAAGCGGACCACCCGCTCCCCGGAGCCGTACTCGGTGCGCGCGAGGCCGCCGAGCTGGAGGGTCGTCCCGGTCTCCCAGTCCAGGAAGAGCAGGCCGGTGCGGCCGTCCGACTCCAGATTGCCCAGGGTCAGGAACATCGCGTTGCCCGGGTAGTCCCGCCAGCTCAGCTCCCGGGGCCCGTCGACCCGGACGAAGCCGGGGTTGCCGCCCCGGTGGCTCGCGTCGGCCCCGTCGGGGGCGGCGGTGGCCACGAAGAAGGTGTCCGCCGCCCGGACGCGGTCCGCCTGGGCGGGGGTGAGCGTCGCGCCGTGGTGCGGCGTGCCGGCCGCGGGGCCCGCGGGCTCGGAGCCGTACCACTCCCTCTTCTGGAGGTACTTGGGGCAGTTGGAGAAGACCTGTTCCGCCGCGACGGTGAAGCCGCGGCGGCTGGGCCGGGCGGTGCCGTTGAGGCGCATGCGGCGGCGGGTGCGGGGGTCGAGGGCGAGGGTGCCGACGGGGGTGCCGGCCGGGGTGATCGCGGCGGCGAGCGGGTCGTGGGCGGGGACGCCGCCGGCGACGGAGACGGTGTGCGGACCGGTGGCGCGGGCGAAGCCGGGCGGGCCGGTGAGCAGGCTCGCCCAGACGTGCCCGCCGGCGTCCGCCGCGCCGATCACCAGCATCGGCTGGGCCTCCAGGAAGGCGGCGGCGACCGGGCGGATGCCGGCGCCGATGGAGCGGCCCACGTGCTCGGCGAGGTCACGGACGCCGACGCGCTCCTGCACGGCGAGTGATCCGGGGTGGTAGGCGTCCATGGGGTTCCTCCGAGGTCGGTCGTCCGGGCGAGGTCTAGAAGAAGCCGCAGGCGGGGGCCGTGCCCGACGGAGCCGGGGCCGTTTCGGCGCCCTTCGGGACGGAGATCTCCAGGCGGGTGCCGTCGGGGTCGTGGAAGAAGATGCCGCCGGCGGCCCCGCCCTCCTGGTGGGCGACGAGGCCCTCGTACGCGAAGGTGGTGCCGCGCGCGGTGAGCGCGGCCTCGGCGGCGCGGACGTGGTCGACGGACTCGGCCTCGAAGGCGAGGTGGTGGAGGCCGGGGCGGCCGGAGTCGTAGGCGCCCTCGGCCTGCTGCCAGAGGGTGAGGACCAGGTTCCCGTCCCGGCCGAGGAAGGCGTATCCGCTCTCCCCCTCCGCGCCCCTCCCGACGACCTCGAAGCCGAGCACGTCGGCGTAGAAGGCGAGCGAGCGCTCCAGGTCCGTGACGTTGATGCCGACGTGGTGGGTGGTGAGCGTGCCGATCGCGGACATGGCGGTTCCCTCCCGTACGGGCCGCCCCGTACGGGCTAACCCTCTAATTCGACTTTAGAGGTTAGCCGAAGCGGGCGTCAACCACTCACGTACTCTTGAGGGGTTAGTGTGCGAGGAAATCGAGGAAGGCACCCGCCCATGACCGCCGTCGACCCCCGGCCGCTCACCGGCGAGCCCGTCTCCCTCGACCTGCTCAACACGCGCTGGATCGAGGAGGGCGCCCGCCGGGACCTGCTCACCGACGTCGAGGGGCTCGCCGTCTGGCTCGCCGCCAACGGCCTGGAGGGGCGGTTCGCCGCCGACGCCGCCACCCTGCGCCACACCCTCGCCGCCCGGGACGCGCTCGCCGCGCTCGTCGACCGCCCCGGCGACCCCGCCGCCACCGCCCGCGTCGACGCCGTCCTCGGCCACGGCCGCATCCGGGCCACGCTCACCGCCGACGGCCCCGGCGAGGAGTCCGAGTTCGCGGACCCGGCGTGGGGGCCGGGCTGGACCGCCGCCCGCGACCACCTCGACCTGCTGCGCACCGCGCCCGACCGGATCCGGACCTGCGCCCACGAGGCGTGCATCCTGCACTTCTTCGACACCTCGCGGAACGGCACCCGCCGCTGGTGCTCGATGGCGGTCTGCGGCAACCGGGCCAAGGCCTCCCGGCACCACGCCCGCTCCAAGGAGGCGTGACGCCCCGGTCGGTACCGTTTCCTCCCCGATGGCGCATCGGGCGCGCTGGCGGGTTCACGCCATGACGCACACCTTCTCCCTGTCAACTCTCCCCAAAACCCTGTCATTTGCGAAAGGCTGAGCGGTCATCCGGAACCGATATCCGGACCCTCTCCTTCACAGACAGGGATGTACATGGCCACCCCCCAGACTCCGGGCTCCATAGCCCGGCGCCCGGCGCCCGGACAGAGACGCGCCGCGCGCATCGCGGCCGCCACCGGTCTCGTCGCCGCGCTCGTCGCGGCCGGCACCGTGCCCGCGTTCGCCTCCGACGACCCGGGCACCACTCCCCCGGTCAAGTCCTCGGACTCCGCCGACAAGCTCGGCGCCGTCGACGCCCAGCGCCTCGTCGAGGCGCAGGAGAGCGGCGAGAAGAACGTCACCGTCCTCGTCGCCACCGCCCCCGGCGCCACCGAGCAGGTCGCCGCCCAGCTGGACGCCGTCGCCGGCGCCTCGGTCGGCAAGCAGCAGGACGCGCTCGGCTACGTCCGCGCCACCCTGCCGACCGCCAAGGCCGAGGCCGCCATCCGGGCCGCCACCGCGCTCTCCTCGGTCCAGGCCGTCGACCTCCAGGCCGAGATCCCGCTCGACGACCCGCGTCCGGACACGGGCGGCTCGAAGGGCCCCGTCGAGGGCACCACGGTCAAGAAGACGTACCCGGCCCCGAGCAGCAAGACCCCGGCGAGGAACCCGTACAACCCCTCGCACGAGACGGGCGCGGTCGACTTCGTCGAGAGCCACCCCAAGGCCGACGGCCGCGGCGTGACCATCGGCGTCCTGGACTCCGGCGTCGACCTCGGTCACCCGGCCCTGCAGAAGACCACCACCGGCGAGCGCAAGATCGTCGACTGGGTCACCGCCACGGACCCGCTGACCGAGAGCGACGCCACCTGGCGCCCCCAGATCACCCCGGTCTCCGGCCCCGTCTTCACCGCCTCCACGCAGAGCTGGAAGGCCCCCGAGGGCGCGTACCAGTTCAGCCGCTTCACCGAGTCGATCACCGCGGGCGGCGACCCGGCCGGTGACATCAACCGGGACGGCGACACCACCGACGTCTTCGGCCTGCTGTACGACCCGGCCGCCGGAACCGTCCGCGTGGACACCGACCAGAACAACGACTTCACGGACAACGCGCCGATGAAGCCGTACAAGGACGGGTACCAGATCGGCTACTTCGGTACCGACAACCCGGCCACCGAGGTCGTCGAGAAGACCCCGTTCGTCGTGGAGATCCGCAAGGACGTCCCGATGGACCCGGCCGGCGGCACCTGGGTCGGCAAGAAGGCCGACTTCGTCAACATCGGCCTCGTCGAGTCCTCGCACGGCACCCACGTCGCCGGCATCACCGCCGCCCACGGCCTCTTCGGCGGCAGGATGAACGGCGCGGCGCCCGGCGCGAAGATCGTCTCCTCGCGCGCGTGCACCTGGACCGGCGGCTGCACCAACACCGCCCTCACCGAGGGCATGACGGACCTCGTCGTCAACCGCGGCGTCGACATCGTCAACATGTCGATCGGCGGCCTGCCGCAGCAGAACGACGGCGACAACGTCCGCGCCCGCCTCTACACCCGCCTGATCGACCAGTACGGCGTCCAGCTGGTCATCTCGGCCGGCAACTCGGGCCCCGGCGTCAACACGATCGGCGACCCCGCCCTGGCCGACAAGGTCCTCTCGGTCGGCGCGGCCGTCTCCAAGGACACCTGGGCCGCCAACTACGGCTCGGCCGTCGACAAGAAGTACGCCATGTTCCCCTTCTCCTCGCGCGGCCCGCGCGAGGACGGCGGCTTCACCCCGACGATCACCGCCCCCGGCTCGGCCGTGAACACCATCCCGACCTGGCTGCCGGGCGCCGGCCTCGCCGAGTCGGGCTACGCGCTGCCCGCCGGCTACGGCATGCTCAACGGCACCTCGATGTCCTCGCCGCAGGCGGCGGGCGCGAGCGCGCTGCTGATCTCGGCCGCCAAGCAGAAGGGCATCGCGCTCTCCCCGCTCACCCTGCGCACCGCGCTGACCTCCACCGCCCAGCGGATCCCGGGGGTCGCCGCGCACGAGCAGGGCGCCGGCCGCATCGACATCGAAGAGGCCTGGGAGTCCATCAAGGACGGCGCCACGGCGCACGACTACACGGTGCAGGCCCCGGTCGACACCCTGATCTTCCCGGCCCCGCGCACCGGCACCGGCGTGTACGACCGCGAGGGCGACCTCAAGGTCGGCCAGAAGCGGGTCTACGACGTCACCGTCACGCGCACCAGCGGCCCGGACCGTCCGGTCCGGCACGACCTGGACCTCAAGTACAACGACGGCACCTTCCGCATCGTCAGTGACGACCGGATCTACCTGCCGCTGAACAAGCCGGTCACGGTCAGGCTCCAGGCCAAGGCGTCCTCCGCGGGCGTGCACAGCGTCATCCTGGAGGCCGACGACGAGCGCACCGAGGGCGTCGACAAGCAGATCCTCGCCACCTCGGTCGTCGCGCACGACCTGGCCGCCCCGGCCTACGGCTACACCGCCCGGGGCTCCGTGCAGCGCAACAGCACCACCTCCCACTTCGTCACCGTGCCCCAGGGCGCCAAGACGCTGGAGGTCGCGCTGTCCGGTCTGAAGGAGAAGAGCCAGACCCGGTTCATCGCGATCCACCCGGTCGGCGTCCCGGTCGACCCGACCGCGACCACGGGCTGCTACCCGCACTACAACCCGGCGAACACCTGCCGCCCCGACCTGCGCTCCTACCCGAACCCGACGCCGGGCGTCTGGGAGATCGAGGTCGAGGCCCGCCGCACGTCGCCGGACCTGGACAACCCGTACACCCTGGGCGTCTCGGCGCTCGGCGTCGACTTCGACCCGGCCGTCCAGACCGTCCCCGAGGCGAAGGTCGGCACCCCGGCCCCCGTCCAGTGGAAGGTCACCAACCGCTTCGCGGGCATCGAGGGCACCCTCAAGGGCGGCTCCCTCGGCTCGCAGAAGACCGAGACGCCGACCATCCGGCACCACGAGACGCACACCCGGACCGTCACCATCGGCGAGGGCGTGGAGCGGCTCGACATCGGCATCGGCAACACCTCCGACCGGGCCGCCGACCTCGACCTGACCGTGCTGCTCAACGGCAAGCAGGTCGCGCAGGCCGCCGACGGCGACTCGGAGGAGGCCGTCTCCCTGGTGAAGCCGGCCGCGGGCACGTACACCGTCGTGGTCGACGGCTACTCGGTCCAGGCCGAGGGCGGCACCACGTACGACTACAAGGACGTGTACTACTCGTCCGCGCTCGGCACCGTGAAGGTCGACGGCTCGAAGCCGGCCGCCCTGCCCAACGGCGGGTCCGCCACGGTGACGGCCGAGGTCGTCGTCGCCGGCGCCGCTCCCGAGGGACGCCAGTTCTTCGGCGAGGTGCAGCTCGTCAACGCCCGCGGCACCGTCGCGGGCACCGGCAGCGTCGTGATCGGCGCGGTCACCCCGTAACACCGCGTGACAGGGAGGGGCGGGGGGGGGGGGGGGGCCCCCCCCCCCCCCCCCCTAAGAGCCCCCCCCGGGGAAAAGTATTTTGTAAAGCGGACGGGGGGGGGCCCCCGTGTGGAGGGGAGCACCCCCCCCCCAAAAAACC